>CAOJHI010000068.1 GCA_948436005.1 uncultured Lachnospiraceae bacterium
ATTCCACTATGGTTCCGACAGCCGTTTCTCAGGTAATTGAGCAGATTGTTAATGCCGCTGTGACACTGATCTGTGCCAATATCATGTTTGACTACGGAATGTCTCTGGCTGCAAAAGAGGGAAATGATTCCCTTGGTCCGGCCTGGGGCGCTGCCGGCGGAACGTTTGGTACTGTGGTCAGTATTACGGTTGCCCTTCTGTTTATGATGGCTGTCTATAGTCTGCAAAAAGGGACACTGCGCCGCAATATGCGGCGTGATCAGAATTCAAGACCGGAATCCATGCGAAAAATTTACCGCGAGCTGGTTATGACCATTTTGCCGGTCATTCTGAGCGCGGTTATTTATAATATAAGCAATGTGGCCGATCAGGGTATTTTTAATAAGGCGCTGCAGGGACAGGGCTATACGGATGCACAGTACGGAGCTATATGGGGAATTTATTCCGGACAGTTTCGTGTGCTGATGAACGTTCCGCTGGCGCTCGCCTCAAGTATGGGGCCGTCTATTGTTCCGTCGCTTACCGCAGCCATGGCAAACCGTAACCGCAGTGAGGCGAGGCGGAAGATCAGGATGTCTATCCGTTTTACGATGCTTCTGACGATTCCATGTGCAGTTGGAATGGCTGCTCTGTCAAAACCGATTGTTCTGATGCTGTTCCGTCAGCAGACAGGAGCTGCGCTTTCTGCCGGAATCATGCAGGCGGGTGCACTGATGATTATTTTTTATTCGCTTTCCACGCTGACCACGAATATTCTGCAGGGGCTTGGTCAGCTCAGACAGCCGCTGATTAACTGCAGCATTGCGCTTGTGCTGCATTTTATTCTGCTGTATTTCCTGTTGACCACAGCTAATCTGAACATCTATGCGGTTGTGTATTCCAATATTTTCTTTGCATTGGTGGTATGCGTACTGAATGCAATGTCGATTCGGCGCTTTATCAGCTACCGCCAGGAATGGTACAAGACGTTTGTTGTCCCGGGCATTGTGTCAGTGATTATGGCAGGAGCGGTTTATCTTGTATATTCTGCATTCAATCTGTTTGCCGGCAATACAGTGTCAACGGTTATTGCCATTCTCGTGGGAATTGTTGTTTATGGAATTGGTCTTGTTTCATTTAAGGGCATTACAATTGAGGAGATTTCTTCCTTCCCGAAGGGATATCTGATTGTGCGCATGCTTCGCAAAACAGGGCTGATCAAATAATTAAAATATTTGAGGAAGATTATGAATTACAGAGAGAAATTAAAAGATAAAAAACGAATCATCATCAAAATCGGAAGTTCCTCGATCACGCATAAGGAGACAGGTGCTTTGAATCTGACAAAGTTAGAGATTCTGGTGCGGGAGCTCTGTGACATAAAAAATATGGGAAAGGATGTGATCCTGGTGTCCTCGGGAGCAATTGCAGTGGGACGCCAGGCCATTGGTTTCCATCACAGGCCGGTCAAAGTGTCTGAAAAACAGGCGTGTGCGGCGATCGGACAGGCACAGCTGATGATGATTTATCAGAAATTATTCAGTGAGTATGGGCATCGGGCGGCTCAGGTACTTATGACTAAAAACACAGTGACAGATGAAGTAAGCCGGAACAATGCCTGCAATACATTTGAAGAGCTTCTGGCGCTTGGGACGATTCCGATTGTGAATGAGAACGATACGGTTTCTACATATGAGATTCAGTTTGGCGATAATGATACATTGTCTGCTCTTGTATCGGCACTGGTCGGTGCAGATCTTTTGATTCTTTTGTCAGATATTGATGGATTATATACGGATGATCCGCGGGAAAATCCAGGCGCGGAGTTTATTAGTCTCGTTGAAGCGGTGGATGAACGGCTTATGCTTATGGGAAAAGGCAGCGGAAGTGATGTCGGAACCGGAGGGATGGCGACAAAGCTCTCAGCGGCTAAAATAGCGACCGCTTCCGGCGCAGATATGGTGATTGCCAATGGGGAGGATTTCCACGTGATTCACCGCATCTTGCAGGGAGCAGAGATCGGAACGCTGTTTCTCGGGAAAGAATTTAAATAATAATGAAACAGAAAGCAGGTTGGAAGAAAGTATGGATAATAAAAAACTGGACAGAATCAATGCACTTGCGAGAAAAGCAAAGGCGGAAGGGCTGACAGAGGCGGAGAAAAAAGAACAGGCAGAGCTCCGTTCAGAGTATATTGCAGCGGTGCGGGCAAATCTGCGCGGTCAGCTCGATCAGATTGATATTGTAAACAAGGACGGAAAAATAGAAAATCTGGGTGAAAAATATGGAAAAAAAGGACATTAGAAAACTGGTTGCAGCGAAGCGAAGAACGCTGTCTCAGACGGAAGTGGAAGCAAAGAGCCGGCTCATCTGTGAGCAGATTATACAAATGGATGCGTTTCAGAAAGCTTCCAGTATTTTTGTTTATATGGGCTGCAAGGGAGAGGCCTCAGCAGCGCCGCTGATCGAGGAAGCATGGAGACTTGGGAAGAAGGTAGCAGCTCCCAGGGTATGCGGGGAGAATATGAGCTATTATTATATCACTTCCTATGAAGATACAGCTCCGGGATATTTTGATATTCCGGAGCCCGTTGTTGGTACAGAAGAGGCAGCAGATGAGGAAGCGCTGCTGATCGTTCCGGGCGTCGGATTTGATCAGCAGCGCCATCGCTGTGGGTATGGAAAAGGGTTCTATGACAGATATCTTTCCCGGCATCCGAAGCATACAACGATTGCCATGGCATTTGAATTTCAGATGATGGAGGAAGTACCTGCAGATGTCCATGATATTTTTCCCCAGTATCTTGTAACGGAAGATCGTTTTTTCGCAGATTCAGATGTTCTTCTGGAATCCATTGGACAGGCGGCCCGGGAAACGGAACCGCAGCTGCGAAAGCTCTCTACGGCAGTGAAAAACAAGGCTCTTTTAAAAGCAGCGGAGTATCTTGGGCAGTACCGGGAGAAAATTCTGGAGGCAAATGCAAAGGATATTCAAAAGGCAAGAGAAAATAAGATGCCGGAAGGGCTTGTGGACCGTCTGCTGCTGAACGACAGCCGGATTGAGGGGATGAGTGAAGGGCTGCGGCAGATCGCAGGTCTGGATGACCCGGTCGGCGAGGTTGCGGAAATGAAAAAGCGTCCGAACGGCCTGATGATCGGGAAAAAACGGGTTCCGCTCGGTGTGGTCGGCATCATCTATGAATCCAGGCCAAATGTGACGGCAGACGCATTCGGACTTTGTTTTAAAACAGGAAATGCAGTGATTCTCAAGGGAGGAAGCGATGCCATCCATTCAAACCGGGCCATTGTGGATGTTTTGTGCCAGGCGCTTCGGGACTGCGGGATACCGTCTGCGGCTTTGCAGCTGATCCGGGTGACGGACCGGGAGACAACGGCCCGTTTTATGAAGCTGAAGCAGTATGTGGATGTCCTGATTCCACGCGGCGGGGCAGGGCTGATTCGGGCAGTGGTGGAAGGCAGCACCATTCCGGTCATTGAAACAGGAACCGGAAACTGCCATATTTATGTGGACGAGACGGCAGACCTTGAGATGGCGGCCAATATCATAAACAATGCCAAAACACAGCGCATCGGCGTGTGCAATGCATGTGAGTCGATTGTAGTCCATGAAAAAATTGAAAAAGTATTTTTGGCTGTGTTGAAGCAAAAGCTTGATGCGCACAAGGTGGAGCTGCGCTGTGACAAGCAGGCGCTTTCCTGTATAGACGGAGGCGTGGCTGCCTCGGAAGAAGATTGGGGCAGAGAATATCTTGACTATATTCTTTCCGTAAAGACCGTATCGTCGATTGAGGAAGCAATTGCCCACATCAACCGTTACAATACCGGACATTCGGAGGCAATCATTACAAAGGATTACGCAAATGCCATGCGGTTTCTCGATGAGATTGACGCGGCGGCCGTGTATGTAAATGCATCCACGCGGTTTACAGACGGATTTGAATTCGGTTTTGGAGCTGAGATCGGCATCAGCACGCAGAAGCTCCATGCGCGCGGTCCGATGGGGCTTGAAGCGCTGACAACAACAAAATATATCATTTTCGGAAACGGACAGACGCGGTAAAACTTGTTTCTTTTAAAATATGTATTTCAGAAGGGATAAAAATCAATAAAAATGTACAACGAAATTGATTTAGACAAAATAGATCTGACCCGGGAGGCGCCGGCAGAGGAGCCGGCACGGCAATATTATTTTATGGCGAAATGCCGGAAATGGGTACAGGAATTTGAGACAGAGAACAAGCGGCGTCCGACCGCATTTAT
Source organism: uncultured Lachnospiraceae bacterium (assembly GCA_948436005.1). Taxonomy (GTDB): domain Bacteria; phylum Bacillota; class Clostridia; order Lachnospirales; family Lachnospiraceae; genus Choladousia. The sequence continues at coordinate 4,261 of CAOJHI010000068.1, forward strand.
CCAGACCTTTGGCTGCCAGATGAATGAACGCGATTCAGAGAAAATGCGCGGCATCCTGGAGAATATAGGGTATGAGCTGGCAATGACGGAGGAGGCAGATTTTGTTCTGTACAATACGTGCACAGTGCGCGAAAATGCGAATCTGAAGGTATACGGACACCTTGGTTATCTTTCCGGACTTAAGAAAAAGAACCCGCAGATGGTCATTGCCCTTTGCGGCTGCATGATGCAGGAACCGGATGTGGCAGAAAAAATCCGCACAAGCTACCGTTTTGTGGATCTTGTATTTGGAACCCACAATATTTTTAAATTTGCAGAGCTTCTCGTGACTGCGCTCGAATCTGACCGCATGGTCATGGATCTGTGGAAGGACACGGATAAGATTGTGGAGGATTTACCGGCAGAACGAACCTATCCTTTCAAGTCAGGTGTAAATATCATGTTTGGCTGCAACAACTTCTGCAGCTATTGTATTGTGCCGTATGTGCGGGGCAGGGAGCGGAGCCGGAAGCCGGAGGATATTATCCGTGAGATTGAAGGTCTGGTGGCAGACGGGGTAGTTGAGGTCATGCTGCTTGGGCAGAATGTGAATTCTTACGGAAAAAATCTGGAAAAGCCGGTCTCCTTTGCGCAGCTTCTGCAAATGGTAGAGCAGATTGAGGGACTGAAGCGGATTCGGTTTATGACGTCGCATCCGAAAGATCTGTCGGATGATCTGATTGCAGTCATGAAAGCATCCAAAAAAATCTGCCGTCATCTGCATTTACCGCTGCAGTCAGGAAGCAGTGAGATTCTGAAAAAGATGAACCGCCGTTATACGAAGGAGCAGTACCTGGCCCTGGCTGCAAAAATAAGGGAAGCCATGCCGGATATTTCCATCACAACGGATATTATTGTAGGATTTCCGGGTGAGAGCGAGGAAGATTTCCAGGAGACGCTGGATGTTGTGCGCAAAGTGCGTTATGACAGTGCTTTTACGTTTATTTATTCCAAACGAACCGGGACACCGGCTGCTGCGATGGAAAACCAGGTGCCGGACAATGTTGTAAAAGACCGTTTCAACCGGCTTCTCGCCCTGGTGCAGGAGATTTCAAAAGAGCAGTCAGAAAAAGTGCAGGGACAGATTCTGCCGGTTCTGGTTGAACAGAAGAACGAGCAGGATGATTCTTTGGTGACAGGACGGCTCAGCAATAACCTGCTGGTTCATTTTCCGGGTAATAAAGAGATGATCGGAACGATTGTAGATGTACATCTGAAGGAATGCAAAGGATTTTATTATCTTGGAGAATCCGCGATTTCATAATTTACCAGAAAACGGGGCTGTCTGCATAAAAGGTTCTAAGGGAACGTTTTCATGAGCGTTTTACTGATGCAGACAGCCTCCATAACAGAAGGAGAAAAAATGGCACAATTAACCCCAATGATGCAGCAATACATGCAGACCAAGGAACAGTATCGGGACTGTATTCTGTTTTACCGTCTGGGCGACTTCTACGAGATGTTTTTCGAGGATGCGCTGACTGCATCAAAGGAACTGGAGATCACTCTGACCGGAAAAGACTGCGGCCAGGAGGAGCGTGCGCCGATGTGCGGTGTACCGCATCATGCGGTGGACGGATATCTGAACAAGCTTGTGGCAAAGGGCTATAAAGTAGCGATCTGCGAGCAGGTGGAGGATCCGAAACAGGCAAAAGGAATTGTAAAACGCGAGGTGATCCGCATCGTCACGCCAGGAACAAATTTAAATACGCAGGCCCTGGATGAGACGAAAAATAATTATCTGATGTGTATTGTATACATGGCTGACCGGTATGGGATTTCGGTGGCTGACATTACGACAGGGGAGTATCTGGTGACAGAGCTTGACGGTGAGAGGAAGCTTTTTGATGAGATTATGAAGTTTTCTCCGTCCGAGATTATCTGCAATCATTCATTTTATGTCAGCGGAATTGATCTGGAGGATATGAAGGAACGTCTGGGGATTACCGTGTATGCACTGGATTCCTGGTATTTTGACGACGCGATGTGCGCACAGCTTCTCAAAGAGCAGTTTCATGTATCTGCCCTGGACGGGCTCGGGATTTCCGACTACAGCTGCGGTGTGATTGCTTCCGGCGCACTGTTGAAATATCTGATGGAAACACAGAAAACTTCCATTGCAAATCTGACACAGCTTACCCCTTATTCGATTGGCAAATATATGATTCTGGACAGTTCTACGAGACGAAACCTGGAGCTGTGTGAGACTTTGCGCGAAAAAAACAAGAGGGGCTCTCTGTTATGGGTATTGGATAAAACAAAGACAGCCATGGGAGCCCGTCTGCTGCGCAAATACGTGGAACAGCCGCTGATTGAAAAAGAGGAGATTCAAGCGCGGCTCGATGCAGTCGAAGAGCTGAAAAACAATGCGATTACGAGAGAGGAGATCAGGGAATACCTGAATCCTGTTTACGATCTGGAACGTCTGATCAGCCGTATCAGCTATCAGAGCGCAAATCCGCGTGACATGATTGCGTTTAAGACCTCTCTTTCTATGCTTCCGCATATCAAGTATCTGATGAAAAGTCTGAAGGCACCGCTGCTTTGCGAACTGGAAGCAGACATGGATGAGCTTGCTGATCTGTGCCGTCTGATTGATGCGTCGATTGTTGAGGAACCGCCGATCGGAATCCGTGACGGAGGTATCATCAAGGAAGGGTACCATGAGGAGGTAGATAAGCTCCGCAATGCCAAGACGGAGGGGAAAAACTGGCTGGCACAGCTCGAAGCGCAGGAGCGCGAAAAGACTGGTATCAAGAATCTGAAAATTAAATATAACAAGGTGTTCGGCTACTATCTGGAGGTCACAAATTCGTACCGCGATCTGGTGCCGGATTATTATACACGCAAACAGACGCTTGCGAACGCGGAACGTTATATCACTCCGGAATTAAAAGAATTGGAAGATATGATTCTCGGTGCAGAGGATAAGCTGTTTACGCTGGAATACGGTCTCTATGTTGAGATAAGGAATAAGGTAGCGCAGGAGATTGTGCGGATTTTGCAGACAGCAAAGGCAGTGGCGGGGATTGATGTATTTGCATCCCTGGCGCTTGTGGCAGAGCGCAGCAACTATGTCAAACCGTCTGTCAATGAAAAAGGTGTGATTGACATCAGAGGCGGCCGGCATCCTGTTGTGGAAAAGATGATTCCAAATGATATGTTTATTGCCAATGATACATATCTCGACAATACGAAAAGCCGTGTTTCGATTATCACAGGTCCGAATATGGCGGGCAAATCAACTTATATGCGCCAGACTGCCCTGATTGTTCTGATGGCACAGATCGGAAGCTTTGTCCCGGCAGCCAGTGCCTGGATTGGTCTGGCAGACCGGATTTTCACGAGAGTCGGAGCTTCAGACGATTTGGCGAGCGGCCAGAGTACGTTTATGGTGGAAATGACTGAGGTAGCGAATATCCTCCGCAATGCGACCAGAAACAGTCTGCTGATTCTGGATGAGATCGGACGCGGAACCAGTACGTTTGACGGGCTGAGCATTGCCTGGGCGGTTGTGGAGCATATCAGCAATCCAAAGCTTCTCGGAGCAAAGACGCTTTTTGCCACGCATTATCATGAGCTGACTGAGCTGGAGGGCAAGCTTCCGGGTGTGAACAATTACTGCATAGCAGTGAAGGAAAAAGGGGACGATATCGTTTTTCTCCGGAAAATTATCAAGGGAGGCGCGGATAAAAGCTACGGTATTCAGGTGGCGAAGCTGGCCGGTGTGCCGGACAGTGTAATCGGACGCGCAAAGGAACTTGCGGAGGAGCTGACAAATGCGGATATCACGGTCAAGGTACAGGAGATTGGGACAGACAGCCAGAAGGCGAAAAAAGCAAAACCGAAAAAATACGACCCGGTCGATATGGATCAGATGTCATTGTTTGATACGGTCAGTGAATCTGATGTAATCCGGGAGCTGCAGGAGATTGATGTGTCAAATCTGACGCCCATTGATGCGCTCAATACAATTTATCATCTGCAGAATAAACTGAAAAACAGGTGGTAATACCGGGAGGAAACCATGAATCAGATTACTCTTTTGAGTCAGGATACGATTGATAAAATTGCGGCAGGAGAGGTTGTGGAGCGTCCGGCTTCGATTGTAAAGGAACTGGTTGAGAATGCAGTGGATGCCGGGGCAAACGCAGTCACAGTAGAGATACGGGACGGAGGGATTTCTCTGATCCGTATCACAGACAACGGGAGCGGGATACCGAAGGATCAGGTACCGGTGGCCTTTCTGCGCCATGCGACGAGCAAAATCCGGACTGTGGACGATCTGCTTACCTCCGGTACCCTGGGATTTCGCGGAGAGGCACTGTCGAGTATTGCGGCTGTCTGCCAGGTTGAGATGATCACAAAAACAGCGGGGAGCATCACCGGCGTCCGGTATGTGATTGAGTGCGGCGCAGAGAAATCCCTGGAAGAGATCGGCGCTCCGGAAGGAACGACGTTCCTGGTACGCAATCTTTTCTACCACACTCCGGCCAGAAAAAAGTTTTTGAAAACAGCTGCAACGGAGGCAGGCTATGTCAGTGACCTGCTTGAGCGAATGGCGCTTTCTCATCCCGAGATTTCGTTTAAGTTTATCCAGAACGGAGACACGAAGCTGCACACGTCCGGAAACTGCAATCTGAAAGATATCGTGTATGGTATTTATGGCCGGGACATTGCGTCAAATGTGATAAGAATTGAGACAGAGCACAAGAATGGAATTCAGATCAGCGGCTTTATCGGAAAGCCGGTAATTTCGCGGGGAAACCGCAATTATGAGAATTATTTTGTGAACGGACGGTATGTAAAAAGTGCGATTGTGGCAAGGGCGATTGAGGATGCCTATAAGCCGTTTATGATGAACCACCGGTATCCGTTTACGGTTTTGATGGTACAGATCGATGCGCAGCAGGTGGATGTAAATGTTCATCCGACCAAGATGGAGGTGCGGTTTGCCAGTCAGACAGACGTCTATGACAGGGTTTATCAGACCGTAAAGGATGCATTGGCGGGAAAAGAACTCATACCGGAGTTTACGGTGGAAGCGCCAAAGCAGACAGGAGCGCCGGAGGGTGATATTCTGAAAAGAACTGCGGAACCAGGCAAATTACCGCAAAAAACGGAATTAAACAAAAGTCTGGAAGCAGAGCGCAGAAAAAAAGTGACGTATCCGGAGCCGTTTGAAAAAATCCGCAGTCAGCTGATCGCAGAAGCCAACAGTCCTTATGAGCCAAAATATCCGCGCAGGGAAGGGGCATTCCGGCCGGTAACCGGAAATATCGGGTATCCTGTACCCTTAGGTTCGGATAATCAGGTGAAAACGGCTGATACGGAAGCACAGAGAAATAATTCCAATGCGCAGGCAATATCGGAAAATGGTATGGAACAGTCGAATCATACGAATGCTCAGGAGATACCGGAAAATGGTACAGCACAGTCGAATCATTCGAATGCGCAGCAGATACCGGAAAAAGGGGCAGTCCAGTCAGATCATCCGAGTGCTCAGGAGATATCCGGAAATGCAGCTGTGCAGCAGGAGCATTTGAATGTAACAACGAATGCAAAAGCACAACAAGAGTACCCGGATGGTCAGCCGCATCAGATGGAGCTTTTTGAGGACAGGCTTCTTGATGCAAAGAACAGGAAACGTCACAAGCTGATCGGGCAGGTGTTTGATACGTACTGGCTGGTAGAATTTGATGAAAAACTGTTTATTATTGACCAGCATGCGGCACATGAAAAGGTTTATTATGAGCGGTTTATGGAAAAATACCGTAACAGGCAGCAGACAACCCAGATGGTAACTCCTCCGGTCATTGTTACGTTGACACTGCAGGAAGAAACAGTGCTGAATCAGCACAAAAGCTGTTTTGAGGAAGCCGGATTTGTTATCGAACAGTTTGGAGGCCGCGATTATGCGATCAGCGGCGTGCCGGGAAATCTGTATGGGATTGCTGACCGGACGCTGTTTACGGAAATATTAGACGGGCTTATGGATGTTGGGGGACGGACCTCACCGGAATCGGTGCTGGAAAAGATTGCGTCCATGTCCTGCAAGGCAGCTGTGAAGGGAAACAACAGGCTGTCAATACAGGAGGCTGACCATTTGATCGGAGAGCTTCTGACGCTGGAAAATCCATATAATTGCCCGCATGGCAGACCGACGATTATTTCCATGACAAAATATGAACTGGAGAAGAAATTTAAACGGATTGTATAGCTGAATAAGCATTTTCATGAGTCTATGAATAACGGAAAGGAATCTGGTGCAGTGATGTCATACGAAAAAAATCCTCTGATTATCCTGACAGGGCCGACTGCGGTAGGAAAAACAAGGCTTTCTGTAGAGCTTGCGAAACGGATTGGCGGGGAAATTATCTCCGCGGATTCCATGCAGGTTTATCGCAGAATGGATATTGGCTCAGCAAAAGTGCGCCCGGAGGAGATGCAGGGGATACGGCACTATCTGATTGATGAATTTGAGCCGGATGAAGAATTTCATGTGGTTCGGTTTCAGGAATATGCAAAAAAATATATACAGGAAATCAGGAAAAGGGGGAAGCTTCCGATTCTGGCAGGCGGCACCGGCTTTTATATTCAGGCTGTGCTGTATGATATTGACTTTACGGAAAATGGAAGCGATTTGTCTTATCGGGAAACCCTTCAGGGATTTGCCAGGGAAAAGGGAGCAGAATATCTTCACCGTCTGCTGGCTGATGTGGACCCGGAGTCAGCTGCTGCGATTCATGCCAACAATGTAAAACGTGTGATCCGGGCACTGGAATACTTCCATGAGACGGGAGAACCGATTTCGGGCCATAACGAAAAAGAACGTCAGAAGGCTTCACCGTATCAGTTTGCTTATTTCGTATTAAATGACCGCCGGGAACAGGTTTATCAGAATATTGACCTGCGCGTCGATCAGATGATAGAGGAAGGACTTCTGGATGAGGTGAAGGCACTCAAAGAGGAAGGATGTACCAGGAATATGGTTTCCATGCAGGGACTTGGCTACAAAGAGATGCTGGATTATCTGGATGGCCTGTATTCTTTTGAGGAGGCAGTGCGCGTTCTAAAGCGTGATACACGCCACTTTGCAAAGCGTCAGCTTACCTGGTTCCGCCGGGAGAGAGATGTAACATGGGTTGATAAAGATAAATTTGACTATATGGATGAGAAAATCCTGGAATATATGATAACAGAATTGGAGAAAAGAGGCATTTATCATGGAAAAACTGTATGAAGCTCTGGGAATCAGTCCTGAGGTGTCTGCGTATGCGCAGAAAATTCTGGCAGGACTTTCGGAGCGTTTTCAGAAAATTGATGAGACGGCAGAATATAATCAGCTGAAGGTTATAAAGGCAATGCAGGACGCAAGGGTCTGCGCGGAATGCTTTCAGGCCACGACCGGTTATGGCTACAATGATCTTGGCCGGGAAACGCTGGAAAAGGTGTATGCAAACGTGTTTCATACAGAGGATGCGCTGGTGCGTCCGCAGATTACCTGCGGGACCCATGCGCTGGCGCTGGCGCTTTCGGCAAACCTTCGTCCCGGGGATGAGATGATCTCAATTTCCGGAAAACCATATGATACACTCGAAGAGGTGATCGGAATCAGGCCCTCCTGCGGTTCTCTGGCAGAATATGGTGTAACTTACCGGCAGGTAGAGCTTTTGCCGGACGGGAATTTTGATCTGGAAGGAATCCGCAGTGCACTTGGTGAAAAGACGAAGCTGGTTGCGATTCAGCGATCCAAAGGATATCTGACACGCCCGACGCTTTCCGTAGAGCAGATCGGGGAAGCGATTGCTTTTGTGAAAAAGATAAACCCGGAAATCATCTGTATGGTGGATAACTGTTACGGTGAATTCGTACAGCTGACGGAGCCAAGCGATTACGGTGCGGATATGGTAGTTGGTTCTCTGATTAAAAATCCGGGCGGCGGTCTTGCGCCGATCGGTGGATATATTGCCGGGACAAAAGCGTGCGTGGAGCGGGCGGCGTATCGTCTGACGTCTCCGGGACTTGGCAAAGAGGTTGGCGCGACGCTTGGCGTTATGCAGTCTTTCTATCAGGGGCTGTTCCTTGCTCCTACGGTGACTGCAGCGGCGCTCAAAGGTGCAATTTTTGCGGCAAATCTTTATGAATCCCTCGGCTTTTCTGTGGTGCCGGGCGGAAAAGAGGAGCGCTATGATATTATTCAGGCAGTAGAATTCGGAAAACCGGAGGGTGTGATTGCTTTTTGTGAGGGAATTCAGTCAGCTGCGCCGGTGGACAGCTATGTGACGCCGGAGCCGTGGGCGATGCCGGGCTACGACAGTGATGTAATTATGGCAGCAGGCGCTTTTGTGCAGGGTTCTTCTATTGAGCTGAGCGCAGATGGACCGATCAAACCTCCGTATGCCGTTTATTTTCAGGGCGGACTTACGTGGCCGCATGCAAAGCTCGGCATTTGGAAATCTCTGCAGCGTCTGTACGAAAAG
>CAOJHI010000069.1 GCA_948436005.1 uncultured Lachnospiraceae bacterium
CACAATATATCCCTCGGCGCCATCCACCTGCTCCCATACCAGATGAGCGTTGCGGCGGTCTAATTTGTCACGGACAACCGTTACATTCTCAACCTTTGTCCAGGTTGCTGCGTCCGGATTACCGAAAACACGAAGCGCTTTTACAGCAAACTTTCCATCGTCCGGAGTAAATACATTTGTCAGCTTCACATACTGTGCGTATACAGGATCCGGGAGTTCGGTGTAATCACTTCGCAGGTCCTGAACGTTATTGCTCTTGTCAATAAGCATGGTCCAGTTCTCGTTATCATCGGATACTTCGACCGTGTAGGACTGATAGCGGTCGAGCGGATCTCTGCTTCGTGTAGTGTCCGGATCTTTGTCCCAAAGAATCTGGATACCGCGAATATCACACACTGTGCCAAGGTCTACGGTTATATATTCGCCCGGATCACCTGTTTCAGCTGACCAGAATGTCTTTGTATTCTCGTCCACTGCATGTGCTGTCCAGCAATTCTCAAGCGTGGAAGACGCTTCGATCTTTTTGTCCAGGGACAAAAGTACCCATCCCGTAAAGCCGTCTTCAATCGGATTCTCTACGACGCCCGGAAGATACTGCGGATAATCACCAAATTCCGTTTTTCCGTGCATTACGCCGTCTTCATCAACGCCTGCCGGGTAGAGAGAGATAAGCGTGTCGCCACGTCCACCGGACTGTGCGAACGGCATCATAGCAGCGCCCCAGACATTATTGTTCTTATCTACAAAGATACTGCCGTGGCCGCCGCCCGGAGCTACGCCTGTGGTCTTCAGAGTAAACGGATTTTCTTCCTCATATACATAAGGTCCCATCGGATCGTCTGCTACGTATACGCCCTGACCATAGGAGTAGAACTCGAGACCGATAGATGAATACAGCAGATAGTATTTGCCATTGTACTTGAGCGGGTGGCCGCCTTCTGTCCAGCCATACTCCTCTTCACGGTAATCTCTGTAATCGAAGTACGGGAAGATATTGTCCTTTTTATATCTGGTTTCCCAGCCATGATTATGCGGATCGCCCCAGATGCAGACAACCGGTTCGCTGATTTCCTTGAAGGTTGTCTTATCCAACTCAACAACACGAATACCAAGAAGCTGAGACCATCCGTAGTACATAAACAGCCGGCCTGTTTCTTCATCGTAAAGCATGCTGGCATCGCCATAATTGTTGCTGGAGAATGTACCGGCATCATACCAAACACCAGATTTCGGATCATCAGTCGTCATTACCTTGTCATTGGTATTTCCAGCGTAGTTATACAGTTTGCCGTCAATCTCCACAACGCCAACGATTCCGGCCTGTAATTCCGGCGCGTCAACATACGTCCAGTCTACGAAATCAGGGGACCACCAATAACCTTTTTTATGGCTGACAAACAGATAATAATCATCTTCAAATATTGTGATAACAGGCTCGCCACCTCTCAGCAGTCTCCCTGTACCCTGAGTAAGCGAAATAGGATTACAATATGTGGTCGGGTTCTGCATGAACTCCTTTCCTGACGGCACTACCGGCAGAGAGGACGTGGAAGTTTCAGCTGCAACACTCGCGCCTGTAAAACAAAAGCTCGCAAAGAGGAGCGATAAACACATGGATACTAACTTCTTCTTCATAAAATTCTCCTTCCTTTCTCGTTGTTATACTTCTACTATTAAACGTCTGCTATAAGTATATTTTTACTTATCACTTCCCTCCTGGTTTTCAGATGTTGTGGCAGCTGCCTGCACGGGCCCATTGTTGCAGCGCAGCCACAGATAATAAAGTTACTTGTACCTGTTCGTCTTTCTTTCTCTTTCATAAAAGAAATTAAGATTTAAGATAATAGTAATTATAATACTAAAATATCTAGACAAACTTATCATTAACTGTAAAATTTTGTTAACAAGACAGCTATTAGCAAAATTACAAGAAATTTTTACAGTAAAAATATACTACCTTACAAAAAATTCCATACCTGGCTGCGCCGGTGAGTACTATCTCCCGCTGTGAGTTCGTTCAATTTCGGATTAGAACAGGGCAGGGGCGCGATCTTAATCACTGCCCCTGCCCTGTTTTTTGGTTTCCAAGCGCTTCAATTATCAGACATTTCCCGAAAATTGTTTCTTCAGGACTATGAATTTTTCTTCTTTGACACTACGTCAAAAATAACCGCAGCCAGAAGAACCAGTCCCTTTACGACCTTCTGCATATTCTGGTCTGTACCCATAATCGACATACCCTGGTTGATAATACCCATCAGCACAGCGCCCACAATTACTCCCGGGACAGTACCGATGCCACCATATGCGGAAGCTCCGCCGATGAAACAGGAGCCGATTGCATCCATTTCATAGTTCTGTCCGTAAGTCGGCTGGGCAGATGTCATACGTGCGATTGTCAGCATACCGGCTAGCGCAGCCAGAAGCCCCATATTCGTATACGCAATAAAGTATACCTTGTCTGTATTGATACCGGAAAGCTTTGTCGCTTTCTCATTTCCGCCCACTGCATAGAAATATCTTCCGATTGTGGTTTTGCTTGTGATATAGCCGTAAATCAGGACAACAATCAGCACCCATACCAGAGAGGTCGGGATTCCCTTATGCTGCGCCAGCTTATAAGACACTGCAAGAATCACGGCGCAGATCACTACCATTTTTCCGTACATTGCGCCTACGTTTCCTGTATCGTAGCCTTTTTTCACACGGTTCACATGACCGCGCACGGTAACAAATATGTAAATTACACATGCAAGAATGCCTGCCAGAAGCGCTACACGGTTCAGTCCTTCTCCACCGCCAAGGAAATCCGGCACATAACAGTTTGCGCCTCCGCCAAACAGCCGGACAAACATCTCTGACTTAATCGGAAGTGTCTTTCCTCCGAGCACCACATTCGAAAGTCCACGGAATACAAGCATGCCGGACAGTGTAGTGATGAATGGAGGGATACGCAGAAATGCAATCCAGAATGCCTGCCATGCACCGATGACAGCGCCCATCAGCAGCATTAAAATGACTGCAACGACCACCGGCAATTTCATATTTTCCATCATAACGCCGCCTACTGCTCCTACGAAACACACGACAGAGCCCACAGAAAGGTCAATATTACCTCCTGTCAGGATACACAGCAGCATACCTGTTGCAAGCACAAACACATATGCATTCTGTGAGATCAGATTGGTGATATTTTGTGGCAGTAAAATTTTGCCCTGAGTACCCCAGGTAAAAAACAGCATCACAAGCACCAGTACGATAATCATTGTATACTTTTGAATTCCTACTTTTAATTTCGCCTTATCCATCGCTTACTCTCCTTTACTACTTGACTTCAGAATACAGGACATAATCTTTTCCTGGGTAGCCTCTTCCCTGTTCAGCTCGCCGGCAATCCTTCCTTCATTCATAACATAAATCCGGTCAGACATTCCGAGAATCTCCGGAAGCTCCGAAGAAATCATAATTACCGATTTTCCTGCTGCTACCAGATCATTGATAATACAGTAGATTTCATACTTTGCTCCTACGTCAATGCCGCGGGTCGGTTCATCCAGAATCAGGACATCCGGATCAGCAAACATCCATTTTGCCAACAGCACCTTCTGCTGGTTGCCGCCGCTTAAATTGCCAACATTCTGTTCTACCGTCGGGCACTTTGTTTTTAACTTTTCTTTGTATTCCACGGCCACAGCATATTCTTTATCCTTGTCGATCACGGAATGACTGCTGATTGCCTCCAGATTCGCAAGTGTTGTATTCACCTTGATCGGATTACCCAGAATCAATCCGTCGCCCTTCCGGTCTTCTGTCACATATGCAAGCTTATGTCTGATTGCATCTTTCGCATTTTTCAGATGCACCTCTTTGCCATTTAAAAGAAGTGTTCCGCTGATATTGGTTCCGTAGCTTCTTCCGAACACGCTTTTTGCAAGCTCTGTGCGGCCTGCACCCATCAGGCCGGATATGCCGACTACTTCCCCTTTGTGTACCTTGATCGATACATGATCTACAACCTTACGCTCCGTATAAAGCGGATGGTACACGGTCCAGTCCTTCACTTCCATGTTTACATCACCGATTTTGCTGTCTTTGCGTTTCGGAAAACGGTCCGCGATCTCACGGCCAACCATTCCCTTGATGATACGGTCCTCGGAAAGATCATCCTTTCCTTTAACCAGTGTCTCAATAGTGGCACCGTCACGGATTACCGTAATCTTGTCCGCCACATAGGAGACCTCGTTCAGCTTATGCGTGATGATAATACAGGTCATCCCTTCTTTTTTGAAACTCAGCAGCAGGTCAAGCAGCGCTCTGGAATCCGACTCATTCAGAGATGAGGTCGGCTCATCCAAAATCAGCAGCTTTGCATTTTTGGCCAATGCTTTCGCAATCTCTACCAGCTGCTGCTTTCCAACACCAATATCCTTAACCAGCGTTCTTGCAGATTCTGACAGGCCAACCTGCTTCATATATTTTTCTGCCATTCCATATGTTTCATCCCAATTGATGGCAGCCTTTTTTCCACGTTCGTTACCCAAAAACATATTTTCACCGATCGACATATACGGAATCAGTGCCAGCTCCTGGTGAATAATAACAATTCCCTTTTCCTCACTGTCTTTGATGTCATGAAATTTACATACTTCCCCGTCGTACACGATATCACCCTCGTACGTACCATATCCGTACACTCCGGAAAGTACATTCATCAGAGTGGACTTTCCTGCACCGTTCTCGCCGACCAGTGCATGAATTTCTCCCTCTTCCACCTTCAGATTTACATTGTCAAGCGCTTTCACACCAGGGAATGTTTTGGTAATATTTTTCATTTCCAACAGTATCTTTGCCAAAATTGCTCCCTCCAGACCTATATAAAATAAACATGTGGCACTCCACATGTACAACAGGCGGGCGACATGCCCGCCTGTATCATTTTGTTTTACAGTATCAGTCTTACTGAATCTGATCCTCTGTGTAATATCCGGAATCAATCAGCATCTCTTTGTAGTTTTCAGCAGTAACCGGTGTCGGATCGCAATTGTAGGACGGAATAACGCCTGTTCCGTTGTCATAGGATTCTGTATCGTTAACAGGAACCTCGGTACCCTGCATAACAGCATCAACCATCTCAACAACCTTAGCTGCCAGAGCACGTGTATCCTTGAATACAGACATTGCCTGTGTTCCGTCTACGATGTGCGGAACGTTTGCAATATCACAGTCCTGACCAGTAATGATCGGATATTCGCCTGTGTAGTTTGCTGCCAGAGCATTGATAACGCCAAGAGCCGTAGAGTCGTTGGATGCAAGAACTGCATCAAGGTTTGTGCCATCTGCATAGTTAGAAGAAAGGATATTCTCAAATCTTGCCTGTGCTGCATCCGTTGCCCAGTTTACTGTAGCTACTTCGTCTTTTGTCATCTGGCCTGACGGAACAACAAGCTTGCCCGCATCGATATACGGCTGAAGAACATCCATAGCACCGCCAAAGAAGAAGTTTACGTTATTGTCACCCGGGTCACCTGTAATCAGCTCAAGGTTGAACGGTCCGTCCTGATTCTCAAGATCAAGTGCATCTACGATGAACTGGCCCTGTGTTTTACCAATCATATAGTTGTCGAATGTTGCATAGTAGGAAACAGCGTCTGTGTTCATAATCAAACGGTCATAAGCGATAACCGGAACGCCCGCTTCTTTTGCCTGAGCAAGAACGGTTCCAAGAGAGTCACCTTCGATTGATGCGATTACCAGAAGCTGATCGCCGTTTGCAATCATGTTCTCAACCTGAGAAACCTGCGTCTGTACATCATTTCCGGCATACTGAAGATCTACGGTATATCCCTTTTCCTCCAGCTGGGCTTTCATGTTCGCGCCGTCCTGGTTCCATCTCTGAAGATCCTGTGTCGGCATTGCCACACCGATTACGCCTTTTTCCTCAGCGTTTGCAACTGTTCCGAATGCTGCTACGGAAAGTGCCGCTACAGCTGTCATCATAACAATTTTCTTGTTCATAATTGAATTCCTCCTTTTTTGTTTTCACTTTTTAAGTTATTTTCAGTTTACTACAAACAAATCTGGATATGTTTGCAATCAGCTTCATATTTTTAGCGCAAAAAAAATTTCCTGCAAAATACAGGAAATTTTTGTGCCAAGATTGTCCAGTTGTGTTCCGGAACAGACGCTATTTCTTATCTGATTCCCGTTCTACATTCAGATAAACATCTTCCTGTGTATGGAAATCACTCTCAATACTCATCTCGTCGATATTTTCTTTTGTCACGGCAATCGGTTCCAGGCTATAGTACGGTACATTTCCCTCCTCCTGTAAGCCATCGTCCCTGTCGTGTCCATACGGATTGCTATCCTCTGAGTTTGCCTGTCTTTTCATGATTTCCAGAGCAGTTCCCCGGTCACTGATTTTGTCGAGAGTCCCCAATTCTTCTCCCCGCTCCAACGCGATCTCCGGAACCTCTGACCGGTTAATGCGGCCTTCCTCCATCATTTTTTCATACCCGAGCGCACAGGCAAATTCCGCTGCTTTCTGAGCAAGCTTCTCCATCGGCTTGTAGACTGTCATTGTCTGTGTGCCTTCCACAATGCGCTGGCAGGCCGCCAGGTCTGCATCCTGCCCCACCAGCACGACTTTTCCGGCCAGACGGTTCTCCGCCAGTGCCCGGAAAGCCTGGCCGGCCAGATCATCATTGCCGCACATCACGCCAACCAGATTGCGCGGACTCTTGCCAAGCCCTTTGTCAACTGCGTCAAAAGCCAGCTCTGCCAGCCAGTTTTCACAGTAATCAGAATAAATAATATTCAGACCACTATTCTGAATCGCATCGCAAAAGCCCTTCTGTAACATCCATACATTATAATCAGCCGGCGAGCCATAGATTGCAAAGATGTTGCCTCCCTCCGGAAGCGCATCAACCATGGCCTCTCCCATCAGTGTGCCCACCTTCTCGTTATCAAAAGAAATATACAGGTCCGTATTGGCATTCATCACCAGCCGGTCATAGGAAACCACCCGGATGCCCTGTGCCTTTGCTTCTCTAATCACGCTGCTGAGTCCTCCGCCATCCGATGCAATCACAACAATCACATCAACCTTTTTCTTGATGAAATAACGAATCTGTGAAATCTGCTCCTGCAGATCACCATTGGCTACCTGCACATTCACCTCAGCCCCGAGATTTTTGGCTGTCAGTTCGAACAGATCCCGGTCCCGAAGCCAGCGTTCAATCACAAAGGAGTCAAAGCTCATCCCCACCTGAAGGCCTTCCTCCTGATACTGTTTTGTTTCCTCTTCATGCTCTCTTTGCAGTGCGCAGCCTCCCAGCATACTACACGCAAGCAAAACACAGGCAAAGAAAGCAGCTCTTTTTCCTTTTTTTCTTTCAGCCATTACAAACCCTCCCGGTATTCACTCGGTGTCACCCTTTCCTGTTTCTTAAAAATACGGCTAAAGTAGTTGGGATCACTGTAGCCGGACATCACACAGATTTCCTTAATACTGAGCAGCGGGTTTTTCAACAGCTCCTTTGCGTGCCGGATCCTGATTTTCGTCAGATATTCGATAAAATTTTCTCCGGTCTCTTCTTTAAACAATTTACTGAAATAATAAGGGCTGATATTCACATTTCTCGATACTTCATCAAGTGTCAGCTCTTTTGAAAAATTCTGGTTTATGTACTGCTTTGCCTTTGAGACGATGCTCTCCGACTGCTTTTCCTGCTTCGTTGCGACCTTTTTGCATACATCTTCCAGTTTTTGCAAAAACCAGGACCGAAGCGCCGTATAACCATCGCATTCCAGCACTATCTTCATGTAATCTTTCCGTGAGTGAAATCCATACGGTTCAATTCCGCCATTCAAAGATGCTTCCCGCTCCGCGCAAATGACAAATTCCAGCACTTTCAGCTGAATACCTTCCCTGTCATCATAATAGTTACGGATCATCCAGTCAAAAAGTTCATTGGCTGTCTGCCGCATGCCATTCCGGTCGCCTCTTGTGACCTGCTGAAAAAGCCTCCGTTCCATATCCTTCGGGTAATTATCCGTATATTCTCCCGGCAAAGTCAGGTCGTCTACGTGCGCCACACTGCTGCTGCTCTGGCTCAGCGCCCGGTACGCCTCTGAATAGGAGAGCTTCAACTCTTCCATTCGGTAGGTTTTGCCGATACCTGCACGGAATTTTGCTTCAAAACAGCGGCTCAGTTTCCTGGTCAGATGTCTGGCCTGCTCAATCATCTCAATTCGTTTCCGATACTCCTGTGTACTCACATCACACGGAACGACAAGAACAATCCGGTTGGTCATGATCGGCCCGACGATACATGGAAAAAACTCCTTACAGATTGTACAGCATTTCGCGTAATGGGACTGCATCTGGGCGCTCATTCCCACCGGAGTTGTCAGAACATCGTTTTCTCCGGAAATGCCAAACTGAATCAGAACAACATAGGCATACTCCTCACGGATATCGAGGAGTATTTTATAGTAACTGATATCGCCGGCACCCTGTTCCTGCAAAATCATATTGTTAACGAGACCATTTTCAACAATCGGTATAACGGTTTCCAGCTATTCCTGTATTCTCAGGTTATCGCTGCGCTTCTGGCGCTCCTCTGAAATCTGTTTCATTGCATGTTCCAGAACTGCCACCACAACGTTTTTTTTCACTGGCTTGGTCAGGTATTCGATTACCCCGAGATTGATTGCTTCTTTCGCATAGTCAAATTTGTCATATGCCGTTATAATAATGAACTTCGTTGAAATATGAAATTTTCTTATTTCTTTAATCGCCTGGATTCCATTGATTCCAGGCATCTGAATATCCATGAACGCAATATCCGGGCGAAAGCTCTCTGCCAGCTCCACCACTGCGCGCCCTGTTTTTGCAAATGCCAGTTCACACACATTTCCAAAGTTGCTTGTAATAATACTCTTCAGGGCTTCCAGCATAATTCCTTCATCATCTGCAATCAAAATTCTGTACATAGCACACCTCATACTGTCACTGCAAAACTCCGTCCTGCCCCTGCATCTTTTCCCGCTCCTGCGCTTCCTTTGCCTGCTGCTGCATGGCCAGAACCTTTTCCGGAATCATGATGCGCACCTCGGTTCCTTTTCCGATTCCCCCGCTGTAAATCTGCAGCAGGCCTTTTATGCCAAAAAACAGTTCCAGACGGTTTATTACATTATCCATTCCGATTCCGGTAGAGTCCTTCTGTTCTTCATTTTCATGCACTCTTCCCTCCAGAACCTTCCGAATCCTCTCCTGTGTCATTCCCTGCCCGTTGTCCTTCACGCTGATTACCAATCCTTCCGATATATGCCGGACAAAAAGCTGGATTTGCCCGGCCCATTCCACATCACGGATTCCATGATTCACCGCGTTTTCCACAATCGGCTGCAGGATCATACGCGGAAGCTGTACTTCGTCCACACCCGGATCAATTTTCTTTTCGTACCTGATCTCGCCTGCAAACCGGACATTCAGGATATAGACATAATTGTCTACTGACTCAAGCTCCTCCAGCAGGGTCGCCGTCTTTTCCGCTTTGCGCACATTGTAACGAAAGAAATCAGCCATTTTTTCAAGAAAAATACTTGTCTTTTCCGCATCCTCCAGCATTGCAAGCTGAGCACCCGCATTCAGTGAATTAAACAGGAAATGAGGATTTATCTGAGCCTGCAGGTATTTCAGCTGCGCATCCTTCAGATAGGTTTCCATACGGAACTCCCTTTTTTTCAGTTCCTGCTCTTTTTCCATGCTGTCCCGCAGTTTTGTAATATATTCCCGAAGGCTGTCAATCATTTTGGAAAATGCCCGCGTTACGACCCCCAATTCATCCCCGCTGTCATAGTCCGGCAGGGTAATATCGAAGTTTCCCCGTGCAACCTCGTTTGCCGATACAGCCAGCATGCGAAGCGGTTCCGTGATGGTGCGCAGTAACACAATCAGAATCAAAATGTTGATAACAGCCACCACAACCACGATCCCTGAGCTTAAAACCTCCGTGTAACCAAGCGATTCCAGCAGCATCTGGTAATTCGTTGAATTTCTCTGGAACTGCATACTGTTCAGATTATAAATTGCATCCTGGATATACTGATATTTTCTGGAGCCCTCGGCAAAGGCTGCTTTATAACGCTCTACATTCCGGCCTCGCTTCGCCTGAATGGTCTCCTCTGCCAGAACCAGGTAGTTCTTTGACATATTGCAGATATTCCTCTCCAGAATTTTCATTTTATTAGCCACGATTTTGTCATTAAAGTTTGTCAGCATCTCCTGGTATGACTGCACCTTCCGATAGTAATCCTCCAGTGAATCGCTGCTCTTTGTATTCAGATATTCCAGAATATTTCCGTGAATTTCTTCCAGACATTCAGCCAGGGCATTCAGGCTTACGTTCGTGGCATATACTTCATCCAGAGACCGCATGGAATGGTTGACCTCTCCATAAAGGATAATATTGATAACAAACATCAGTACCGCTGTGAGAGCAAATGTCATAATCAGCTTGGTCTGGATTGAAAGCCGCCAAAACAGCCCATGTTTTTTTCTTTTTTCCATCTGCGCTCACTCCTGGTCGCTCTTCTTTCTGTACTGGTCCACATTTTCACTCGTAATAATATCCAGGTCAACGCTAAAATAATTGTTCGTGTATCCCATGCTGTAATATTCTTCCAGGGCCTCAATACTGCGCTGCCCCATCTGCTCCGTATCCAGCGCAACAGCTGCCATCACTGTCCCCTTTCTCAGGGCATTCAGCATCACATCTGAGCGATAGGAGCCGATAATTGCAATATCGCCCACCCGATTGTAATCTACAATTGCATGGCAGGCGCATTCACTGTACACCTCGTTCATACAAATAAAAATATCCGGACGCTCTTCCGGGTTCACAAAGAGGTCCCTGATCACTTCCTCCGCCTCGAACGTACTGGTTGCCTTAATTGTCTTCAGCCGGATCTGTATCTGGTCCTTCAGCTCTTCCGGCAGGCCTGCCTGTATTGTGGCCTTTATTTCTTTGAAGATCAGCTCTTTTCCACTTTCTCTGCTGTCCATAAGAATGGTTATCGTTTTGGTGGATGTATCAATACATTCCAGCGCCTGGCGGCCATACGTGGTTCCCATCTGGTAGCTGTTTACGCCGACAAAGCTTTTCCGGCTGCTTGCCGTATCATCATTCAGAATCGTAACAACCGGGATGCCTGCCTCATTCGCCTGATCTATGGCCTTTGTCATTTTGGAAGTGCCGTCCGGCTTTACAATAATCCCGTCTACTTTTGATGTTTCTGCAATATCCATGTAGGAAAGCGTGCTGTAATCCTCAGAGCGCCAGTCACACAGGAGTTCAACATAGACATCGTTCTTTTCCGCCTCTTCTTTGGCACTTTTGTAAATATCCTGCCATAAAACGGATTCTGAATCGTCCGGAATCATTACATAATATCGCTTGCATTCCTTGGTACTGTACAGATTC
Organism: uncultured Lachnospiraceae bacterium; assembly: GCA_948436005.1. GTDB lineage: Bacteria > Bacillota > Clostridia > Lachnospirales > Lachnospiraceae > Choladousia. The sequence continues at coordinate 11,493 of CAOJHI010000069.1, forward strand.
CTCCACTCCTTGTTTCCGACAAACCGAATATAATAACTTCCCCCTGCTATTGTCAGAATAATAGAGGCGGCCAATCCTGCCAGTGCAAGGTACACTGCATATTTCTTCTGTCTGCGTCTTTTCATACTTACTCACAGATTCTTTTTATTCTTTTACCGAAAACCGATAGGATGTTACTGTCTCATACGTGTCTCCTGCTTTCAGAACCGGCTTCGGAAAACCTTCCTGATTGATTGAGTCCGGAAAATACTGGGACTCCAGGCAGAAGCCGTGACGCTTCCCGTAAGAGACCCCGTCTTTTCCTGTCTGCGGTGTAATAAAGTTTCCGGCATAAAACTGAACGCCGCAGCAATCGGTAAACGCTTCCATCACAATGCCGGATCTCCGGCAGTATGCCTCTGCCATCTTTTTCATTTCACCTGTTTTTTCTGACAGTACGTAATTGTGGTCATAGCCGCCGACAAATTTCAGCTGCTCGAAATCCGCCTCAATATCTCTGCCAATCGGTTTCGCGGTAAGGAAGTCCATCGGTGTGCCTGCCACCGGAGCAATCTCACCCGTCGGAATTGCCTTCCCGTCTCTGACCGGCGTATATGCTTTTGCCAGAAGCTGCAGCTCATGATCTTCGATAGAACCGCCGTCATGACCCGCCAGATTAAAATAGGAATGGTTGGTCAGATTCGCTACCGTATCCTGATCACTGGTTCCCGTATAATGCAAGACGATTTCATTTTCATCTGTCAGTGTGTAGGTAACGGATACTTTGAAATTTCCCGGAAATCCCTGATCGCCATCCGGGCTTTCCATGGTAAAGGTAATCCTGTTGTCCGCTTCATTCAGGGCCGTTACCTCCCATCTGCGCTTATCAAAACCATCGTTTCCGCTGTGCAGATTGTTTTCATTGTCATTGATATCCATCTGGCAGACTTTCCCGTTTATTTCAAACCGCCCTTTGTCAATACGGTTCCCGCTGCGGCCGATTACTGCCCCAAAATAGCAGGTATGCTCCAGATATCCCTGCGGTGTGTCATAGCCCAGCACTACATCGCGCGCCACACCGTCCCGGTCCGGAACCCGGACGCTTACGATCGTTGCACCGAGGTCTGTCACTGTCATAGTCATGTTATTTTTGTTTGTAAAAGAGTAGGTGGACAGCTCTGTGCCGTCCGGCATGGTTCCAAAATTTTTCTTCATCATTCTGTTCCTCGTATAATAAGTGTATAGCCAGTGGAAATGATGGTTATGCACTTATTCTTT
>CAOJHI010000070.1 GCA_948436005.1 uncultured Lachnospiraceae bacterium
ATTTTCCGACCATACGGTATCCCATATGGCTGTGAAACGCTACGCTGTTGCCTGTCAGGTGTTCATCCTCCACCTCCGGATAGCCGATGCAGGCATTCAGATTCAGAAGATTCTGCGCCTGGGAGACAGCCTCCAGCGCCCGGTACAGAGCCTTGCCGACACCCCTTTTCCGACTGTCCTCTTTTACATAAATAGAGGTTTCTGCTGCCCAGTCATAGGCTGCCCGTCCGACAAACGCACCAGTATACGCATACCCCAAAAGCTCCTCCCCGCTTACTGCGACAAGATAAGGATATTTTTTCAGAGTCCGCGCAATCCGCTCTTCAAATTCCTGCACAGAAGGAACTTCATATTCAAACGTAATTGCCGTCTTTTCGACATACGGTCTATAAATGTCCAGCAGCTCCCCTGCGTCCTCCTTTGAGGCCACTCGAATATAGATTTCTCCTGTTTTCATTTTCTTTGTCCTGCGTTCCTTTCTTTTTCATAAAGTACAGGCTGCCTGCTATATGAGTATCCGGTGGTTCCTGCGGTTCTTGAACCGCCGCACCTTTTCTGTAAAATATCCGATACCTGAGCCCCATTCTACGGAGTGTCAGATTTCCAGTTCAGCAGCTCCTCCCGCAGTACATTCAGCAGCTCCTCCTCCGGAACCTTCCGCACTGCTTCGCCTTTTTTTATCAGAAGTCCTTCGCCTTTCCCGCCTGCTATCCCGATATCTGCTTCCTTCGCTTCACCCGGGCCGTTTACCACACAGCCCATGACAGCCACTTTGAGGTCAAGTGGAATATCCTCCACCATTGCCTCAACCTGATTTGCCAGACCGATCAGATCAATTTTGGTGCGCCCGCACGTCGGGCACGATACGACCTCAATCCCGCCGCGCCGAAGCCCCAGCGTCCGGAGAATCAGCTTCGCTGACTTGACTTCCTCCCGCGGATCTCCGGTCAGAGATACACGAATCGTATCGCCGATTCCTTCTGAAAGAATCAAGCCAAGCCCGATGGCTGATTTGATGTTGCCTGACAACAGCGTTCCCGCCTCCGTAATGCCTACGTGCAGCGGATAATTTGTTTTCTTAGCCAGCAGCCGGTGTGCCTTTGCACAAAGCAGCACATCGGAAGATTTGATGCTGATCACCAGATTGTCATACCCCATGTCCTCAATCACCGAAGTCTGACGCAGCGCGCTTTCTACAAGCCCCTCTGCCGTCACACCGCCGTCGCGCGCGACAATCTCTTTCTCCAGAGAACCGCCGTTCACACCGACCCGTATCGGAATATTCCGCTCCCGTGCCGCATCGACCACTGCTTTTATGCGGTCCGCGCTTCCGATATTGCCCGGATTGATGCGTATCTTATCCGCGCCATGCTCTATAGCTGCAATAGCCAGCTTATAGTCAAAATGAATATCCGCCACCAGCGGTATCGAAATCTGCCTGCGTATCTCAGAGAATGCCTGCGCTGCCTCCATAGTCGGAACTGCACATCGGATAATCTCACATCCGGCTGCCGTGAGCGCCTGAATCTGCGCTACAGTTGCCGCCACATCCTCCGTCCGCGTGTTTGTCATGGACTGAATCAAAACCGGATTGCCGCCTCCGATGATCTTATCCCCGATCTTTATTACTTTTGTATGATCTCTGTACATACCTGCCCCCGCTTTTCCACTTTTCAGACAATCTGTCTTTTTTTCAAATGTTTTCTTTATTCTTCCATCGCTTCTGCCGGAACAAACACATGGCTTTTCTGAACTTCGCTCTCCACCTGTGCCGTCCGCACTGCTTCCTCGCAGAAATAATCCTGTGCGCAGAGCAGGACTTTTCCGCGTTTGTCTATCTTTTCGTAAGTCCCGTCCGGCTGCAGCACGTGTGCCTTCACGTTGTCCTCCAGCTGTATCTGCAAAATATGCCGTACCTGCTCCCGCAGCTCCTGCGATTCCACCGGGAACAGAATCTCCACACGCTTGTCAAGATTGCGCGGCATCCAGTCCGCGCTTGCCATATAAAATTCCTCGTCTCCGCCGTTCTGGAAATAAAAAATCCGCGCATGCTCCAGGAAATTTCCGACAATTGACCGGACCCGGATATTCTCGCTGATCCTGGCAATTCCTGTTTTCAGGCAGCAGATTCCGCGGATAATCAGGTCAATCTGCACTCCGGCCGCGGAAGCCTCGTACAGCGCTGCAATGATCTCTTTGTCACAAAGTGAATTCATTTTGGCAACAATTCTTGCCGGTTCACCTGCTTTTGCATGCTGTGTCTCCCGCTCAATCAGATTCATGAACCGGCTGCGCATCCAGATCGGCGCCAGCACAAGACGGTTCCAGTGCTTTGGTTCCGAGTAACCGGACAGCATGTTGAACACTGCCGTCGCATCCTCCCCGATCTGCTCCGAACAGGTCAGAATTCCGCAGTCCGTATACAGCTTTGCCGTAGAATCATTGTAATTTCCTGTGCCAAGATGCACATAGCGGCGAATGCCGTCCTCCTCACGCCGCACAACAAGAGTAATCTTGCTGTGTGTCTTCAGGCCAAGCAGTCCGTAAATAACGTGACAGCCTGCTTTTTCCAGCATTTTTGCCCAGATAATATTGTTTTCCTCGTCAAATCTTGCTTTCAGCTCAACAAGAACCGATACCTGCTTGCCGTTTTCCGCCGCCTGAGCAAGTGCTGCCACAATCGGGGAATTTCCGCTGACACGGTAAAGCGTCTGTTTGATTGCCAGGACATCCGGATCGGCAGCCGCCTGTTTCACAAACTGCACCACAGGCTCAAAGGTCATATACGGATGGTGAAGCAGAATATCCCTTTTCCGGATTTGCGTAAAGATATCCTCTCCGTCCTGCAGTCCCGGAACCGGCTGCGGCTTATAGGAAGGATAGCGATACTCGTCCATTCCCTCAAGACCATACAGCTTCATCAGAAACGTCAGGTCCAGGGGCCCGTTAATTTTATAAATATCTTCATCCTTTACCGCAAATTCTGCTTTCAGTATTTTCAACAGCTTCGGGTCCATCTTTTCCTCAATTTCCAGACGGATTACTTCTCCCCACTGTCTCTTTTTCAACTGCTTTTCAATCTCCTTGAGCAAATCTGCCGCCTCATCCTCATCATAGGACAAATCCGCATTACGCATAATCCGGTACGGACAGGCTGCTACCACATTGTAATTCAAAAAGAGTGCGTGAATGTTCCGCTCAATCAGCTGTTCCAGCAAAATTACACATTTGTGCCCTTCGTCTGTGTCCGGCAGGCGGACAATCCGAGGAAGGACGGACGGTACCTGTACAGTTGCAAATTCCGCTTTTCCCTTTTCGCCTTTTTTCGAAATCAGCGCGCCGATGTTCAGGGATTTATTGCGCACCAGCGGAAACGGCCTTGACGGGTCCATCGCCATTGGCGTCAAAACCGGGTATACATTATCATGAAAATACTGATCTGCATACTCCTTCTGCTTTTTCGTCATCTTTTCATGCTCAGTCACAACCTCAATCCCCGACTGCTTCATCAGCGGAAGCAGGGACCGGTTATACGTCGAATACTGGGAGGCTACCAGTTCATGTGCTTTCTCGCCGATCACCGCAAGCTGCTCCTGCGGCGTCATTCCTGCAATATCCTTTTTCGTGTACTTTGCATGCACCATATCCTTCAGTGACGCCACACGTATCATAAAAAATTCATCCAGATTGGAGGCAGTAATGCTCAAAAACTTCAACCGTTCCAGAAGCGGAAGGCTTTTATCCCGCGCTTCTGAAAGCACACGGCTGTTAAATGCCAGCCAGCTGCACTCCCTGTTCGTATAATATTCCGGCCTGTCAAACACTAACTCTGCCATTGTTTTCCCTCCTAAATCTGCTTCCGCTGCTTAAATACAGGATGCACATGAAAAATTTCCTCAAAAAATTCCGCCTTTTCCTGAAAGGTTCCTATCTCAAGAGACAAATCAGCCTGGCTCGCCACCGTAACCTTCAGCTCATGCTCCCGCAGCGTGACTGTCACATTTTTGCATTTCTGCTGGTGCGTCCGGTCAAGTGCATTTACCATACGCAGGATTGCTGTCATTTTTGCCACTGCCATATACTGTGATTTCGTCAGAGCTGTGCTGACGGACAGCTCCTCATAGGACAGGAAACGGCTTGTGTTAAATTTCACCGTGTAGGCAATCATTTCACGCTCTGCGTGGGACAGGCCAATAATTTCCGTGGCCATAATGATATTAAACGCACATTCTGAAACGTCTTCCAGGCTGATAAACTTTCCGCAGTTGTGCAAAATAATCGAAATCTGCAACAGAAGCCGCTCCCGCTTTCCCATCCCGTGGATTTTTTTCAAACGGTCAAACACCAGAAGCGCAATCTCCTCCAGATTCCGGATATGCGCCTGGCTGCATTTTTAATGTTTTGATATGTTGCTGGCAGCTGCATTAATATACTCCTCAAAATTATGGCTGTTCAGAATATAATGGTTTTTCACTCCATAATCATACGCCATACCGTCACAGATGCTGTAATCCGGCAGCCACAGCGTCTCTGTGCCCAGATTTTCCATCAGAGCCCTGCAGTAAATCGCAGACGGCACCATCACGCCTGTCTGGTCAAAAGAGATATGAAACCTCTCAGAAATCTCGTCCTGGTTCAATCCGACCACGTTCTCATAGATCTCCTGAAACTGATTTTTCGTGACTGCTGTAATCTCATGGTTCTCACTGCGATACTGGCGCATCAGCTCCAGAAGGTTGCCGCCGATCACAATCAGATTTTTGATCTGGCGGTCCTTCTGATACAGCTTTGCAAAGCCTGCCAGCTCATGGTTCAAAAGCTCCACAACCATTTTTTCAAAATGTTCGCTGTTCTTCATCAGCGGTGCAAGATGCTCCCGCGTTGTCACACTGCCGATGCGGATATTCTGCGTCGTAATCAGTTTATCCTTGTCAAAGAGCGAAATCTGCATACTGCTGCTCCCAATATCAACGATTGCCGCTGCATTCTGAATGATCGTCTCAAACTCAGAGGAGACGGATGCAATGGACTTGTAATCCATAAAGCGCTGTTCGGAATTGCTCAGAACCTCAATGCGCAGCCCGGTCTGTTTTTCGATATAGTCCCGCAGAATCAGCATATTCCTCGACTCCCGGAACGCGCTGGTCGCACAGACCCGGTATGCATCGACTTTATACCCAAGCATGATCTGGCGGAAGCTGCGGAGCACTGTGCAAAGCTCCTCCACATGCCGGCTGCCAATCCGGCCAGTCTGATAAACATCCAGCCCAAGGTTCATCCTGGCGCTGACATTCTCTACCTCACGAACCGGCTTTCTCCCGCCCCATTCAAAAATCTTCATGTCTGTTAACGTTGAACCGATTCCGATGGCCGCAAAATATTTCACTGCCATATTTCCACCCCTCCTAGTCTTATTCCTGTATCTTTCTCCCACAGCTTTTCTGCATTTAAGGAAACACTGATTCCATCATGTTTCCTTACTATATTGGTATCCTCTTCCGTCTTATACCTGTTCTATCTTCCATCTGCTTTTCTATTCGATTCCATGCTCAGCTCTTTACCTGCCCCAGCAAATAGTCGATAAACTGCTGCGCCGTACGGCCGGACAGCCCCCCGTGCGCCAGCTCCCACTTGTTCGCTTCCAGAAGCAGCTCTTCCTCCGGCATCGTCACCCCATAGCGTTCCGCAAGCGTTTTTACGATCTTCTGAAACTCTTTTTTACTCGGAGAACCGAAGAAAATCGTCACGCCAAATCTCGAAACGAGCGACATTTTTTCCTGAATCGTGTCATTCGTATGGATATCTCCATCCCGCTCTTCCTGATTATCACGGAATTTCTCCCGGATCAGGTTGCGCCTGTTGGAGGTCGCATAAATCAGAATATTATCCGGCTTTTTCTCCAGTCCGCCCTCGATTACAGCTTTCAGATACTTATACTCGATCTCAAATTCCTCAAAAGAAAGATCATCCATATAAATAATAAACCGATAATTCCGGTTCTTGATCTGTGCGATCACTTCATTCAAATCCTGGAACTGATGCTTATAAATCTCGATAATACGCAGTCCCTGATCATAATACCTGTTCAGAATTGCCTTGATACTCGAAGACTTTCCGGTCCCTGCATCCCCAAACAGCAGACAGTTGTTCGCTCTCCTGCCCTGCACGAACGCCTCCGTATTATCCACCAGCTTCTTTTTCGCGAGCTCATACCCCACCAGATCATCCAGATTGACATGCATAATATTCGTAATCGGCTGAATCTGCACACCGCAGTCATCATGAACCACACGGAACGCCTTATGCAGTCCAAGCTTTCCCACACCGAACTCTTTATAAAAATGAATCATGGCCTGCGTAAATGTCTCAGAATCCTTTGCTTCCCCAAGCTGCACAGCCAGATCACAGATCCGGTCTCGAATCCGCCTGTTAAACACGCTCCCGGCTGCCCCTCTGCTCTGATAATCCAGGATTTCTTCAAAAAATCCCACTGCAAGTGTCTCCTCAAGCCAGGAAAAATCATATGCAAACAGCTCCTGAAAAATCACAAAATCATGCCTGGCAAGCGCAAGAATACTCCCCTCCGCCGCGCCCCTGATTTCACAGGACGTACTGAACACATTTTCATTATTCACAAGCAGAAACGTCAGATACGCATGCCACAAATTCTTCTCAAACCCATACCGGCCCGCAAGATCAATCAGCTCATGCATACAGCCAAAAAACCGCTCCCGCAATTCCTCTCTATGCTCTTCATCTTCATAATGCCCCATAATCCAAGCCATCTCATGAAGCACTGTTCCATTCTCCAAATTCCGATATAAAATCAATTCATCAATTCTCATGATCCGTTCCCTTACTTATAGTATATATTCCGTATTTTTTTCTATCTGCTAAACGTATACGTTAACGCCTTTCAAGAGCCAGCCGCTGAAAGGATTCATCCCCGGGGTGACTTCCCTGTCCGGAACCCCGGGGATGCATCCATTCAGCGGCGTCCCCCTTCACACCGTCCCGCAATCTTCTCTTAATAGTTCCCAAGAATCTTCATATTGATCGCTTCTTCCCGTATCCCGCGCAGCGCATTCTTTACCGCGCTGTCATTCAGATTCCCGTCAAAATCCACAAAGAACCGATATTCCCAGTTCCGCCCAGCGGCCGGCCTTGATTCGATCTTGTTCATATTCAGATTATTGTAAATAAAATGCGACAAAATATTATATAGCGCTCCACTGTAATGCGGCACCTCAAAACAGATACTGATCTTCTGCGCATCGCGCCGGAAAATCCGCTGATTCGTGACAATAATAAAACGTGTGGAATTCGCCTCATTGTAATAAACATGATCCGCGAGCACCTCAAGCCCGAAAAGCTCTGCCGCAAATTTGCTGCCGATCGCTGCCTGAGTACGATCTCCATCCTCTGCTACCTTTTTCACAGAAGTCGCTGTATTGTCATACGGTATTGTCTGCCAGCTGCGGTGCTGCGCCAGGAACTCCTCGCACTGCGAAAGCGCCTGCTGGTGAGAATAGACCTTCTGAATCTCTTCAAGCTTTGTACCAGGCAGGCCGAGCAGGGCATGTTCGCATTTGATGATCTGTTCTCCGACAATATAATTTTCGAAATTTACAAGCAAATCATAATTATCCGCCACAATGCCGGCAGAGGAATTTTCGATCGGAAGCACCGCATAATCTGCAGAGCCCTCTGCAATCGCCTCCATCGCATCACGCCACTTTTTGACATGAAAGCAGCTGACGTCCTTTCCAAAATACGTCCGCATCGCCGCATGGCTGTAAGCCCCCTCAACCCCCTGATAAACGACGCGGATGTTCTCCCGCTCAATATCATCCACTGCAATGAAAGGCAGCCTCCCTGACACACCGCACTCTTCCAGAAGCTGATACTGCAGCTTCCGGCTCATGGACATGATCTGCTGAAACAGTTCCTCCACGCCATGTCTGTTAAAATCATCGTTCACAAGGCCTGTCAACACCTCCAGCTTTTGATGCTCCCTGTCCTTATCAAAAACCTTCCTGCCATTTGCTATTTTATAGGCCGCAACCTCCCTGCTGACCTTCATCCGGTTCTCAAACAATTCTACGATCTGCCGGTCAATTCCGTCTATTTCATCCCTCAATTCCAGTAAATCTCTCATCTGTCATTCTCCGTATTTTTTCTTTCTCATGCTCTTTTTATTTTTTACACAATTCTTTTCTGAATTTTATTCAATTTCCTTCCGGCCTGCATACTGCTCCACAGCCTTCCGAAATTCTCCCAGAAAAGACAGTGACCCAAACGCAATGATCACATCCTCTGCCTGCGCTTTTGCAAAACTTTTTTCGACTGCATCCTCAATCCCATCCGCCGCTTCAACAGAAGCATTCACACGGCTCACTGCTTCTGCCAGATCAGCTGCCGGGAGCGCCCGCGGGTTATCCGGCGTTTCTACTGTATAGATGTGCTCTGCCAGACCGGCGGTAATCTCTATAATCTTATCATATTCCTTGTCAGAAAACACGCCAAAGATATAATATTTTTTCCTGTTTTTAAAATACGTCTCCAAGGACTCCCGGAGCCGCAGCGCCGCATCCGGATTGTGCGCACCGTCAAGAATCAGAAGCGGTTCCCTGTGAATCACAGAAAAACGCCCCAGCCAGCTCGTCTCTTTCAGGCCTTGCCGCAGTGCAGCATCCGAAATCTCATATCCCTGCTCCCGCAATGCCGCAATTCCTTCCAACGCAAGTGCCGCATTTTCCACCTGCTGTGCCCCTGCAAGTGAGATCTCCACTTTTCCAAACTCTTTATAGACAAAGCTCTGCTGCTCCAAACCGTAGCGTATCTCTGAAATCCGGTCTTTCTCCACAAAAGTGCAGGAGCTTCCGTTTTTTCCGGCCTCCTGCCGGATTACTTTCTCTGCCTCCGGCTTTTGCTGCGCACAGACAGCCGGAACACCCGGCTTAAAAATGCCTGCCTTGTTCCATGCAATTTCCGCAAGTGTATTCCCCAGAAATTCCATATGATCCATACTGACGGATGCTACCATGGTAAGAACCGGTGTCCGGATGACATTCGTGGCATCCAGCCTCCCGCCCATTCCTACTTCCAGAAGCACCAGATCACATTTTCTCTTCTGAAAATAAAGAAATGATACTGCTGTTTCTACCTCAAAAACCGTTGGCAGCGACATGGCCTTTTCTTTCATCTGCGCATACGCCTCCGCCACCTTTGTCACTGCCTCTGCAAATTCCTCCCGGCTGATAAATGCCCGGTTTACCTGAATCTTTTCCCGGTAAGAAAACAGCGTCGGAGAGATATATCTTCCCACCAGATATCCTGCTTTTTCCAGCACTGTGGACATATACGCCAACACAGAGCCCTTCCCGTTCGTTCCTGCTACGTGCACAAACTTCAGCTCATCCTGCGGATTGCCGAGCAGCGCCAGAAGATTCGTAATACTCTCAAGCCCCAGTTCATTTCCTTTTGCTGATACCTCCGTGATAAACGCTCTTGCTTCCTGATAATTCATAAAATCCTCCTAAACAGGGACGCAGCCCTTTTTTCTGTCGTATCGATTATAAAAATAAACAGCTTCATAATCTGTCTCTATTCATACAGATACGGGCGCTGCATCATCGCAGCGCCCGCCCCTTATGCTCCATGGGGAATCATCTGGAGCTATGTTCTGTTTTTATTTCGTATCTTTTATCCTGTGCTGAGCACAAGCCATATTTTCAGGCATTGGCTGTCTGATCTGCTTTGCGCACCGTCATATTCAATACCATACTGGTCAGAGGACTGAAGTACAAAACCGCAGTCAGTACACAATAGATCGGCGTCATGATTGCCCACTGTACAATGCGTCCCGGCATAATTGCATAGAAATTGTAACCGATAATCCACACCAGTCCGGCTGTCGTAAACACCAGTGTACCCAGAATAGATGACACTACAACTGAAATACTGAGCATTGCCGTCTTCCGGGCTTTGCCGCCGGTTATAAGCGGACGCATCAGTGCAGGAATCACACCCCAGATGATTGCCGCCAAAGTAATCAGCGGATTTACCGCATACCCCTTAAGCACACAGCCAATAAGGTCTGACAGAAGACCATTCATGCCTCCTGCCACCGGCCCGAACCACAGTCCTGTCAATACGGTGCAGACGCTGCCAATCGTAATCCGGTAAGATCCCAGGTCAATCACCACAAGGCGCGCCAGCACAATATGCAACGCAATCAGAAGTCCCTGGAAAACGAGTGTACGAGTATCCCATTTCATTTTACTGTTGTTTTTTTGCATAACAAAACACCTCCATAATGAGAGAAAAAATAAGTAACGATAAATAATATTCGCTCCACATTATGAGGCGTCCTCATATTGTAGCAACGGGTGCGGAAAATGCATCGCAAACACATTTTAAAATGGTTTTTCGGTTCAGGGCGACTCCCCAGCCGCTGACAACTTAACGCGCAAATTCCTACTTCGCTATTATTTATTTAGACACATTATAGCATAAATTTTATAGAATGCAAGTGCAATTCATACGTTTCACAATAAATTTACAATAATCTACAATAATAAAAAAATACTTCTTTTGGAACAGTTCATTGCCAGATTTTCCTTTCATCCTGGCATATTTCTTACCTAATTCGGAAAAACTACTTTCTGAACAATCTAATCCCTGAGACAGGAGAAATTTATCATGAAATCCAAATTTATCGAATGCGGTATGTATGGCTGGTGCATTGAGGTCCTTTGGACCGGGCTGAATTCTCTCATTCACAATGACCCAAAACTGATGGGTTTTTCTTCTCTGCGCATGTTTCCCATCTATGGCATGGCGTCATTCATCTCCCCGCTGTCTGCCTGCCTGAAAAAATGCCGGACCGTTACAAGAGGCCTCATCTATATGCTGGGTATCTTTTTTGTGGAATACACCTCCGGCACTTATCTGAAAAAGCGCGGTTGTTGTCCCTGGGATTACAGCGATTCCCCCTATCATGTAAACGGGGTAATCCGGCTGGATTACGCGCCGCTCTGGTTTCTGACCGGACTTTTCTATGAAAAACAGTTATGCAAAAAACAGCTGCAGCAGTAATCCTGTACTGTGCAGCCTTTTTTCACTCTCTCAGATGCCGTATGGCCTCTTCCATTTTTTTCATATCCGCTTCTTCATTCGGCCCTGTACAGCGAAGTTCAATTTCATCCCCACCCTTGATCGCAGCGGAACGTATATTCAACATGCTCTTGGCATTTACCCCGTTATGTCCGTATAATATTACAATTTTAGAATCACAGCTCTCTGCAGTCTGTGCCAGAAGTTCTGCGCAGCGGATATCCAGTCCCTCCTTTGACTGAACCACCAGTCTCTTGCTTACCATTTTGTTCATCCCCCAACTCATTTTCAACATATTTTATAATATTATACAAAATTATTCACCCGTATTCAACACTATATACAAATTTTAAAGAACTATTTACAGTTTGTTCATTTTCTTCAATTTTGTTCATTTTTTCCAAACGAACATGCCTTTCCTATCCCAAAAAAGAAGCTGTTGCAAAATGCAGCGTTCCTGCAATATATGTTTTGATGCTTCCTGCATCTGCCTCACATATGGTACCGGTCCGCGATTTTCAACAGCCTCTTTTTCACTTTACTTCCGTATTTCTGATTTTATAATCTATTTTTGTTTTGATTCTTTTATTTTTGCACGATGTTCACGATCTTCTTCGGAACGTAAATTTCTTTTACAATTGTACCGGTAAGCTTGCTGCCGAGCGCCTCTTTTCCCTTTGCAATTGCATCTTCTTTTGAAATCTCGGCAGGAACCATGATCACGGTCTTCGTCTTTCCGTTGATCTGAACCGGAATTTCAATCTCATCGTCCTTCATCGCTTCCTGGTCTGCTTCCGGCCAGGTTGTATGGAATACAGAATCCGTATGTCCATATGCCTCCCAGAGTTCCTCCGCGATGTGCGGCGCAAACGGTGCCAGCATCCGGATAAACGTCTCGATCGTCTCTTTGTCAATACCGCCGCTCGCCTTTGCGAGGTCAGCCATCTTGTTATTGTACTCCATGAAACCGGAAATCACCGTATTCAGGCTGAAGTTCTCAAGACGCTGCGTAATATCATAGACAGATTTATGACGCAGCTTCACCATTTCTTTTGTCTCAGCCACATTTGCCTCTTTGCTGTCCATGGCAAGCTTCCAGAAACGGTTCAGGAAACGGTATACGCCGTCAATACCGCGGTCATCCCACTCAGCGTCAAGCTCAGGCGGTCCTACGAACAGCTCGTACATACGCAGGCTGTCACAGCCATAATCACGCACAAGGTCATCCGGAGAAACCACGTTTCCTTTTGATTTACTCATCTTGATACCGTTTTTACCGTTAATCATTCCCTGATTGAACAGCTTGTGGAACGGCTCATCAAAATCAACTGCCCCGATATCATAGAGGAACTTTGTATAGAACCTGGAATACAGCAGATGCAGAACAGCATGCTCCACGCCGCCGATATACATATCTACTGGCAGGTATTTGTCCGCCTTCTCCTTAGATACCAGTTCTTTGTCGTTTTTGTTGTCCACATAACGCAGGAAATACCAGGAAGAGCCTGCCCACTGCGGCATTGTATTGGTCTCGCGCTTTGCGTCGGCTCCGCAGACCGGACACTTGCAGTTCACCCACTCGTC
>CAOJHI010000071.1 GCA_948436005.1 uncultured Lachnospiraceae bacterium
AGAGAATTCTCCAGCACTTTTCCATCTTTATTGTACGTGATATTTTCCGTCAGCGTCATACCAATTCCCTGTAAAATACCACCCTCAGCCTGCACGCGCGCCAGGTTCGGGTTAACCGGCGTGCCGCAGTCAACAGCTGCCACATATTCAATCACCTGTGTTTCGCCTGTTTCCAGATCAACCTCCACCTCTGCGGCACCTGCCATAAACGGAGGCGGCGAAGTCGGACAGGAATGTGTATAACTGCTCTCCAGGGCAATCGTATTTCCGCACTGGGAAGCTGAAGCAATGTCCGCGCGGCTGACGCTTCTGCCATCTGTTTCGCATAATACCTTTTCTCCGTCAAAGGAAACCTCCTGTGCCTCACACCCGAGCATCCGTGCCCCAAGCGCGCAGATCTTTTCCCGCAGCTCCATCGCCGCATATTCCACAGCTTTTCCGGTCACAAACGTTGTACTGGAAGCATACGAACCGGAATCATACGGTGAAGCGTCCGTATCGGCGCCAAAAACAGTCACCTCGTCCACACTGCATTCCAGAACCTCAGCCGCAATCTGCGCCAGAATCGTATCACATCCGGTCCCCATATCTGCCGCGCCAATCCGTAAGGTATAAAACCCTTCATCGTTGACCTTCAGCGCAGCTGAACCGACATCCACACCGGAAATACCGGAGCCCTGCATCGCAAGTCCGATTCCGACTCCGCGCACCTTTCCGTTCCCCATATCGCGGCACGGATATTTTTCGTCCCATCTGATCATCTCTTTGACCCTCTCAATGCAGCGGTCCAGCGCACAGCTTGTATTGGGCTCTCCGTAATATGCCATCATTGTATCGCCCTCCCGGACGATATTCTGCTCCCGCAGACGAATCGGGTCCATGCCAAGCTGCTCCGCCAGCTCATTAACCGCGGTTTCCACCGCATAAATCCCCTGCGTTGCTCCGTAGCCGCGGTAAGCGCCTGCAGACATCCGGTTCGTATACACCACGTCACTCTGAAACCGGAATGCATCCAGTTTTCCATATAAAGAAATGGATTTGTGCGCACTCAGGCCAACGGTTGTCGGTCCGTGCTCCCCGTAAGCACCTGTGTTGGAAAGTGTATACAGGTCAATCGCGCGGATACGCCCGTCCTTCATCGCGCCAATGCGCACCTGCATTTCCATCTCATGACGCGGCGAAGAAGCTGTCATACATTCCTTCCGGCTGAAAATCAGCTTGCTCGGCTTTTTCGTCTTCCATGTCACAAATGCAGGATAAATTTCCATTACAGCAGTCTGCTTTGCACCAAAGCCGCCGCCAATCCTCGGTTTTTCCACTCTCACCTTTGATTTCGGAATCCCGAGTGCCTTTGCCACAATACGCCTGCAGTGAAATACGATCTGTGTGGAACTGACCATATGCAGCCTGCCATACGCATCAATGGTACAGAATGCTCCAAACGGCTCCATCATCGTCTGCTGGCAGGCCTTTGTGTGGTAAGTCCGTTCCAGAACAACGTCACATCCGGCAAGCACTGCTTCCACATCGCCCTTCTCATCTGCATCGCGCGCGCAGAGATTTTGCTTATTGTCTGCTCCCACCTCGCACAATGCCTCCCAGTTCTCCTCCGGATGCACAAGAACCGGATTATTCTTTGCCGTACGAAAGTCAAGGACAGCTTCAAGCACCTCATATTTTACTTTGATCATACGCAGCGCACGATCCACACAGCGCTCGTCCCTTCCTGCCACAATCGCTACCGGGTCTCCTGCAAACCGGACATGACGGTCAAGCACCAGGCGGTCCTGCGGGCTCGGCTCCGGCCACGTCTGTCCGGCTAAGGTAAAGCGCGGCCCGTCCTGCGCTACATCCTTCCACGTAAAAATTGCCTCAATCCCAGGTACCCTCAGTGCCGCCTCTGTCTGAATCTCTTCGATTATTGCATTTGGGTGCGGTGAACGGAGAAGCTTTACAACAAGGCATTCCTCCGGCGCAAGGTCATTCACATAGACCGGCTGGCCTCCAAGCAGCTGCATGGCATCTTTTTTCCGAATCGGCTGATTAACTGTTTTCATGGCCTACCTCCTTGCTTCTTCCATTTGAGAAAACTGCAGATTCCGCGAAGCTGTCCCTCATATCCGGAGCACCGGCAGAGATTGCCGGCCAGATATTCTTTAATCTCTTCCTCATCCGGGTCCGGATTTTCCCGGAAAAGAGCCAGCGCATTCATCACAAAGCCCGGGTTGCAAAAACCGCACTGTTCGGCGCCCTGATCTGCAATAAAGGCGGCGAATTCTCTCGCCTCCTCCTGAAGCCCCTCAAGCGTTGTCACCTCATGGCCGTCTGCACGGGCAGCCAGAAACGAACACGACAGAATCGGACGGCCGTCCAGAAATACGGTGCACAGCCCGCAGTTTGAGGTTTCGCAGCCGCGTTTTACACTCTTGCAGCCATGGGCACGCAGGAAATCAAGCAAAAGGGTATCAGGGGCAATTTCCTCGTGAAGGGGGGTGCCGTTTAAATTTAAAGTAAGTTGCATTGGTGTTCTCCTTATGTATTGAAGTGGTTTAGGGGACGCCCCGTTGGAACGGATGCAAAAACGGGGTTCCGAGCAAACAAGTCACCCCTTATTTTGCATCCGTTCCAACGGGGCTGACTTTTGAAAAAAGTTTCCTAAATGCATCGATTATGATCTGTGATTGGATTTATGTTTGCTGGCTTTTTTTGTGTTTTAATTTGTGTTTGCTGTATTGTTCTTTTGTTTCAGTTTATGCTTGCCAGTCTGTTTTTGGGTGCTCGGATTTATTCTTGCCGGGTTGCTATTCGGGGCTTGCTTCAAGGCAGGCGCGTTTTACGAGGACTTTGATAAGCTGGCGGCGGTATGCGGCGCTGCCGCGCAGGTTTGTTCCTACGGGAATATGTTCGGCAGTGTATTCGCCAAGGGATTTTGCAAATTCTTCCCGGGACTTTTCAGCATTTGTGGATTCCTCTTTTACAGTAAGCAGCATGGCCCTGCCCGGACGGGCTCCTATGGAGACATGCCAGGCTTCATTATAATAAGAGACTGCTGCTGCCAGGGTTGGGAAATCGGTGCGGGCATTGCGGGCAGAGTGGTATGCAAAGGTTCCTGGGGTTTTCCGGATTATGATGCGTACCAGAATGTCGCGGTCACGGCGGCGGTTTACAAACTCGTTCAGCGGAATGAGACCGCCTTTGTAAAGCTCCACAAAGCTGTCCATTGCAAGCAGCATTGTGAGAATATCTGAAAATCCGAATCTTCCAAATATACTGCCGCCCACTGTGGCGCCATTTCTGAACTGTACGCCTACTATGTGGCGTATACTCTCCCGTATGGCTCCGTTTGTGTAGCTGTTCAGGCCTTCGTGTTCCTCCATCTGGCGCAGTGTTGTCATGCAGCCAATCTGAAACTCCTGCTCGTTTTCTTCGATCTTATTCAGCTCCAGGCCTGTCAAATCTATCACAGTCTGGACGTTTCTGTGCCCCATCTTTACCCAGAGCATTCCGCCGATCAGAAGATTGCTCTTTTTCTGGTTCAGCTGCCACGCCTCTTCCAGGGTTTCTACTTTCCGGTATTCTTTGCAGGTGAACATTTTCTCCTCCTGTATTTTTAACTTTTCAGCGTTTGGACGTGCCAGCGGTACGGTATCATCGCCCTTGTCCGGCAGCCCTTTTCACTGTCTGAAATCAGTATAGCAAATCGTTGCCTAAATTCCAAGCGTCTGATTTAGCCAACAGACAGGAACTCTCATTCAAAACGATTTATAACAAATAAAATATACCGTATATTTTTTAGTATAAAGTATTGAAAATTATATTTAATTATCATATTATACAAACCATGTGGCAATGTGTACAGTTTATAAATGATTTTAAAACAATTTTTAGTGAGATGGAGGAATTACTGAATGAATAACTGTAATATAAAAACACATTCAAAAACCTGGCAGCAAGTCTTGGCAATAATGGTATTTGTGTTGTGTGGTATTCTTATTTTCAGCAGAATTTCAGAAATATTTCGTAAAAAAACCGGCGGAGCTACGGATATGGTTCATTCTTTTTATTCTCTCGGAGAAAATGAGATTGATGTGTTATTTTTAGGAAGCAGCCATGGCTACGCTTCTGTACAGCCGAATGAGCTTTGGAATGAATATGGCATCCCCTCTTATTCGATGTGCAGCCACGGTCAGTCTGTAGCCACTTCCTACTATCTGCTAAAAGAGGCCCTGATATACCAATCGCCCAAAGTTGTCTTTCTAGAGACATATACCTTCTGTGATAATAAAAAACACAGAGGGGAGGGTATGATGCGTATGGCTTTTGATGGTATGCGTATGGGAACGGTAAAAAAAGAGATGATTGATGATTTCCTGGCAGACGCATCGTTTTCTGAAAAGGTCACGTATTATTTACCGTTTATTAAATATCATTCCCGCTGGTCAGAACTGAAGAACTCCGATTTCCACAATGCACTATATTTGAAGGGGACTTTACTTAGCACCGCAATTCATCCAAATGAGGATCCTGGAATACCGGATAACTATTCTGAGTTAGGTGGGGTGTCCTGCGATTATTTCAAAAAAATTGTAGAATTGTGTGAAGAGAACAACGTACAATTAGTCCTTTATGCAGCTCCTTTTAGCATTAAATCAAATTATAAAAATTATTGCTACAGGCAGGGCATTAACAACACTTTAGAAAAATGGTTAGCGGAAAACTGGGGAAATGAAATACCGTTTCTTTATTATCAGAAAAGCGGTGAGGCAGCCATTGATTTCGCAACAGATTTTCGTGATACCCACCACATGAACGCTTATGGCGCAAAAAAGATCACGCACTGTATTGGCGAGTTTCTGCAGCAGTATAATTTGACAGACCATAGAGGAGACAGAGCATATGCGTCCTGGAATGAAGATTATGAAACATATCTGAAGACATTTCAGTCCAGGGAAAATTCATCTGAAGACACTACTGCAGATGATAACTAACTAAAATGGAGGTACAATAACATGCTGTTTAATTCACTGAATTTCCTTTTATTTTTCCCCGCCGTTTGCCTGGGATATTATATTATACCACATCATGTCAGATATTTGTTTTTGCTGGCATGCAGCTATTTCTTTTATATGTGCTGGAATCCGGAGTATGCACTGCTCATGCTCACTTCAACCATCATTACATATTTATCCGGCCTGATGATTGACCAGGCAGATAAAATTTCAGAAGAGAAAAAAAGAATTGGCAGAAAGAAACTGTATGTGGCTCTTTCCTTTATCAGTAACCTTCTGATTTTATTCTTCTTCAAATATTATGGATTTGCAGCAAATATCGTAACACAGCTATTTGGAGCATTTCATATGGAAATAAACATACCTGCTTTTGACGTCATCCTTCCAGTAGGTATCTCTTTTTATACATTCCAGGCTCTTAGCTATACTGTGGATGTTTATCGTAAAGAAATATATGCGGAACGCAATTTTTTTAAATATGCGCTATTTGTTTCCTTCTTCCCTCAGCTGGTAGCCGGCCCTATCGAGCGTTCTAAAAATTTGCTGCTTCAGATTAATGAAAAACACACATTTGATTTCGAACGGACCCGCAGCGGATTGCTTTTGATGCTGTATGGCTTTTTCCAGAAGGTTGTGCTGGCAGAATATCTGGCGCTCGTGGTCGATAATGTATACAATAATTATCGGGACAGAACCGGTTTCCAGCTGCTGGTTGCAACGGTTGCCTTTGCGTTCCAGATATACTGTGATTTCGGAAGCTACTCCAATATCGCCATAGGCGCGGCACGTGTGATGGGCTTCCGGCTGATGGAAAACTTTAATACGCCATATTTTGCGATTTCCGTCTCCGACTTCTGGAGAAGATGGCATATTTCTTTATCTACATGGTTTCGGGATTACCTTTATATTCCGCTTGGTGGCAACCGCAAGGGGAAAGTGCGCAAATGGATTAATTTGATGATCGTCTTTCTCGTCAGCGGCCTGTGGCATGGGGCAAGCGGGCACTTTGTTATCTGGGGTATGCTAAACGGAGCTTACCAGGTTGTAGGTGAATGGCTGAAACCTATCCGGCAAAAAGTTATAAAGCTGTTCCACATAGATCAAACGGCCTTCAGCCATCGATTTCTCCAGATGATTATGACCTTTGGTTTTGTGGATGTAAGCTGGATTTTCTTTCGCGCTACCTTTCGTCAGGCATTATCGATTGGAAAGAAAATTGCCGGCCTGGGCAAAGGCGACTGGTTTACCTGGGGAGATAATCTGAAAGCAATGGGACTGACGCTGGAAACACGGAATCTTCTGATCGTGTCCTGCATGATTTTATTCCTCGTAGATCTATGTAAATATAAAGGATTCAATCTGATTTCCTGGTTGACCAAACAGGGCATTTGGTTTCGGTGGCTTATCTACTATGCAGCTATTTTCGGAATATTAATCTTCGGTGTATATGGCCCGGGATTTGATGCCAGCCAATTTATTTATTTCCAGTTTTAAAAATGTAAAGATGTGCATATCCGGGCATTGCCTTAATTCTGATTATTTGATAAAATATCGTTATATTTTTCAAACTATAACGAATATAAAATCAGAAAAAGGAGTACGGATATGCACATTTTTTCATCGAAACTGCGGGCAGGCATACTTGCGCTGTCGCTTTCATTTTCTACACTGTTTGGCCCCACGGCTGTCTGCCCGGGTGTTCTGGCTGTTTCTGCAAAGGAAACGGTCTGGCCGGTCACTGTTACGGATCAGCTCGGCCGTGATGTAACCATCATGGAGGAACCACAGACGCTTGTCAGCGGTTATTATATTTCCACAAGTCTTCTGGTCACACTTGGCCTTACGGACAAGCTTGTCGGAATCGAAGCCAAGGCTGATTCACGGTCCATCTATTCCCTCGCAGCCCCGGAGCTTCTGGAGCTTCCGTCCGTCGGTACGGCAAAAGAATTTGACCTGGAGGGCTGTGCGGCCCTGAATCCCGATCTCGTTGTTGTTCCGGCTAAGCTTAAAGATCAGATTCCTGCCATGGAAGAGCTGGGAATGACTGTCCTCGCTGTTCGTCCGGAAGATGAAGCTGCCCTGCTCGATGCCGTAAACCTGCTTGGCACCGCAACCGGCACACAGGAGCGGGCACAGGCTCTGCAGGCTTATTACACGCAGCAGCTTGACAGCCTTACAACAACACTTGCAGACTGCGAAACACCTTCTGTTTATCTGGCTGGTGTCGGTTCTGTTCTCCGGGCTGCCGGAAGCGGTATGTACCAAAATACCCTGATCGAGCGCAGCGGCGGTACAAATGTGGCTGCTGAGCTTACTGATTCCTCCTGGGCTGATATTTCTTATGAACAGCTTCTTGCCTGGAATCCGGATGTGATCTTTCTTGCCGCTGAGGCAGAGTACACGGCAGAGGATGTTTTAAACGATGAAAACCTTGCTGCCCTGACAGCAGTTGCAGACAGCGCTGTTTACCAGATTCCGGATGTATTCGAGGCTTGGGATTCTCCTGTCCCGGGCTGCATACTCGGCTCTTTATGGGCAGCGTCCATTCTGCACCCGGAGCTGTATGCCCCGGAAACCTTCCAGGCTGAGGTCATTGATTTTTATGAAACCTTTTATGGATTCACACCGGATTTAAACAGCCTGTCCTGATCTTATGCAAACGAATAAACACAGACAAAGAACCTTTTTTATTCTCATGACAGCTCTTGTTTTTACAGGAGCTGCCTTTTTCCTGTCTCTTTGTACCGGAAAATACCCGCTTTCTCTTTCAGAGCTTCTCTCCGGTGACGAAGCGGGACTCCGGGTTTTTCAGACCCTGCGCCTGCCTCGCACAGTCATGGCGCTGTGCGCCGGCTTCTGTCTCGGCTGCGCGGGAATGGTTTACCAGATCATTTTCCAGAATCCCCTTGCTTCCCCGGATATCATCGGTGTGTCCTCCGGAGCCAGCGTCGGGGCAGCGGCAGCCATTCTTTTTATTCAAGCCTCACCGGCCGGTATTACTGCATGGGCGTTTGGAGGCGCGCTCATCGCCGTATTTTTCGCACTTGCCCTCACCTCACTGACCGGACAGAAAAATCTTACCTCTATGGTGCTTTCCGGTATTGCGGTAAACGCGCTGGCGCAGTCTCTGCTCATGGCGTTGAAGTTCACAGCTGACCCGGAAAAAGAACTGGCCTCCATTGAATACTGGATTATGGGAAGCCTCGGAAGTATCACGGCATCAAAAATTCCCGTTCCGCTGATCGTCTCTGCGGCCGGAATTCTCCTGCTGTTTTTCTTCTGCCAGAAAATCCTGCTGCTTTCCCTGTCTGATGAGGAAGCACGCGCCCTTGGCGTCCCGGTAACACTGCTGCGCCTGCTCCTGCTTTCCATCGCCACCCTTCTTGTCGCTGCAACGGTCAGTGTAACAGGGCTCATCGGCTTTATCGGCCTGCTCGCGCCTCACACTGCACGGCTTCTTCTCAAAACCAACAGCCGAACCACGCTCTTCCTGTCCGGCCTGCTCGGAAGCGCCCTGCTCCTTACCGCTGATCTTATCGCCCGCAGTACTGTTGCCGAGCTTCCGGTCAGCATTCTGACTTCCGCGCTCGGCGCACCGTTTCTGCTTTGGATTCTTTTTCAGGAGGGTAAAAAATGAAGCTCGAAATCACCGGGTTCTCTGCCGGATATAATAAAAAACCGATTGTCACTGATATTTCATTTATGCTCCAGCCAAAAACGCTGACCGCGCTTCTGGGCCCGAACGGATGTGGGAAAACAACGCTTTTCAAAGGACTATGCCACCTGATTCCATCCTCCGGCTCCTGCATACTGACCTCCGATGACGGGGGCGCACCCTATAACCTGATGCAGCTTAACAACCGGAAACTCGCACAGCATATCAGCTATATTCCCCAAAAAAGCAGTATCAGCGCATCTATGCCAGTACTCGAAGCAGTCCTGATGGGCTTTCAGCCCTTTCTCCCCCTTCTGTCCCGAACCGGCAAATTCCACCGGGTAGCAGCCTTTTCTGCACTTGAAACAGTCGGTATGCAGGATTTTGCCGCACACGACTTCTGTACCTTAAGCGAAGGCCAGAAACAGCTCTGCATACTGGCGCGGACGCTCGTCCAAAATACAGACATCCTGCTTCTCGACGAACCGGACAGCGCGCTCGATTACCCAAACCGTAACAAGATACTTAACATCCTCCGCAAAATCGTGTATGATAACAACAAAGCCGGTCTGCTGATCCTGCACGACCCCTGCACAGCGCTCAACCACTGCGCCCAGCTCCTTCTCATGAAAGAAGGCCGCCTGATCGGTTCCGTACATCCTGACCAGGATTCAGAAACAGTCCTGTCGGAAGCCCTCTCCCAGCTCTACGGCCCGGTGCAGGTATTCCGTCAGCACAACCGCTTTTTTCTATACCCCTTATAATTCAGCCAAATATCCGTGCATACCCGCAGGGCACTTAGCACGGCTGCCTGGCTCATTGCCCACGGGAATAAAGAACCAGCCTAATCATCCCTTACTGGCAATAAAAAATTGTTCCATAAATATATTGCAGTACGGAAATACTAAATAACAGACCTTTGACTACCGGAAACTGTACATGGCATGCCAAAGTCAGAACCTTGTGGGCAAATACAAAATAAGGGGTGACTTCTTTGTCCGGAACCCCGTTTTTGTATTTGCCCACAAGGTTCGTCCTCTTTTCACACTCAAAGCAAAAAGGAGATCTATATGCAGCCCAAAATCCATTTATTTCTCTGTGATGATACCGGAGAACGTTTCTTCGGTGAAGGCCCTTACCGGCTTTTACTTCTGATCGGACAAACCGGTTCCCTGCGAAGCGCTGCCCTTGAGATGGGAATGGCTTACACAAAAGCACTGAAGATCATCCAGAGGGCGGAAGCAAATCTCGGTTACTCATTAACCGAACGAAAAACAGGTGGAAAAGGAGGCGGCGGAAGCTGCCTTTCTGATCAGGCAAAGGAGCTGATAAACCAGTATGAAATCTACAAAACCAGATGCCATGAGGCAAGTCTCCGCATCTTCTCAGAATGCTTCCCCGAACAGTGACAGACGTACCGCCTGTGTCGGTATTGTGGTCATGGCCTCCGGCAGGGGCCTCCGTTTCGGTCCAGCAGGCAAGCTCTTCGCTGATTTCCACGGCCGGCCGCTTGCTGAGCCGGTTCTGAAAACAGCCCTCACGGCCCCGGCTGTCAGCAGAATTGCTGTCACGAGATCACCGGATTTTTCACAGTTCTGCCAAAAGCTCGGATTTCCTTGCCTGCTGCACAGTCTGCCAGGCTTAAATGATACCATACGGTTGGGATTGTCTGCGCTTGTTAATCCTATGCTTACAAACCCACAGCATTGCCTTATACAAAACGATGTTCCTTTTCCGCATTCTTCCATACAGCTTGACGGATGCATGTTTTTACAGAGCGACCAGCCCTTTCTGACCGCTGCCAGTCTTAAAGAAATGATACTCTCGTTTTCCCGCGAACCACGTTTTATTTACCGGCTCGCCTGCGGTACAGACATCGGCAGCCCTGTACTGTTTCCTGCGGAGCTTTTTCCCGAACTGCTGTCCCTGCCACACAATTGCGGCGGAAACTTCGTAATCCAAAAGCATGCGGCTCTCGTCCGCACAGTACAGGCAGCAACACCTTACGAACTGCTGGATGCGGACACACAGGAGGCCCTTGCCTATCTCAGAACACTATAAGGAGTATTTATGAAAATTCTCGGACTTCAAAAACTTACTCTTCTGGATTTTCCGGATCATATGGCTGCCATCGTATTTCTCGGCGGCTGCAATTTCCGCTGTCCCTTTTGTCAG
Source organism: uncultured Lachnospiraceae bacterium (assembly GCA_948436005.1). GTDB lineage: Bacteria > Bacillota > Clostridia > Lachnospirales > Lachnospiraceae > Choladousia. The sequence goes on from CAOJHI010000071.1 coordinate 10,840, forward strand.
AACAGCTCCCTGGTACTGACTCCAACTGCCCTTCCTGCCATCAGTCAGGAGGATTTTTCTGCATTTTTGCGAAAGCGTTCCGGGATTCTGGAAGGCATCTGCGTAACGGGCGGTGAACCGACGCTTCATCCAAACCTTCCGGATTTTCTGGCTTCCATAAAGGAGGCCGGCTATCTTGTTAAACTGGATACCAATGGAACAAATCCGGAAATGCTGGAAGAACTGCTGCAGCAAGGGCTCGTTGACTATGTAGCCATGGACATAAAAGCCGGACGCACAAATTACGCCCGTGTCTGCGGACTTACAGACAGAGCCCGCGCAGCCTGTCTCCTTGAAAAAGTTTCACAGTCCGCAGAACTTTTAAAAAATAGTTTTACAGAGTTCGAATTCCGCACCACTGCGGTCAAAGGGCTGCACACCATGGCAGATTTTGAAGATATCGCTTCCTGGCTTTCGGGCTCTGAAAAGTATTATCTTCAATCCTTCCGGGACTGTCCGGAAATTCTGCAGCAGGATCATTGCTTTACCTCTTTTTCTCAGCCTAAGCTTCTGGAATTTCTGGCCTGTCTGCAAAAAGAAATCCCCCAGGCCTGCCTGCGGGATCCCCAACCGGATAAAACTTAAATTCAAACATTCTGGCTGTTACATTTTCTCAGATTGCTGCACCAATATCCGAACAATTTACCGCATTCCAGCCGTTTTGAGGGCTTAAAATGCTCAAATCCAAACATCCGGGCCATATACTGCTCCTGCGAATTCTGAATACCCGGAACGCCGAGCACATACTCCCCATCCTCCATGACGCCGAGCAGTAAATGGCGATACTGGTAAAACCCATGCTGCAAAAAGCTGCTTCTTCCCACCTGCCATTTCTCCTGCTGCAAACGCGTAATATCACAGGGAAGAATCATGACGCAGTCCGTAAGCTCCGTATCTGCAAATGGCTGTACGTGTGTGCGAATTTGAAACAGCTCACTCATCGCATCCTGCATTGGCCCAACCCCTTGCTCTTCCGGCATACCTTCTTGCATATGCGCTTCCCGCTGTTCCCCTGCTATGCTCTCCTGCATAACCTCTCCGCTCTGCTCTTCACGCACGCTCTCACTGTCCTGTTCTTCCTGGCCTGCCGGCATCACTGCTTCTGCCCTCATCTCATCTTCCAGTTCTGCTTCTATCAGTTCCGGCTCTGTATTTTCTATAATTTCCTTCTGACCAGCCTCCAGTTCTGGACCCGTTTCTGACAGAATCTGTTCTTCTTCCAGACCGTCCTCTTCCGCAGCTTCCCCGGACACCATTTCCCTGTAAACCTGCTTTGCAGCTGACGGTGCTCTAGCCGGTTCCACTGTCTCTGACTGTCCGACCGGTAACTGCTCTGAATCCAACCGTTTTTCCTGCTGATCTGCTACTGGCTGCCCTGCTTCCTGCCGCTCCGTTGCTGACGGTGCTGCTTCCTGCTGCCTTCCTGCTGACTGCCCTGCCTCCTGCCACTCTACTGCTGGCGGTGCTGCTTTCTGCAGCTCTCTTGCTGAAAGTACTGCCTCCTGCTGCTCACCTGCTGACTGTTCTGCTTTCTGCCGCCCGCCTGCTGACTGCTCTGCCTCCTGCCGCTCGCCTGTTTCCTGCTGCCCTCCTGCTGACAGTGCTGCCTCCTGCTGCTCTACTGCTGGCGGTGCTGCTTTCTGCAGCTCTCTTGCTGAAAGTACTGCTTTCTGCCGCTCGCCTGCTGACTGCTCTGCCTCCTGCCGCTCGCCTGCTGAAAGTGCTGCTTCCTGCTGCTCGCCTGCTGACAGTGCTG
>CAOJHI010000072.1 GCA_948436005.1 uncultured Lachnospiraceae bacterium
CTGGGGGCTGGGGGTAAAAATTATGGGGTGAGTTTTTTGCCGTACCCCCTTTTTTGTCCCCGCTGCCCCGAGTCGTCCTGTTATCCCCCTCCCGTTTTTCACCCCAATAACAGCTCCCCCACTTTTACCGGAAAGTTCAGCCTCTTCCCTTGACCTGCTCAGCTTTGATGCGTCTTCACATGGTTTCGCTGGTACGGGCTGACGAACCGTTTCAGTTGTCAATGTGCGTTTGCGTCTGTGAAAGAGGCTTCTGCCCATTGGGAGGCCTCTCTGTTTGGTGGCGCAAAAGAGGTGAGCCTCATTTCAGAGACTCACCTCAATAATGGATTTCATTATTAAGTTTTGATCGAATATATGTTCGATTACTTTTGATGTTTTGAATCGTATCATGAAACGACGGGCTTGTCAAGAGGGGATTTGGCTCAAGTGTGTTTTAGTTGTTTTATCTTAGTTTGTTTTATTTGTTTGTTTGTTTGTTTGTTTGTGTTTTTACAGTTATCTGTGCTCATGAGCTTTTGGCATGGATGGATTTCTGGGCAGCGTGGATTAAATTGTATTTTCCATAATCCGGAAAAAACCTGTTGACAAACATATGTTCTGGTGGCATAATAAACACACGAAACAGAACAAACGTTCTCTGAAGGGAGAGAGAAATGACACAGACAACCTTATATACAAATAAATATGGAATTGATACAGAAAAAGTAACAGCAACAGAGAGAGACAGATACAGGGCTTTAATGTTTTACTTTGATATCTGTGATTCGGATGAAGACATACCGGTAAGCAGGAATGAAGCAGTGCGGCTTTTCAGGCAGATCGACACGATAAAGAATCCGAAGCTCAGAGAAGAACTTTTCGGAAGGCTGGAGCGGTATTTGGGAGTATTTTATGATGATGAAATAAAGGACTGGAATGCCGGCCGTATGAGGGATGATGTTGAAAAGGCAGGGTGAGCTGCAAGGCGGGACAGGCAGATCTGAAAGGAGAGGGAGAAAATGAGGAATCGTTCAGGAAAAGTGGCCGGAAGGTTTGAGAAAGAGCATGAGCTGCGCGTGTACAGCAGACCGCAGGAAAACGGCGGAGAGGAACCAGAGGATGCACTGATAAGTGCAGTGCTGTCAGCGCTGGAAAAGACGATGGCGCGGCAGTTCGATCAGTAGAATTTAATCAATAAACTAAAAAAGAAATAAACGAAGAAAGAGAGGGACAAGATATGGGAAAAGAGTGTGGAAAGGCGACAGTTTGTGAAAAGGAAAGAAAACGTCAGCAAAAGACATTTCAGCGTCTCATGGCTGCGACGAGGCAGAAAAAGCCTGTCTGTACGAAAAAAGGCGTGGTTTGGGGGACAGACAGAGATATGCTGAAATAAAAGACAACAGAACCAAGGCCTTTTCCCTTGTCAGAAAAATGAACAGCCTTTATACTGGAAAGAAAAAGCTCAAGCTTTTATGAAAGACAGAGGGAAAAGTCCTTGAAAAACGGGACAGTGGATTATGATTAAGGAACTGCAAAAGGCAGCTGCAAAATAGAAGAAAGGGAGAAGAAGACAATGCGTATAGGTATGGGATATGATGTACATCGGCTGGTGGAAAACAGAAAACTGGTGCTTGGAGGTGTGGAAATTCCGTTTGAAAAAGGGCTGTTGGGGCATTCGGATGCGGATGTTCTGGTGCATGCTGTCATGGATGCGCTGCTGGGGGCGGCTGCTCTTGGCGACATTGGAAAGCATTTCCCGGACACAGATGAGCAGTACCGCGGGATTTCGAGCATAGTGCTTTTGCGGCGGGTTGCAGAGCTTCTGGAGGAAAAGTGTTTTGTGATTGAAAATATAGATGCGACGGTGATTGCACAGCGTCCGAAGCTGCTTCCGTATATGGAACAGATGCGTGAGAATATTGCGGAATCATTATCTCTTACAAAAGACCGCGTGAATATCAAAGCAACGACAGAGGAAGGGCTCGGTTTTACAGGAAATGGACAAGGGATTTCTGCGCAGGCCATCTGTCTTTTGCAGCCGCTTGCAGATGTGATTGCAGACATCAGAATGCAGCCGGAGAGCGGCTGCAAAGGCTGCAGCGGTTGTTTAAAGGAAAGCGAAGACTGACACTGGGGGACAGATGGAAGGGAAACCGACAGGGAAAGGCGGCTTCTAAGAAGAAAACAGAAGGGAAGAGATGCCGTACTATGAAAGAAAAAGTATGTGAAAAAAAGAGTATGAGAAGTCAGGTGTAAAGGAGACACGCAGGGGTCATGGTGATCAGACGTTTAAAGCCAGAAGAGCATGGAAGAACAAGGGACTTGTACGAGGAAGTCTTTTTGGAGGACGACAAGGCGTTTGTTGACTATTATTATAAATGGAAGGTTTGCGACAGCCGTATCTATGTGGCTGAGGATGGCGGGGAGATTCAGGCCATGGTACATCTGAATCCGTTTCTGGTATGTGTCAGAGGTGAGGTGCAAAGGCTGCATTATATAGTTGCAGTGGCTACGCAAAAACAGTACCGGCACAGAGGACTGATGAGAGCGCTTTTGGAGCTGGCAGAGCAGGAGATGGCCCGGGATGGCGAACAGTTTACATTTCTGATGCCGGCAGCTGAACAGATTTATGCACCGCTTGGATACCGTTTCTTCAGCAGACAGCGGTGCGGCATACTGCGGAAGGCTTTGCCGGCAGAGGCGGACATTCTGGCAGCAGATTTGAACTATTCTGACAGTAAGGTAGGCCGGTCTGTTTGGAAAACAGCGGATGCAGGAGAATTTTGCTGCTGTCCGGTTCGCAGGCAGGAATATGCGGTATTGGCAGATTTTGTAAATAAGGTGCTGAAAAAGCAGTATGATGTTTTTATCTATCGGGATGCCGACTACTATGAGAGACTGTGCGCAGAGCAGGAATGTCAGGGCGGCAGAGTGATGGTGATCAGGAAAAAGCAGCAGTGCGGAGATGAAATTTTCAATCAGGGAGAGCCGCAGAAGCAGAAGGAAATGGAGAGCCGGAAAAAGGAAGAGGCTCAGAAGGAAATGAAAACCCTCAAAATTGGACAGGACCAGAAAAAGTCAGGGAATCAGATAAAGGGAGAGAATCGAAAAGAGCTGGAGCTGCAGAAAGATGAGATCATCGGCACTTTTTGCACAACTGTGGAAGATGGTACGAAGCTGGAGCTGCGGGAAGTGATTTTAGCCCAAGGATATATAGAGGCAGGCAGAGAGGCGCTGCTGCGGTATGTAGGAAAAGAGGACGGATGTAAAGTTTCCGGTTGCCAGCCGGAATTATTCCTGGAGGAGGTGCAGATGAAACCGCTTCTCATGGGAAAGATTCCGTGCAGAGGTATTTTTTGCAGTGAATGGGACGCGGACCGCGTATTTATCAATGAAGTTGTGTGAGATTTTATCTGATTTATAATATTTTTAAAATGATATGAGGAGAACAGGATGGCGAAATTGTATTTTCGGTATGGGGCAATGGGGAGCTCAAAGACTGCGAATGCACTGATGGTAAAATACAATTATGATGAGAGAGGCAAAAAGGCGCTTCTGGCTAAGCCTAAAATTGATACGCGGCACGGTGCGGCAGTGCGGAGTAGAATCGGGCTTCAGAGTGCATGCGTCTTTGTGGAGGATATGCGCAGGATGCCGGACCGGGAACTTTGTGATTATGACTGTGTAATTGTAGATGAAGCGCAGTTTTGCCAAAAGGAAGACATCTGTTTTTTTCTTCATATTGTGGATGATCTGGAAATTCCGGTTATCTGCTATGGACTGCGTACGGATTTTCAGATGAATCTGTTTGAAGGAAGCAAGTGGCTCCTGGCGTGGGCAGATGTGCTGGAGGAGCTGAAAACGGTCTGCTGGTGCGGACAGGGAGCAGTATGCAATGCCAGGCTCAATGAAAAGGGAGAGGTTATTTACAGTGGTGAACAGATCGTTATGGGTGGCAATGACCGCTATACAACGCTGTGCAGAAAGCATTATCGGGAGGGAAATACCGGAGAGACAGAAAAGAATTGACAAAGAACCGGAATTTGCATAGACTTAGAGTCAGAGAAATGGAAACTGCACCGGGACTGCAAAGGAAATGTGCTGTTTGTGCGCACAGATCCGGCGCATAATCTGATACTGTCCGGGGCGGTTGAAGAAAGAAGAGGAAATCAGATGAAGGTATATAATACGCAGAGCAAGCGGAAAGAGGAATTCGTGCCATTGGTACCGGGAAAGGTCAGCATGTATGTCTGCGGACCCACGGTTTACAATTTTATCCATATCGGAAATGCCCGGCCGATGATTGTATTCGACACAGTACGGCGCTATATGGAGCATAAGGGATATGAAGTGAATTATGTATCAAACTTCACAGATGTGGATGATAAAATAATTGCGAAGGCAAATGAGGAGGGCGTGACAGCGCAGGAGATTTCAGAGCGTTATATTGCGGAATGCAAAAAGGATATGGCGGATATGAATGTAAAGCCGGCCACGACACATCCTCTGGCAACCCGCGAGATCGACGGGATGATTGAGATGATTTCCACGCTGATTGAGAAAGGGTATGCTTACAATGTAAACGGCACCGTTTATTTCCGGACAAGAAAGTTTGACGAATATGGAAAGCTGTCCCATAAAAATCTGGAAGATCTGCGCTCAGGCAACCGGTCGTTGCTGGTGACAGGAGAGGATCAGAAAGAAGATCCGCTTGACTTTGTACTGTGGAAGCCGAAAAAAGAAGGAGAGCCTTACTGGAAATCCCCCTGGAGCGACGGACGTCCCGGTTGGCATATTGAGTGCTCTGTGATGGCGAAAAAGTACCTCGGTGAAGAGATCGACATTCATGCAGGCGGTGAGGACCTGATTTTCCCGCATCATGAAAATGAAATCGCACAGAGTGAATGCTGTAATGGCAAGATTTTTGCAAAATACTGGCTGCACAACGGATTTCTGAATATTGATAACCGCAAAATGTCAAAATCTCTGGGCAATTTCTTTACAGTCAGGGAGATCGGTGAAAAATACGATTTGCAGGTACTGCGTTTCTTCATGCTGAGCGCGCATTACAGAAGCCCGCTGAATTTCAGCGCGGAGCTGATGGAAGCATCAAAGAATGCTCTGGAGCGCATCCGGAATGCTGTATCGAACCTGGGTTATCTGCTGGAAACAGCAGCAGACGCAGAGATGACGCCGTCCGAGCAGGCTGAGATGGCAAATGTAAAAGGCTTTGAAACGAAGTTTGACGAAGCGATGGATGATGATTTCAACACAGCAGATGCAGTTGCAGCAGTATTTGAACTGGTAAAATATGCGAACAGCAGTGTGGGTGCAGGGAACACGAAAGCTTTTGTGAGCGCTGTGAGGGATGAAATTATCCGCCTGTGTGACATTCTCGGGATCATTGCAGAGGTGAAGGAAGAGCTTCTGGATGAGGAGATTGAAAAGCTGATTGCAGAGCGCCAGGAAGCGCGAAAAGCAAAGAACTTTGCGCGCGCGGATGAGATTCGCAATGAATTGCTGGAAAAGGGAATTACGCTTCTTGATACGAGAGAAGGAGTAAAATGGAAAAGAGCATAATATCTTTTGAGGAGAGCCTGAATGAAACATTCAGGCTCTCTGAAAAGGACTGGAATATGTATTCGCCGCTGACCCTCGCTTACATAGGGGACGCGGCGTATGAGCTTGTCATAAGAACGATCATTGTGAAAAGGGGAAACTGCCAGCCCCAAAAGCTGCATCAGAAAGTAACAGCCTGTGTCAGCGCAAAAGCGCAGGCAAAGATGGTGGAAGCGCTGTTGCCGCAGTTTACGGAACAGGAAGCCTCCATATATCGCCGCGGCCGCAATTCCAAGCCCTATACAAAGGCTAAAAATGCGAGTATGACGGAATACTTGGAAGCGACCGGGTTTGAGGCAGTGATGGGATACCTGTACCTGAACCGGGAATTTAACCGGATGAACGAGCTGGTGGCAGCCGGGCTTGCGGCGATGAAAGAAGCATGATGCGTGAAAAAGGGATGCTTAAGAAAAGATAACCAGTGAAACATTTTATACGGATAGCAGTACCGTGGCCGGAATGTTTTAGATAAAAGAAATGCACAGGAGAAAGAAAAATATGAGGTTCGACGAAAAAGAGTACCGAAACAGAGAAAAGAAAAGAACAGGAAGAGAGCGGTCTTACCATAACCTCCCGGATGTGCAGGAAGGAGAAGCCGGGCCGGGTCGTGTGATCGAAGGCCGCAATGCAGTGCTGGAGGCTTTTCGTTCCGGCAAGGCAGTGGACCGTCTTCTGATTCAGGACGGCTGCCAGGACGGGCCGATTCAGACAATCAAGCGGGAGGCGAGAAAGCATGATACCCTGATTGATTTTGTATCAAAGGAGCGGCTTGACCAGCTCAGCGAAACCGGCAGGCATCAGGGAGTTATCGCGATGGCGGCAGCCTATGAATATGCTTCTGTGGAGGATATATTAAATGCTGCAAAAGAAAAGGGAGAGGCACCTTTTTTGTTTTTGCTGGATGATATTGAAGATCCGCATAATCTTGGCGCGATTATCCGGACAGCCAATCTGGCCGGAGCGCACGGCGTGATTATACCGAAACGCCATGCGGCAGGGCTGACAGCGACTGTAGCGCGGACGTCCGCAGGGGCGCTGAACTATACCCCGGTGGCGCGTGTCACGAACCTCGGAAATACAATTGAAGAACTGAAAAAAGAGGGAATCTGGTTTGTATGTGCAGACATGGGAGCTGAGACGATGTACAGCCAGAATCTGACAGGCCCGATCGGACTTGTAATCGGGAATGAGGGGAGCGGCGTGAGCCGGCTCGTAAAGGAAAAGTGCGATTTTACGGCATCAATTCCCATGAAAGGGAATATAGATTCATTGAACGCGTCCGTGGCGGCCGGCGTGCTGGCATATGAAATTGTGCGGCAGAGAATGTACGGAACGGGCAGGAAATAGAGATATATCAGATCACATACCTTCAGAAGACTGATGATAAGCAGGATAGCAAAATAAGAAGCAGCAGGAAAGAGCAGTGAGGGATTGGACAGAAATGAATCAGTTGAGACGAATCAGAAAAATCACCCGGAAAATAGAACAGCATATGACGGCTTCTCAGATGATGGTTTTTGGTTTTGCGGCCGTTATTTTACTGGGAGGAATCGTGCTGTCAACTCCGATTTGCAATGCGGATGGCAGATGGCTGAATTTTATTGACGCGCTGTTTACCTCGTGTACTTCCGTATGCGTGACCGGGCTGGTGACTGTCGTTCCTGCAGAACAGTTTACATTGTTTGGGAAGATGGTTGTATTGCTTTTGATTCAGTTTGGCGGGCTCGGAATCATAGCCTGTACCATGGGAGCGTTTTTGATTCTCAGACGACAGATTACGATCCGGAACCGTGTGGTGATTCAGGAGAGCTACAACCTGAATACATTGAGCGGTCTTGTTGTTATGCTGAAATTTGTGTTGTGCGGGACATTCCTGGCTGAGGGAATCGGGGCATTCTTTTATGCGCTGCAGTTTGTGCCGCAGTATGGATTTTTCCGGGGCGTATGGTATTCGATTTTTCATTCGATTTCGGCTTTTTGTAATGCCGGGATAGATATTTTGGGAGAGAACAGCCTGCAGGCATACCAGACGAGTCCGCTGGTAAACTTTACGACTATTGGGCTGATTATCATAAGCGGTCTCGGTTTTACTGTGTGGCAGGATTTGCTGCTGACCGGGAAGCGTATTCGCAGACAGGAGTTTTCTTTTGGGCGCAGCATTCAGAAAATGCGGCTGCATACGAAGCTGGCGCTTTTGATGACGCTGGTGCTTGTTCTGGGCGGAACGATCGGGTTTTTTTGCATGGAGTATTCGAATCCTGACACGCTGGGGCCGCTTCAGACGGGAGAAAAGTGGATGGCTGCAATGTTCCAGTCAGTGACCACAAGGACTGCGGGATTTTTTACGATTCCGCAAAGTGCATTTCATGAGGAGTCGCGCTTTCTCTCCTGCATTTTGATGTTTATCGGAGGTTCTCCGGGGGGTACAGCCGGAGGTGTGAAGACAACCACGATTATGATTTTGCTTCTGACGTGCTGGTCTGTTTTGAAGGGAAATCCGGATACAGAGTGCTGCCGTAGAAAGATACCGGCGCTGAATGTGCGGACCGCTTTTTCTGTGGTGATTGTTGCTTTTGTTGCGCTGCTTGCCGGAACAATGGCTATTTTGCTGTTCGAGCCGGTTGGACTTATGGATGTGCTGTATGAGGTGACTTCTGCGATTGGGACAGTCGGACTGTCCGTGGGCCTTACGCCGTCGCTCTCTTCTGCAAGCAAGCTGGTCGTGATTCTTCTTATGTATATGGGCCGCATTGGGCCAACGACTCTGGTACTTCTGTTTGCAGGAAAAATCGGAAAAAGAAAAGCCGGGAGGAAGCTGCCGGAAGAACGGATTATGGTAGGATAGAGATGTTTGATTTTCAGAAAGGATTGCATCATATGAAAAAGCAGTATGTGGTATTTGGAGCAGGAAAATTCGGGCGGAGCATTGCAGTGACGCTGCAGGAGCTTGGCTGTGAGGTGATTGTGGTGGACCGTGATCCGGAAATTATTCAGGAGCTTGCCGATGATGTCAGCTACGCAATCTGTGCGGATGTGGAAGACCCTGATGTATTTGAAAATCTGGGGCTGCGCAATCTCGACGGCGCCATCATTGCAATTGCGGAAAACCTGGAGGCAAGTATCGTGACAACGATGCAGTGCAGCGAGATTGGCATTCCGCGTATTCTGGCCAAAGCCAAAAACAGTCTGCATGAAAAGATTCTGAAAAGTGTCGGAGCGCACAAAATTATCTATCCGGAAGTGGAGATGGGACGCAGGGTGGCAAAGTACCTTGTGGCGGACAGTTTTACAGACTGGATTGAGCTGTCGCCGTATTACAGCCTTGTGGAGCTGGATATTCCGGATAAGTGGGTTGGCAGAAGTCTTAGTGAGCTGCAGATCCGTGAAAAGTATAATCTGAATGTGATTGGTATTCGCGATGGAGATCAGGTGACAGTAAAGCTGGACCCGGGTGCTCCGATGAAGGCGGGGGTTGAGCTGATTGTGGTCGGTGAAAACAGTGATCTGGAACATTTTCAGAAGTAGCAGACGGAGGCGTGCATTTGAAAGCGAATCTGATACGGTATCTAAAAGAATACGGTGGGAAAACATTTCAGGAATTTCCGTTTTCGGAGGTTGATGCGCTGCTGTTTGCTTCGCTTTCGTATCTGAAAATGCAGGGAATTGTTCCTGGTTTTCAGGAGGGGGAGGGGGTTGGCTGGGCCGAAATGGCGCAGCATCCGGATGCAGAAAAAATGTTTACGGACCCTCTGTACGGAAAACAGCACCGCCATGTGTTTCATCTGGTACTTGGCAGCAGGAGGTACCGCAGCGTTCGCGTGAATTATTACAAAGAGTGGTTTAATGAAGCAAGGGAAGCGCAGTTTGCAGCTGTAACGTTTTTACTGGGGCCGACCAGTGTTTATGTTTCGTTTCGCGGAACAGACGAGACGCTGGTGGGCTGGAAAGAAGATTTTAATATGAGCTGCATGCGGGAGGTTCCCTCACAGCACAGTGCGCTCGCGTATTTAAAAGGGGCGGCGAGGTATACAGAAGGCCGGATGATTCTCGGAGGGCATTCTAAGGGCGGCAATCTGGCTGTCTATGCGGCTGCATATGCGCCAAAGCAGATTCAGGCAAGAATCCGCCGGGTATACAGCTTTGACGGGCCGGGATTTCGCAGAGGATTTTATGAGAAACCGGGATTTATACAGATAGAGGACCGGCTTTGTAAAATCATGCCCGAACAATCCTTGATAGGCGGACTTTTTGTAAATTACAGGAAATACCGTGTCATTGAGAGTTATAAAAGAAGCGGAATGTGGCAGCATGACCTGATGCAGTGGAAGATTCGAAGCGGGCGGTTTGTGTACTGCAAGAAGCTGGGAAAGAGGAGTATCCGTAAATCACTTGTTTTTAACAGCTGGATTAATTCGCTGAGCCGTCGGCAGCGGTCAGAGTTTGTAAATACTTTGTATAAATTGCTTCGGGATACCCATGTCTCAGATGTGGGGGAACTTTTTAAAAAACCGTTTTCGATTTTAGGCGGGGTTCTGGCAGGCCTGTTCCGGCTGGAACGGGAGCGGCGCCAGTCGTTTCTGCATACGATCGGGCGGCTGTTTCAGGCAGCAGTACGCCAGTTCAGAGGATGAAAATTCTCTTAGAAGGAGTATTCAAGATGAACAAATTGAACATAGGGGACAATATTACACGGCTGCGTCACAGCAAAGGGGTTACGCAGGAGGCGCTGGCTGATTTTGTCGGGGTGACAAAAGGTTCTGTGTCAAAATGGGAAAATCATCAGAGTATGCCGGATGTTTCGCTGCTGCCATTGCTGGCAGCGTTTTTTGATATCAGTATCGACGGGCTGATCGGGTATGAAGCGCAGCTTGACCGGGAGCAGATCCGGAAAATTTATCAGGAGCTGGCAGCTGATTTTGCCACAAATCCATTTGAAGAGGTGATGGATAAGAGCCGGAAGCTGGTAAAGCAATATTATTCCTGCTATTCTTTTCTGTTTCAGATCAGTCTTTTGTGGCTGAATCATTTTATGCTGGCAGGCAGTTCGGACGTACAGCAGAAAGTGCTTGGTGAGGCACGCGGGCTCTGCAGGCATATTTGTAATGAATGTAAGGAAACTGCACTAACCAGTGATGCAGTCATGCTTCAGGCATATATTGATCTTCAGCTTGGCAGAGCGGAGGATGTAATCGAAGCGCTGGAGGAGACAATCAGTCCGTACCGGATGACAGGGCGAAGTGAGGGTGTTCTGATTCAGGCATATATATTGGCGGGAGAAACGGAAAAGGCGGTCAGTTATACGCAGTTTGCTATGTTTGGTCATCTGATCAGTCTCGTTGGCCATGCGATTACGTATCTGGAACTGCATCAAACGGATTTGCCTGTCTGTGAGGAGACCATCCGGCGTGTGGATCAGCTTGACACAGTATATCAGTTTGCTGTCCTGGACGGGAATGCAGCAGCTATATATCAGATGCAGGCAGCCTGTGTCTATGCGCGCCATGGTATGGAGGAGCAGGCTATGGAACGTCTGGGCCGCTATGTGTCTGTTATACGGTGGATGTTTACGGAAGAAAATCTGACCAGCCACGGAGACGCGTATTTTGACAGGATTCGTGGATGGTATGAGGGCTGTGATCTCGGGAACCGCACGCCGAGAAGCAGGAAGGTAATACTGGACAGTGCAGCGCAGATTTTTGATTACCCCGTTTTTGATGCGCTGAAAGCGCGTCCTGATTTTCGAAAGCTGCGTCAGTCAGTGAAAGAGATCAGGGCTTGATTCCTGTGGAAAATAAGGGATTTTGCAGAAATATCAGAGTGTGTTTGGATTGGTTTGGGAAATGTTCGCAGGTGATATTGCAAGTTTGCAGCAGGTGAAGGACTCAGGGAATTTTTGGGTTGACACGCCCCAGTGAGTGTACTATAATATTGAAGGTATGGCCGGTTTATTGTATAACTGTGCCCGAAAGTTATGTGTATAAATGCTTTAGCCAAAGCCCCGGTGAGGCATTTTATCATAAGATTCCCGTCAAGGGAAATCAGCGGGAGGACGGAAATAAGCCTCTGTCAGTCCGAAGCAAGTTCACTATGTTCAAGGAGGAAGACCAATGAAAAGTTATATGGCTAGCCCAGCAACGATTGAAAGAAAATGGTATGTAGTTGACGCTACAGATATGACACTCGGCCGCTTGGCTTCAGAAGTGGCAAAGGTATTAAGAGGAAAGAACAAGCCGATCTTTACACCTCATATTGATACAGGTGATTATGTAATCATCGTAAATGCAGAAAAGATTCAGGTGACAGGCAAGAAGCTGGATCAGAAGGTTTATTATCATCATTCTGATTACGTAGGCGGTATGAAAGAGACTACACTGCGTGACATGATGGCAAAGAAGCCGGAAAGAGTTGTTGAACTCGCTGTAAAGGGTATGCTTCCGAAGGGACCGCTTGGAAGAGAGATGTACAAGAAGCTTTTTGTATATGCAGGTCCGGATCACAAGCATCAGGCACAGAAGCCGGAAGCGCTGACATTCTAAGAAGGAGGTAGGAAACATTGGCTACAGAAAGATTTTACGGAACAGGAAGAAGAAAAAAATCAATCGCAAGAGTATATCTTATTCCGGGTACAGGAAAGATTACTGTAAATAAAAGAGACATCGACGAGTATTTTGGTCTTGAAACGCTGAAGCTCATCGTTCGTCAGCCGCTTGTAGCGACAGAGACAGTTGATAAATTTGACGTTCTTGTAAACGTTCGTGGCGGCGGTACTACAGGACAGGCTGGTGCAATCCGCCATGGTATCGCAAGAGCACTGCTTCAGGCAGACAGCGAATACAGACCGACTCTGAAATCAGCTGGATACCTGACACGTGACCCGAGAATGAAAGAGCGTAAGAAATACGGTCTCAAAGCAGCACGTCGTGCTCCGCAGTTCAGCAAACGTTAATCGACTGCTCAGACTATATCAAAATGGTTCAAAAAGCCCGGAAAATCAAGGTTTTCCGG
>CAOJHI010000073.1 GCA_948436005.1 uncultured Lachnospiraceae bacterium
TCGTGTATGCTTCCAAAGATCCGGGCAGAGATCATCTGGTAGAGCGTATTGAGTCAAAGAACGGCATTCATACGATTGATGCGGCATTAAAGCACGGCATTGGAACAAGAGAGTATGAGCTGGTTGAAGTATAACAAAAGTATAAAAAATTGAAATATAAAAAAGCGTAATATATAATAAAGGGAGTGTTTTCCACGGATGAGTGTTCATCTGTGGAGCTGCGCTCTCTTTTTTCTATGGAAACGCTGATTAAATCATCGTATCCTCAGAAAACTTTGATGGAGCACACGGATTTGCAACAGATTTGGATAGGAAAATGCCGTTTCACAGCGCAAATCCGGAAGGGGAATAAGCGCAGGAGATATTTGAAAAAGATGTTGGGAGGAGGTCCTGTATGGGAAGAGGAAAAAGAGCAGTAGCAGTGGCGGCTGCTTTGCTGTGCGGGCTTGCGCAGATGTGTGGGGAGGCGCACGGGCTGGAGGAGAAGCCGCTTCGCGCCGTTATTTTTTACCATGAGCAGACGTGGCTGCAGGATTTTAATATTGTGCATGAAATTGCGGATGCGATTGAAGAAAATCTGGAAGGACATCCTGAGGTGGCGTTCAGCAGGTACGGGATGGAAAGCGTTTCTGTGGAAAATGTAGTGAAGCTGGCCATTCGTATGAAGACGGATGTGCTGTTGTTTTTGGGGACAAGATCAGAGGTAAGCCTGGAATATTATCAGGCGCTTTCGGACGAGGGAATCCGGTTGATTCTGGTAGACGGAGATGTGGAGGAGAGCGGACGTTACGCTTACATCGGGACAGATAATTACGGCGTCGGGGAAAAGGCTGCCGGTTTTCTGGCCGAGATACTGGAACAGCAGGCAGAGGTGGCAGTTCTGGCTCCGGCTTTGCAGACCGGGCTGCGCAGCGTGGGAGCGAGACTGGACGGTTTTTTTGCAGGTGCAGAGGAAAAGGGACTGAATATTGTGGCCCGGATGGACACTTCATATGATTCGCTGACAGCGATTTCCACAGTTGAGAGACTTCTTGATGAGCATCCGGGGTTGAAGGCCCTGTTCTGCGCGGACGCAGTGTCCGGACAGGCAGCGGCTGATGTGCTTGAAGCGAGGGGGCGAAGCGGGGACACTGTGGTGATTACGTTTGACCGCAATGAAAAGATCGAAAATGCGCTGCGTCTGGGCGCGCTTGATCTTACATATACGCAGGATACGGAAACGATCGGGGAAGCGTGCGCGCAGGCATTGGTTGAACTGGCAGCAGACAGGACACAAACGGGGGAGGACCGGTTATTTCCCTGTATTGAGCTGACAACGCAGGATTTGGAGGGCAGATGACCATGAAAGAGAAGATGGGAATTCATTCGATCAGGCAAAAGCTGCTCTTTTTCGGGGGATTGCTCTGCATGTTGCTTCTGCTGTTTTTTTCTTTTTTCTGGAAAAACAGCCAGTATCTGTTTCAGCAACAAAACCGCCTTTTAGAAGTACAGAGAACGTTTGCTTCTCTGGTGAACGGGCTTGATGAGAGCGACAGCAGGCTGTATTCCTATGCGCTTGACCGGAATGATGACATAAAAATACGGTGTACTGCATTGCTGCAGGAGATGCAGGAGGCTGCGCAGTCGCTGGCAGGCTTGCTTGCTGCGCCGATTTTTACGGATTTGGAATATCTGGTTGCAGATTATGCGGATTGTGCGGGAAAGGTACTGGAAGAAAGGAATGCAGGAACAGGGGAATACCTGGCGCTGTATCAGGATGCAAAAGAACGGATGGAGCTGATTCATAAGATGATGAACCAGCACCGGAAAGCAGTAAATCAGGACCGCGTGGAGTGGCAGGCGCGGCTTGAGGGAACACAGGAAAATGTGGAACGTACGCTGCTGGCGGGAGCGGCAGTAATGATTGTTTTTTGTATGGCTTTTCTGGTCCGTTTTTCGAGAGGTGTAACGAGAAGGCTGACACTTCTGACCGGATGTGCGGAAAAGATCTGCGAAGGAGAATGGGTTGTGGATATGCCGCCGGAAGCAGAGACAGGGCATGATGAGGTATGGGTTTTGTCCAGGGCTTTTTATCGGATGCTGGATGAGATTCTGCATCAGATCGAGGAACTGAAACTGAAGGAAGCAATGGAACGGCAGCTCAAGGAGGCTGAGGTGCGGGAGACGCAGATGACAGCCAGGCTCGAACGTGCCAAGCTGCTGACGCTGCAGTCAAGGGTGAATCCTCATTTTCTGTTTAATGCGCTGAACGTGATCGGCGGACAGGCAGCGGAGGAGAGCGCGCCGAAGACCATGGATATGATTTTTGAGACAGCGGATTATCTGAGGTATTCTCTGAGCCGTCTGGGAAAGACGGTAACGCTTGAGGAGGAACTGCAGAATGTGGAAAATTATCTGTCCATCCAGAAGCGAAGGTTTGCAGAACGGCTGAACTATGAGATCCGGAGGGATGAGGGATGCGGCCAGATCCGGATTCCGTCTATGATTTTGCAGCCATTATGCGAAAATGCCCTGATTCATGGGATTATGCCTGTTACGCAGGGCGGATGTATCGTGATTGACGCTGTATGGGAGAAAAAAAGGGTGAGAATCACAGTGACGGATAACGGAACCGGCTTTACCCCGGAGCGCCTTGCGCAGGTACAGAAGGATATGGCAGATGAGAATTATGATGATACAAACGGGATCGGACTGAGTAATATACTGAGGCGGCTGAATGCTTTTTTTGAGGAGCCTGTGGATTACAGAATTGAGAGTGAGCCGGGGAAAGAGACCAGGGTAAGCCTGTGGATTCCGGCCAGAACGAGCGATGCGATGGAGGAAAAGGATGCGAATGGTGAGCGTGGTACTTGCGGATGACGAGCCGCTGGCGTTGAAACTGCTGGAACACATGATTGACTGGAAACGGTTTGGGCTTAGCCTGGCTGGGTGTGCCAAAAACGGGGATGAGCTGTATGAGATGATTCGGACGCTGCGGCCGGAGATTGTGATTACCGATATCTGTATGCCGGGGCGTTCCGGGCTGGAAATTATTGCAAAAACGCTGGAGGCCGGCCTGCCTACGCGCTTTCTGATTGTCAGTTCTTATGCGAGTTTTTCTTACGCAAGAGAGGCAATGCAGCTGGGCGCGGAAGACTTTCTGCCAAAGCCGGTCAACCGGGCAGAGCTTATGAAAGCCCTGACTGTGGTGAAGGAGAAGCTGAAAAGTCCCAAGCCGCAGACAGAATCGTGCAGCAAAATGATTCAGGCTGTGAAGAACTATATGGAAGCGCATTTTGAGGAGCACTTGACGCTTGAGAGCGCTGCGGCAACTGTTTATGTGAGCCCCAGTTATCTGTCCACGCTTTTTAAAAAGGAGACAGGTTCGAACTTCAGCGAATATCTGACTGCCATCCGCATGAAAAATGCAAAGCGGCTTCTGGACGATGCGTCCTATACGGTTGCGCAGGTTGCGGAGATGACGGGCTACCGTGACGTAAAACATTTCAGCAGTGTGTTTCAGAAATACTATGATATTTCGCCGGCCAGGTACCGGAAATAGCTTCCGGAAGGGGGGAATATTTTGATTTAGTCGGGGATCTTTTGAGGATGGGGCGGAAAGATTGACTTCTGTTTCGGAATTTTTTATTCTATGGAAGACGGTTGGTTCAGGCAGGAAAACACAGGAATGGCTTGTTCCCGTGATATGTCTGTACAGTTCTGGTGCGCACGGATGAACCATCGAATGCAGGATAAAAAAGGGAGGATTTTTGATGAAAAAGAAACAGGTTATGGCAATCTCTCTGGCAGTGGCAACCGCGTTTACGGCAGTTCCGGGCGTGGGCTTTGCCGGGAATCTTGACCCCGCGTCAGATGCAAAATCAGTGTCCTTGCAGGTGGCGGCAGAAGGCGCTGTGCTGCTGGAAAATAACGGGCTTTTACCGATCAGCAAGGATGAGACAAAGGTGGCCGTATTTGGCCGGACACAGATTGATATTTACAAAGGAGGCGGCGGTTCCGGTACCGTACATACGGGTGTTTCTTACAACTTTATCGAGGGTTTTAAAGAAGCGGGTATTGCCTATGATCAGGAATTATATGAGGTGTATGCGAGGTTCTGTGAGGAAAACTCGGATGACAATGAAAACAGTACCTTCGGCAGCATGGGAAGCGGAGCGTCCAGAGTGGAGATGCCTCTGGATGACCTGAATATGGAAGAGATTGCAGCGCGCAATGATATGGCGGTTGTAGTTTTCGGACGTAATTCCAGTGAGGGCCATGACCGCACCGCGAAGGAAGGCGACGGCGACTGGTATCTTTCACCGAGCGAGGAGGCTGCGCTTGCTGCGGTCAGTGGGGCGTTTGACAAGGTTCTGGTGATTCTGAATACAGGAAGCATGGTAGATACGAGCTGGATTGAGAAATATGAAGTGGATGCAGTTCTGGAAGCATGGCAGCCGGGCGGTTACGGCACGATTTCGGTCGGCAAAATCCTGACCGGAGAGATCAACCCATCGGGGCGTATGATGGACACATGGGCTTATGATTACGAGGATTATCCGGCACATGCGGTACAGAGTGCGACATACGGAATTGACGTAATCAATCCCATTTATGGAGAAGATATCTATGTAGGGTATCGTTATTTTGAGACGTTTGCACCGGAAGAGGTGCGATATGAGTTTGGATATGGTCTCAGCTATACCACATTTGATTATGAAATTGCCGGGACGACGATGGATGAAGATACCATCTCTGTGGATGTGAATGTGAAGAACACCGGAGACGTGAGCGGGAAAGAAGTTGTGGAGGCATATTACAGTGCGCCGGTGGGCACGCTCGGCAATCCTGCTTATGAGATGGGCGCTTTTGCCAAGACTCCGGAGCTTGAACCGGGCGAGTCCTGCACCGTGACTCTGAGCTTTGCGACAAAGGATATGGCTTCTTATGATGACTCCGGCGCTGCAGGCCATGAGAACTGCTACGTAATGGAAGCAGGGGACTACGCTGTTTATGCAGGGACAACGGTTAAGAATCTGACTCTGGCCGGTACTTATACGGTGGATGAGACCGTTGTGACCGAAGAGCTGACGGAAGTGCTTGCACCGGACTTTGCGTTTGTTGTTGCCAAGGCAGTGAAGGATGATGAGGGCAACTATGTGATGGCTTCGGAGAAAGCTTCTTTGCGCAAGGCTGCAAATGATATCACAGAGAAATGGGATACGGACCTGGAGGCTTATGAGCTGACTGGTGTGGATAAGGGAATTAAGCTTGGACATGTGGCAGACGGACAGGCAACGGTAGAAGAATTTATTTCTCAGTTTACGCTGGCAGAGCTTGCACAGATCTTTGGCGGAATTTATGGCGTACGTACAGACAATTACCATTTCTTCCCGGAATCTGCAGCAGGTGCGGCAGGCGGAATCGGACAGACCATGAGCAACAGAGGCGTGAACTTTTCTGTTATGGCTGACGGCCCGGCAGGCCTCCGTCTGACCATGGATGAGGATGATGCCGGAAATACGTACTTCCCGATCGGAACCATGCAGGCATGTACCTGGAACGAGGCTTTGATCGAGCAGACGGGTGCAGAGATCGGAAAGGAAGCAAAATACAACCAGGTAAGCGTATGGCTTGCACCGGCTCTGAATATTCACAGAGATCCGCTGTGCGGACGCAATTTTGAGTATTATTCTGAAGATCCGGTACTGGCAGGAAAGATTGGCGCAGCTATGACAAAAGGCGTACAGTCTGCCGGCGTATCGGTTTCAGCAAAGCACTTTGCGGCGAACAACCAGGAATACAGCCGCAGCGGCGGAGATTCTATTGTGACAGAGCGTGCACTCAGAGAAATTTATCTGAAACCGTTCCAGATTCTCACCCAGGAGAGCGCCCCATGGTCAATTATGACTTCTTACAATCGGATCAATGGCTCCTATGCAGCTACGAATTATGAATTGATTACCACAGTTTTGCGTGACGAGTGGGGCTTTACGGGTGCGGTGACTACAGACTGGGCATCCGGAAAGGATGCTGGAAATGCCAGCATGATCCGTGCACAGGGCGATCTTTGTATGCCGAGCCTGGTAGGTCGCGGAGACCCGGTACTTCCGGAGGGCTTCACAACAGAAGGCGCGACAGACAGCTGGTACGGCACAGTACATGCCGGACAGGTATACTGTGAACACTGCGGCACGCAGTACGGCGACTATGAACTGTTCAAAATCAACAACATGTATGTCCCGGCAACCGAGCCGTGTTTTGATGAGAGCGGTGTGGTAGAGTCGTGTGACCGTCCGTATGAGCAGGCGGAAATTCCGGTACTTCCAGAAGGATATACAAATGACGCAGATTATATTTATGACGCGGATGGCAACAAAGTATGCGAATACTCTATCTGGCTGCTTGACAGTACAGGGCTGATCACAGGCTATGTGGCGGGCGATGTATCCCTGGGCGAGCTGGAACGCTGCGCGGAGAATATTATGAATCTGATTATCCGTGTGGGCGGTTATGAACCGACAGAAGGAGCGCCGGTGGCACCGGAGGGATGAGAAGATCATGTAGACTGATGTTATATATAAACGGACGAACCCCGGCACAATACACAAAAACGGGGTTCCAGACAAAGAAGTCACCCCTTATTTTGTGCATTGCACCGGGGTTCTGATTTCGATCTATGGTTACAGATATCGGGATAGGATATGTGAGAAAAGACATACGGGCAGAGCTGTTGAAAAGGCTCTGCCTGTTTTGATTAGCTTGAACCAAAGTATAATATATTGAAATTTTCTTGTTTTGTACGATCATTGTTACCCTTGTTGGTCTGTGCCATCAGATTTCCAAGGGAAAAGATGGCTGCCAACTGCCGCAATAATTGACAGCTGATGTGAATCATTAGCTTATAACTTGATTTCAAGAACTATTTTTGGGAAAGAGACAGTTCTCTATTTTGGGATGATAAAAATGTGGCAGGAGAAAGTGCTGTGGTTTAAAATGACAATTTTGTCACCATAGAATTCACAGTAGAGTCATCTTGACCGCCTATGATATAGTAGTAAGGACGGTACCTGTCAGATGGATACAGGCAACGCGGTCCGGAATAAAGTGGGAGGCATAATGGCTATGGAGATTTTAAGATGTGAGAACCTTTCAAAGGTGTACGGCGCGGGTGACGCGCAGGTGAAGGCTCTGGATGACGTTTCTTTTTCTGTGGAAGCCGGGGAGTTTGTATCAATTGTGGGGCCGTCGGGGAGCGGGAAATCGACGCTGCTGCATATTCTGGGTGGCGTGGACAAACCGACCGGGGGGAAGGTATTTATTGCGGGGACGGATATTCACGCGTTGAATGAGAATAAGCTGGCAGTGTTCCGCAGAAGGCAGATCGGCCTGATTTATCAATTTTACAATCTGCTTCCGGTATTGAATGTGGACGAAAATATTGTACTGCCGCATCTGCTGGACGGGCGGAAAATGGATAAGGAACGCCTTGACATGGTTGTGGAGAGTATGGGGCTTGCCGAGCGCAGAAACAATCTGCCGGGTCAGCTTTCCGGCGGGCAGCAGCAGAGGGTGTCCATCGGGCGGGCGCTGTTTAATCATCCGGCGATTGT
Source organism: uncultured Lachnospiraceae bacterium (assembly GCA_948436005.1). GTDB lineage: Bacteria > Bacillota > Clostridia > Lachnospirales > Lachnospiraceae > Choladousia. The sequence goes on from CAOJHI010000073.1 coordinate 7,593, forward strand.
GTTGGCTGACGAGCCGACTGGAAATCTGGACCGGAAAACCGGGGCAGAGATTATACGGCTTTTAAAGGAATCAAACCGGAGCCAGAAACAGACGCTCATTCTGATTACGCATGATGAGGGAATCGCGCTGCAGGCAGACCGTATGCTATGTATTGAGGATGGCCGGATTACGCGGGATGAGCGGATTCGGATGAAGAGCAGCGCGGAGGGCGGCTCCAGCGTGGGGACCGGAGGTGACAGGCAGTGAGGAAAAACATTGTATTTTATGTCACCAAACAGTATATGAAAAAAAACAGACGGCGCACGTTTACCATGTTTGCCGGAATTGTATGTATGGTACTGCTGATGACCTGTGTTTTTGTGGGGAAGGAGACCGGAATTGGCTATCTGCAGGAGGTTGCTTCTTTAAAAAAGGGAAAATGGCATGTCAGCCTGTACGACATATCGGAGACGCAGTATGAGGAAGTGGAGGCGCTTCCCTGGATCGAGGAGACGGCGCGTTCCAAAACGCTTGGCTGGACCGATTTTGCGCAGTCCGGAAATGAGGGGCGGCCATATCTGAATGTGAAGGGCTATACCTCGCGCTGCTTTGACTGGATGAATATCACATTGCTGGAGGGACGTCTGCCGGAAAAACCGGGAGAGATTGTTGTGAGTGAAGGTGCGCGCCGGGACGGCGCCGGGATTGCCGCGGGGGATGTGATTGAGGCAGATTTTTTTACACGGTCCGTTACAGGAACGGATGCAGAAGTGAAAGAGACCGTATTCCCGTTTCAGCAGTTGATTGTGCATTATGGGGAGACGGTTGCGGTTCCGGAAAATTTTCCGTATTACGGAGAAACAGATAGCTTTCGGGAAAACAGGGAATATACGGGGCAGCAGGGAAGGTATGAGGTTGTAGGTTTTATCGAAGACCCATCTTATGAGGATACATCTGCGGCCGGTTATACGGCGCTTGCATTCCTGGAGGCGGATGCATTTTCAGAGGGTACCTGCAATCTTTCCATGACACTGGATCTTGAAAAAGTGCCGGACGGATATTTTATGGAAATATTGAAAATTGCCGCGGGATGCGAATATGATGCAAATGATACGCTGCTGGCGTTTTCCGGTAATTCTTCCGAAATGACGTTGAATCTTCTTGTCCGGTATATGACTGTCTTTTTTGTGGTTCTGATCATGGCAGCTTCGGTGCTTCTGATTTATAATGTGTTCAATATGTCATTTCAGGAGCGCAGCCGGTATCTTGGCATGCTGTGCTCCGTGGGAGCAACGGGAAGGCAGAAGAAAAGCAGCATTTTTTATGAGACGTTTTATCTGATGCTGTTTGCACTGCCGATCGGCCTTGGCCTTGGGATTGGTGTGATCTATGTGGCTATGACGGTATTCCGGCCCTATATCGGCGCTTTGATGAATATGGAGGAATATGTGGAAGCGTGCCCGGTTACGATCAAGATTGTACCGGGAAGCCTTGTTATGGTGGCGGCTTTTTCCGTACTCACTGCTGTGATTTCAGCGTGGCTTCCGGCGCGCAAAATCGGAAAGATCGGGCCGGTAGAGTGTATTCGCGGCAATGTGGAGAAAAAGAGCAGACAGTATAAGATGAGCCGTATGCTGTACCGTGCAAAGGCAGCAGAGGGGATGCTGGCCAGAAACAATCTTACGCGGCGCAGCCAGAAAACGAGATCTGTCCAGCGGGCGGCGGCTGTATTTCTGGTACTTCTGATTGTTACGGCTTTTGGAAGCAGCGCAGTGTCCCGGGTCGTTACTCTGAAGTTAAAGGCTTCTGATTTCACCATGAAACGGGACAATTACGACTATGTATTGTATGGAAATGATGATATAATATACGAGGCAGTAAAAAAGGAAATTCAGGCAGACCCTGGGATTGTGAGCGCAGTGGAATGGGGCGACCTGATGTTTTCGGGAGAAGTGCCGGGAACCGTATACAGTGCAGAATACGATGCGGCGCGCCGTGATATTTTTAACCTGTATTATCATAAGGAATTAACCGATGAAGAATATGCGCAGGAGGCGCCGAGTGATTCCTATGTTGTGAATTTCATGATGGTGGATGATGAAACACTAGCGCGGATGGCGGAAAAGACAGGTGCTGATAAGGAAAAACTCCTGGATCGGGAAAAACCCGCGGTTTTGGTTTTAAATGAAGGGACGATCTCTACGGACAGCATGGGCGTGTGGGGCAGGGAGCCGGAGCGCTACCGTTATTACCGCATCCATGCAATGACGGATTTGCAGGCAGGGGATGAAATTCCCGTAAGCATTTATTCATCAAAAGAAGAGAAAAACCAGGTAATGCCATTCGAGATTGCAGGGCTCGGATCGCACGAAGAGCTGAAAGATTACGTAGAGGAAGTGGGAACCAATTATCTCTGGCTGTTTGTCAATGAAGGCGTGTATAGTCAGATTGGCAAAATTATAAATTCTGAGACCGGCAGGCGAGGTATGACGGACCGGCACCTGATGATCCGTACAAACGGAGAGCCAAATGAGCTGATAGAGCGTGTGAAAAAGCTGAGGGACGGAAACGATCCGGGAGTGCTTTTAGGAGAAAACGAGATCCGGATGGAATTCGGGGACGCCATTCAGAGTATTGCAAATGTCCTGCTGATCTCCTTTGTCCTGCTGACCTCTGTGATCTGCCTTTTGAATCTGTTTAATTCCGTCCAGGGATGGATGACTGGCAGCAGCCGTGAATTTGCAATATTAAAATCAGTCGGTATGTCAGGCAGTCAGCTGCGAAAGATGCTGTTGTACGAATGTGCCGGGATCTTTGCAAGGGCGCTGGTGGCAGCAGGTATTTTTTCCGCACTGCTGATTTACGTGATTCGCTTCGGATTCCATACGCTTTTTGGAAATATTGTGATCTGGCTGCCAGTTGGACTGATTGCAGGCGCTGTGGTACTGGCTGGCAGCGTGCTGGTTGGAATTACGATGCGCTGCTGTGCAAAGGTACAAAAAGAAGAGATATTAGAAAATATCCGCCGGGAAGGCTGATGGAAAGGAACATACTATGAGGGTTTTGATCGTGGAAGATGACAGTATTATTTTGGATGGCCTGCAATTTGCACTCGCACAGGAGGGCTATGAGGTGCTTGCAGCTTCCACGGTTTCGGAGGCGCTTCGGCTCATCGGCAGCAGACCTGAGATAGATATTTATCTACTGGACGTTATGCTGCCGGACGGAGACGGGTATCAGATCTGCCGGGAAATCCGGCAGAAAAGCCAGACACCGATTCTGTTTCTGACTGCATGTGACGATGAAGTGAGCACCGTGCGCGCCCTGGAACAGGGCGCGGATGATTATATTGCGAAACCGTTCCGCATCCGGGAACTGCTGGCGCGGATGAAGGCAATTCTGCGGCGCACAAAGCAGGAAGCGGGGATTCCTGGCGAACTGTTGACGGTTGGTAAGAATCAGATAAATCTGCAGACCGGAAGGATATTTGCTGATAAAGAAGAAATAATTTTGACGGCAATGGAGTACAGGCTGCTGCTCATTTTCTTGCGACACCGCGGCCAGACGCTTTCGAGAGGGCAGATTCTGCAGCTGATCTGGGATGAGGCCGGGGATTATGTGAATGATAATACGCTCAGTGTGTATGTGAAGCGGCTGCGGCGAAAGCTGGGAGATACGGCAGAGGGGACGCTGATTCGGACTGTGCGGGGGATTGGATACTGTATGGAGTAGGGACAACTGGACGGCTGTGGGGAAGATACAGACAGGACTGGCATGGAGGGCCATAATCTTCAGGATTGCCCGATTTTACATGAGCGGAAGAGGGGAGAGTGCGTGATATGGTGTTTGGATTCTTGGCTGCCGGGCTGGCTGTGTGCCTGATTTGTATGCTGGTCCGGCAAAGGAGACAGAAAAAGCAGGTGGAGGAACTGACGGAGTATCTGATGCGGATGCAGGATTACCCGGAATTGATGCCGCCGGTGAAATGTATGGAAGGAAAGGTCGGGATTTTACAGAGTGAGATTTACAAGCTGGTTGTACAGACGAAAGAGCAGTCTTCCGTGGCAATGCGGGATAAGGAGTATCTGGCAGGAATGCTTTCGGATATTTCACACCAGATTAAGACGCCTCTTGCAGCTGTCACGATTCTGACGGATCTTCTGAAAAATCCTGATTTGCCTGAGGAAAAGCGGGTTGAGTTTACGGAAAAGATTGATTCGCAGGTGGAGCGCATTACGTGGCTGATTCGAAATCTGCTGACGCTTTCTCAGCTTGATGCCAATATGCTGAAATTGAAGCGCGAACGGATAAGCGCGCAGGCATTGCTTGAAAATGCCTGTCAGCCAGTGGAAGTTTCGGCGGAACAGAAAGGAATCCGGCTCATTCTTCCGGATTGCGGCGAGATTGAGATGGTCTGTGATGTACATTGGACATCAGAGGCCTTTTCCAATATTGTGAAAAATTGCGTGGAGCACACTGCATGCGGCGGTACAGTGGAGATTCTGGTGAACCAGAATAATTTTGCGACAAATTTTGTAATACGGGATAACGGAGAGGGAATTGCAAAAGAGCATTTGCCGCATATTTTTGAACGGTTTTACCGGGGCGGAAATACCTCAGGTGAAAGTGTGGGGATTGGCCTTGCAATGGCAAAGCAGGTATTCCTGATGCAGAATGGAGTGATTGAAGCAAGCAGTGAAGTAGGGGTTGGCACAGAATTTCGGGTGAAAATGTACTGGACAGAAATGGCTTGACATAGAGCGCACTGTAGCCTTTAGAATAAAAGAGATAATTACAAAAGAGAGGGCGGACGGAACATGGAGTACACGATTTCGCAGGCAGCACAAAAAGCAGGCGTTTCGGTTTATACGCTGCGCTACTATGATAAAGAGGGTCTTTTGCCGTTT
>CAOJHI010000074.1 GCA_948436005.1 uncultured Lachnospiraceae bacterium
GTTCGAAAATGCACAATAAGTTCGAAAATGCACAATAAGTTCGAAAATGCACAATAAGTTCGAAAATGCACAATGAGTTCGAAAGTGCACAATAAGTTCGAAAATGCACAATAAGTTTTAAAATACATGATAAGTTTTAAAATGCATGATAAGTTTTAAAATGCATGATAAGTTTTAAAATGCATGATAAGTTTTAAAATGCACAATAAGTTTTAAAATGCATGATAAGTTTTAAAATGCACAATAAGTTTTAAAATACATGATAAGTTTTAAAATACATAATAGGTTTTAAAATACATAATACGTTTAAAAAACATTAACCAGGATTTCTGGGAACATGCGGATTATTCGCCTGCTTCCGGATATTGAACCTCCACGAGAAATAGTCCCTGGGCAGGTGCAGTGAATCCGGCTAGTTCGCGGTTCTGACTTTCAAAAATAGTGGGAAGCTGTGTCGGGAGGAGGTCGCCCATACCGATTTCAATCAGCGTTCCGGTGAGAATGCGTACCATGTGATAGAGAAAGCCGTCGCCGCAGTAGCGGATATACAGAATGCCGTCCGCGAGTTCAAAAGAAATGTCATAGATGGTACGAACGGTTGATTTTTTCATGTGACGGTTGGCGCAGAAGCTTTTGAAATCATGTGTGCCGACCAGATAAGAAGCCGCTTCCTGCATCTTTTCGAGATTGAGCGGTTCTTCAATGCGGTAGAGGTAACGTCGGTTAAAGATATCAGCGATCGGCCCGCAGTCAATCCGGTATTCATAAATCTTGCTTTCAGCGCTTAAGCGCGCATGGAAACGGCTGTCTGCTTTTGAGACAGACAGAACACGGATATCACGGGGAAGATACTGATTAAAATAGGTTTGGATTTCCTGACAGGAAAAACGGCTCAGCATTCTTGGAACATGATAATTTGCCACCTGGCGAAGGGCATGTACCCCGGCATCAGTACGGCCGGAGCCGTGGACTTCAACTGGCTCCCCGTACAGATGCTCCAGAATATTTTCGAGTTTTTCCTGAATGGTGTCCGGTGTGTTGCCCTGGCGCTGCCAGCCATTGTAACGTGTGCCGTCGTATGCAAGAATTAAACAGAAATTTGCCATACTATGCTTCCCCCTGTTCGATCAGCTGAAAGATCGTATATTTGTTGAGTTCTCCGATTTTTGCGTAGCCGTAAGCAGAAAAGGTATCCATGGGTGACTGGCCTCGCAAATCCATGATGATAAAATTACACTGCAGTTTTTTTGCGCATTTGGCAATACGTTTGAAATCCGGTTCTGTGGAATTAATCTGTTTGTGGAGCGTTTGGCTGTATTTTCCAAGCGAGCCTTTGCCGCGCCTGCCGTAAGGCATCAGAATGGATGCGTCATAGACACGGGCGTAGGCGCCGATATGTTCGTCTGTGGCCAGGCGTACCAGTTCAAGTCCGTCGGCAGCAGCTTTGTTGTTGATCAAATTGCAGAGGTAAACCACTTCGCTTGGAACTTTCTGCGGATTATCTGCGAGAAAGAAGTTGTTGGCAGCAAACATACCTTTGCCGCTTATGGCAATGATTGCAGAAAAAAGCAGCATCAGGGTAAGCTTCTGTATTTTGGTTTTCCGTTTTTTCAGCAAATCTGCCGCTGCAAGCGCAATCAGGAAGACCGTGGGAAGGAGCCACAGGACTCTCCAGTAAACTTCATCGCCAATGCAGGCGTGGATTATGGCCGCAGTAAGCGGACACAGAAAAATGAACAGCAGAAGCGCGGAGTAGAGCAATACAAAGCGCGTATTTTTTTCCTTTCGTTTTTGAACAAGAAGATAGATGACGGCAGCCAGAAGAAGATATTGGTAATAACCGCCATCCCAGTACATTTTCCAGTTGGAAAGGATCCATGTCATGAGTTCTTTCATAGGATTCCGTATCTCCTTAACACTAAAATCATAATATATGCAATCCCGCATATAATAGACGGCAGACAGCACAGCAAGCCTGCGGCCAGTCTTCGGAGGCTTTTAAAATGTATGGCTCCGATCAGCGTAAAACAGCCCATCATAATCGGCGTAAGAATGATACCCACTGAGGTAAGCAGACAGGCACCGAGGTTGGCCATACCGTAAAACAGCCAGGGATATTCCGGTTTTTCCTGCATCATTACTGATAAGGAAAGCCAGATCACAAGCGGCAGCATAAATGCGGCCAGCAAAGCTTTACCCTGCCAGATACGGATCATCTGGAAGCTGCCGGAATTATAAGTAGAATAGGCAGAAAACCAGAAGAGCACGGCTGCGAGGAACAGAAATATTCCGTGCGCGTCTTTGTCTTTGGCAAACCATTTTTTCGCAAGCTGGTACAGTGCAAGGTAAGAGGCCGGAAGAAAGACTGCCGGAAAGATCGTATGCGCAGTGATAGCGGCGTGGAGCCCTCCTACAAGCTGGCTGATTACAGCCAGGAAAATCGGGAACGGCGACAGAATATATCTGCGCGGCAATTCGCGGTAAGCATTTCCTGTGTAGGAATTTACATGGAAAATGCTGTCTTCCTGTATTGCTGTAGTGGACGCGGCTACGTACAGTGCGTCGTCTGCATCAAGATGCGCGTAGCGGACAACCACAAATACCTGGAGTGCAATCAAAAGCACTGCCATCCAGAAAAATACAGAGGTACCCTGCAGTTTTTTCTTTGTGGGAAACCATGTGGAAAAGCCGCGTTTTTTCATACTGAAAAGGCCGCCCACCGCAGCGATGCACATGACGGCAGCATAGCAGATAACAAGAACATGAAGCGGCAGATTTGCAAAGAGCATGGGTACAGTCAGAAGCTCTGTAGCCGCAAACAGGAATAGATAGCCGGTCAGAAAGCTTTCACAGAGTGTAAAGCTTTCTTTTTTTCTTAAAAATAAAGCTCCTGAGGCCGTTGGCACAAAGATCAGCCAGAATGCGGCGAGAAGCGCTTTTATTGTAAAATGCATAAGATCACCTGTCCTTAGAAAAAATGATACAAGATGAGGTTAGCAGGGATTGCAGGAAAAAGCAAGGCAATCTTTCTTAAAAAATTCAAACAGAGTACAGCTGCCGGGAAGAAGATTTTGGGCTTCGCTTTTTTTATCAAGGTATTGCTACAGGGAAAGAAAACAGGTATACTTGGAATATTGAAAATTTAGAATATTGAAAAATTCGGAAACTTGCAGAATGCATCAGTGAGAATATTCAGGGGGAAACTGTAGCAGATGGATGACACAATCAGAGCAATGCTGGAAGAGGAAATACGGGAGCTTCCCGTGATTCAGTATGCGTGGGTATCAAAAGAAGAAATTCCGTTTTCTGAGCGGGTGCGGACAATTTGTAAAGAAGAGTGCCCGCGTTACGGGAAAAGCTGGGCATGTCCGCCGGGCGTTGGGACTGTGGAGGAATGCCGGGCAGCGTGCAGCGCATTTGAGGGTGCATTTGTCTTTACTACAGTAGCGGAAGTGCAGGACATCATGAATATGGAAGAGACGCTTGCAACAAGGGGCGGACATGAAGATGTGACGCGTGAAATTCGGTTTCTGTTTCAGCAACATTCTTTGCGGACACTGGCAATGTCAGGAGATTCCTGTGCAATCTGTCCGGAGTGTGCATATCCGGCCGGGCCGTGCAGGTATCCGGAGCGGATGATTCCATGCATTGAGGGATATGGCATTGTGGTACCGCTTTTAGCGCAGCGTGCCGGAATCGCGTTTGAGAACGGGGGCGGTGTCGTGACATGGTTCGGATTGATTTTATATGGAGGGTGATTTTCTTAAAGAAACGCTTTAATCAAAGTTTCCCTAAAAAATTTGCGCGTGTATTTTGGCCGAGTTCACAGATTTACCACATATTTATCACAATTTTGTCAAAGGGCACGGTTATACTCTGAACTAACATAAAGACAACGGACCGGGAAACGGAGATTTGATTTTTGAAATGATTTCCAGATTTCCAGATTGCCGGACAAAATATACCAGGAGGGATTTTATATGAAGAAACAGACTTTACTTTCTTTCTTATGTGCAGGAACTTTAATGGTTGCAGCATTTACAGGGCTGACCGGGTTTGCAGATGGAGAAAAGGTCTCCGGTGAGGAGAGCGGCTATACGCTTCTGTCTACGGCAGAGGTAGATGCAGCGGAGGTTAAAAAGACAGACGGTACGATTACAGGTGTTTCAGACATTGTGAAAGAAGTGATGCCGGCAGTCGTATCGATTACAAACAAATCAGTGCAGGAGGTACGCGATCTGTTCAGCCGGTATGGCATGTATGGTTTCGGAAACGGCAGGACTTACACGTATGAGAGCGAGAGCAGGGGTTCCGGTATTATTATCGGACAGAACGAGGATGAGCTGCTGATCTGCACGAACAATCACGTGGTGGAAGGAGCCACAGAGCTTACAGTTGGTTTTGTGGATGACGCAGTGTATGAGGCAGTCGTAAAAGGGACTGATCCGGAAAACGACCTGGCGGTTGTGTGTGTGAAGCTGTCTGACCTGAAAGATGACACGAGAGACCAGATCAAGGTTGCCCAGATCGGCGACTCCGATGATCTGTTGGTAGGTGAGCAGGTGGTTGCTATCGGTAACGCACTTGGTTACGGGCAGTCTGTGACCACGGGGATTGTGAGTGCGCTGAACCGTACGATTCAGGCGGACGGATACGATAATACAAAACTGATTCAGACGGACGCTGCGATCAATGGCGGAAACAGCGGCGGAGCACTTCTTGATATGAATGGCCGTGTGATTGGAATCAATTCAGCAAAGATCAAGGCAGCAGGCGTGGAAGGCATGGGCTACGCGATTCCGATTTCCTATGCAAAGCCGGTTCTTGAGGACCTGATGAACAAAAAGACACGTACGGAGACAGTTGAGGAGGATGATCGGGCTTATATCGGTATTTACGGACAGAGTGTGACGGATGAGATGTCTTCCCTGTACGGAATTCCGCGAGGACTCTTTATTACAGAAGTAGCAGAAGGCAGCCCGGCTGAGGCAGCAGGCCTGAAAAAAGGCGATGTCATTACAAAATTTGACGGCAGCGGGATTACTTCAATGGAAGGACTGCGGGAGATACTGGCTTATTATGCAGCAGGTGAGGACATTAAAGTGACAGTCAGCTCTGCACATGACGGCGAGTATGATTCTGAGAAGGTTGATGTGACGCTCGGTGCGCTCAAGGATTACAGAAGCGAATAAAACAGGACAGGGTTGCTTCACAGGTGTCTGTGAGGCAGCCCGTTTGTAGTTTATAATTAAACGGGAGGAGAGTTATGATTGTTACAGTGACCATGAATCCTGCCATTGACAGGACGATTGATATCGGAACATTTGTGCATGGCGGCCTGAACCGGATTAAGCGGACCTGCATGGATGCAGGAGGGAAAGGAATTAATGTTTCCAAGACGATCCATCATCTCGGCGGCGAGACGGTTGCAACCGGGTTTGTGGCAGGAAATGCCGGGGAGACGATTCAGCGTGTGCTTGCGGATTATGGGATTCCGGCCGATTTTGTCAGTGTGTCCGGGGAAACGCGGACCAATACAAAGGTTGTAGAGGAGGGCGGCGTTGTCACGGAGCTGAATGAACCGGGGCCAAAGGTAACGCAGGAGAAGCTAGAGGAGCTGATTACAAAGCTGGAAGGATATGCGGCTCCCGGGACGCTTGTGGTGCTGTCAGGCAGCATTCCTCGCGGTGTGCCCAAGGATATTTACGGTGTTCTCACAGAAAAAATGCATGCAAAGGGAGCAGCTGTTCTGCTTGATGCAGATGGGGAGCTGTTTGCCTGTTCGCTTTATGCAAAGCCTGATATGATTAAGCCAAACATAGTGGAGTTGGAGCAGTATTTTGCGAATAGCCAAAATGGGGCATCAGAGGCCAGACAGAAACCAACTTGCCGGCATATCACGGAACTGGGGCAGAGGCTCCTTGATCGGGGCATTGGCCAGGTGGCGATTTCCATGGGCGGCGACGGGGCTGTTTTCATGAAAAATGGCTGTACGGTGAGGTGCCGTGCTCTGCCGGTGCAGGTGCATTCTACGGTAGGCGCAGGGGATGCGATGGTCGCTGCGCTGGCCTATGCCTGGGAGCAGGGGCTTTCTTTTGAGCAGGCAGCGGCCCTGGGGATGGCATCGTCGGCAGGAGCAGTTACCACAGTCGGAACGAAACCTCCGACAAGAGAATTAGTGGATGAATTGCTGAAGAAAGTGGCTCTGGAACGTTTATAATTCAACATTTTGCCACTTCTCATCGTTAACGTGAAAAAGTATTTGCCAAATGGGATTGTGCGTTGTATAATAACGCAGATATTTGTTTCAGATTCATTTTCAGATTAAGGAGGCCAAATTTTATGTCATACACAGAAGAGATTTACGAGCGTGTCGTAGCGCAGAACCCGGGTGAGCCGGAGTTTCATCAGGCAGTGAAGGAAGTGCTGGATTCTCTGAAGCTTGTCATTGACGCAAATGAGGAGAAGTACCGTGAAGCGAGCCTGCTTGAGAGACTGGTTGAGCCGGAGCGGGTGATTTCCTTTAAGGTTCCGTGGGTAGATGACAGTGGAAAGATACAGGTAAACAAAGGGTACCGTGTACAGTTCAACAGCGCAATCGGGCCGTACAAGGGAGGACTGCGTTTCCATCCGTCTGTAAATCAGGGCATTTTGAAGTTTCTGGGGTTTGAGCAGATCTTTAAGAATTCTCTGACAGGACTTCCGATCGGCGGCGGCAAGGGTGGCTCTAATTTTGACCCGAAAGGTAAATCTGACCGCGAGGTTATGGCATTTTGCCAGAGCTTTATGACAGAGCTTTCCAAATACATCGGGGCTGACCAGGACGTTCCGGCCGGAGATATCGGTGTAGGCGGAAGAGAGATTGGCTATCTTTATGGACAATATAAAAGAATGAGGGGCCTGTATGAAGGTGTTCTGACAGGCAAGGGCCTGACATGGGGCGGTTCACTTGTCCGTACGCAGGCAACCGGTTATGGCCTGGTCTATATTCTGGACGCAATGCTGAAAGAGCACGATCTGGAGCTTGCAGGAAAGACGGTACTTGTATCCGGTTCCGGAAATGTTGCCATTTATGCGACAGAAAAGGCACAGCAGCTCGGTGCAAAGGTTGTTGCAATGAGTGATTCGAACGGTTATGTTTATGACCCGGAAGGAATCAAGCTTGATCTTGTAAAGGAAATCAAAGAAGTTCGCCGCGGCAGAATTAAAGAGTATGCGGATATGGTGCCGGGTGCTGTTTACACAGAGGGAAAAGGCATCTGGAATATCAAATGTGACATTGCACTTCCGTGTGCAACACAGAATGAGCTGAACCTTGATGATGCAAAGATCCTGAAGGCAAACGGCTGTTTTGCGGTTGCTGAAGGTGCAAATATGCCGAGTACACGTGAAGCTACTGACTTTTTCCTGGAGGAGGGAATTCTGTTCCTGCCGGGCAAGGCTTCCAATGCAGGCGGCGTTGGTACTTCCGCACTTGAGATGTGCCAGAACAGCATGCGTCTGAGCTGGACTTTTGAGGAAGTGGATGAGAAGCTTCAGCGCATGATGAATGATATCTATATTAAAATTTCCGATGCGGCGAAACGCTATGGAGTTGAGGGCAATTATGTGACAGGCGCAAACATTGCCGGATTTGAAAAGGTTGCAAATGCGATGCTGGCACAGGGAACAGCACTGTAAAATCAATATAGAACAGCTTATGAAAAGGCTGCTGCGGACTCAGGTTTGCAGCAGCCTTTTTCGCGCTTTATCAATGCGTGAAAATATGTTAGGATGGGAAAAGCAGGAGGTGCGTATGAGATTTTTTCACATTTCAGATTTACATATAGGAAAACGTGTGAATGGATTTTCCATGCTGGAAGACCAGAAATATATTCTGGAGCGGATTTTGGAGCTGGCGGATGAGAATGCTCCGGATGGTGTCTGGATTGCAGGGGATTTGTATGACAAGTCGCAGCCGTCCGCAGAGGCGGTTGAGACGGTGGACTGGTTTTTGTCACAGTTTGCAGTACGCGGGATCCCGGTGTGGGCGATCAGCGGAAATCACGATTCGCCGGAACGCGTCGCCTATGGGAGCGGGATGCTGGAGCATGCCGGGATTTATATGAACCGGGTGTTTGACGGAAAGCTGCAGGGGTACCTTGTAACGAAATTTGCTGACAAAGATAAACCGGTAATCAGCCGGATTACAGAGCATGTGTGTGAACGGGCGGAGAGCCGGAAAGAAGCCGGAGGTCGGGCAGACGGGAAAGGAATGCCAGAGAAGAATGTTCTGCAAATAATGGCAGAAAAAAGGGGCGGGGGATCTGAGGAGATAAGCGACCGGGTGCAGGTAGGAATGTCTGAGGAGGAGATAAGCGGCCCGGTGCAGGTTGGAATGTCTGAGGAGCAGATAAGCGACCCGGTGCAGAGTGAAGTATCTGAAAAACAGACGGATATTTTGGAACAGGTTTGTATCTGGCTGCTGCCATATCTGCGGCCGGCACAGGTGCGGCGTTTTTTTCCGGAGAGAGAAATTGAGACAACGCAGCAGGCGGTGGAGGCTGTGCTTGCAGGAACAGAGCTGCCGGAACAGCAGACTCATATTCTGGTGATGCACCAGTTTCTGGCGGGCGCAGCTGTCTGTGATTCTGAGGAGCTTTCCATCGGAGGACTGGACCAGGTGAGTGTTTCTGCTGTGGATGGGTTTGATTATGTGGCACTTGGGCATCTGCACCGCCCGCAGAAGATCGGGCGGGAAACGGTACGCTATTGTGGTTCCCCGTTAAAGTATTCTTTTTCGGAAGCAGGACATCAGAAATCAGTTACAGTTGTTGAGACCGGGCCGGGCAAGGCCGTGTCAGTCCGGACGATTCCGTTGACGCCGAAACGGGAAATGCGGGAAATTCGCGGGCCGATCGACAGGCTGCTTGAGAGCGAGATTTATGAAGCAGCTGACCGAAAAGATTATCTGCATATTACGCTGACCGATGAGGAAGAAGTGCTGGATGCGATCGGGAGACTGCGTGAGGTATATCCGAATATTATGCGGCTTGATTTTGAAAAGAATCAGGCCACAGCAGAGGACACACAGCAGACAGTCTTTCTGGATGAGAAAACACCGGCAGAACTTTTTGCAGAATTTTATGAGCTGCAAAATGGCAGGAAGATGAGCGAAGAGCAGAGAGGTCTGGTAGAGACAGTTGGAATGCTATTATGTCTTTGAATTGGGACTTAAACAGAGAAATTTCCAAGATGAATTAAAAATACAGACAAATGCAATTAATAATAATCTTTATGCAATCATTATAGAGCAAAGGGGATAAGAATGAGACCGGAACATCTGACTATGTGTGCGTTTGGGCCGTATGCAGCGAGCGTGGAGGTGCCATTTTCGAAATTTGGAGATCATGGGCTGTATCTGATCACAGGCGATACGGGCGCCGGGAAGACAACAATTTTTGACGGTATTGTGTTTGCACTGTATGGAGAGGCGAGTGGGGATGTCCGCAGACCGGACATGCTTCGCTCCGATTTTGCGGCTCCGGCAGAGAAAACGTATGTGGAGCTTGTTTTTACGTGCAGGGGAAAGCAGTATACCATCCGGCGCAATCCGGAGTATATCCGGCCAAAGGCGCGGGGTGAGGGGATGACGAAGGAGGGGGCAGATGCTTCTTTGGTATATCCGGACGGCCGTGTGGTTTCCGGAAGCCGTCAGACGACGAAAGCAGTGGAGGAATTGCTTGGACTTGAGCGCAGTCAGTTTGTACAGATTGCAATGATTGCGCAGGGAGATTTTCAGAAACTTCTCCTTGCGGGGACGCAGGAGCGGGGAAAGATTTTCCGGAAGATTTTTGATACGGGCTGTTATGAGGATTTTGCGAAGGAGCTGAAAAGGCAGCTTTTGGACGCGAAACGGGAATATGAAGAGCTTCAGCGAAGCACAGAGCAGTATATGAGAGGGATTGTGCTGCCGGAGTGTGAGGAGGAGACGGCTGGAGAGAACGTGAAGGATGATAGAAAGGAGATTCGGGTAAGCGGGGAAATTCAGGTAAAAGAAAATGTTCAGGAGAAAAACGGAATTGAGGTGAAGGATGAGCTTGAGGAGAAAGCGGGAATTCAGGAAAAGGAGCTGAGCTGGACAGAAGAACTGCGCGGTATTTTGCAGAAGGAGAATATCGTTTATTATGTGGAAGCAGTCAGCCGTGCGCTTGAGGGACTGCTGGAACAGGAGGGAAAACGAAAGGAGCAGAGAAAAGAGCGTCTGAGCGGGCTGGAAGAAGAATTGATGATGCTTCAGGAGCAGCTTGGCAGGGCACAGTTGCTTGAGCAGGCGGAGATGCAGCAAAGGGAAAAGGAGGTATTATTAGAGAAGCTGCGCAAAGAACTTACAGTGCACAAGGAACAGCATGAGGAGGCGCTTGGCGAAGAACCCGCAGCCAGGCAGATGGAGGAACGGCTGGCCGTTCTGACAGAGCAGATGAATCGCTATGAAGCATTTGAAAGGCTGGGAGAAGCAATTGGAGAACTAGGAAGGGCACAGGAGCAGGCAGATCAGAAGAAAAATGCGCAGGAAATACAGTTTCAGAAGATTCAGGAGTCTGTGGCAAAGGGAGAAATGCGTCTTCAGTCTATTGGCCGGCCGGAGGAGACACTGCATGTTCTGGAAATGGAAGAAGAAAAAGCAGCCGCACGGCAGCAGAGACTTGAACGCTTGGAGGAAATGCTGCAGGAGGCTGCAAAGCAGGAAAAGCTCCGGAATAAGGCGCAGAAGGAATTTATGGATGCAAGAGAGGAAAGTACTGCGCTCGGAAAGCAGTACGTAGATCTGGAGGCAGCATTTTTAAGCGGGCAGGCAGGGATTCTGGCCCAGGGTCTTGAGGCGGGGAAGCCTTGCCCGGTCTGTGGTTCGAAAGAGCATCCGGCTCCGGCAATGTCAAAGAACCGCGTGCCGTCAGAGGAGGAGCTCAAAAAGCTGGCAAAGCAAAGAGACACAGCACTTTTGCGGACAGAGAGGGCTTCCGGTATTGCAGCAGGTGAGAATGGAAAGTATGCACAGATTTGTAGTACTGTAGAAAAATGGTGCAGGCGGGAGGAAATCTGGAATCCAAAACAAGGAGGGAGCCAGGAAACAATTCAGAATGCGGAGGATGGCAGCAAAGCGGAAATCCGGCATTGGGAAGAAATTGGAAGCCGGGCAGCCAACGCATATCTGCACAAGCAGACGCAGGAACTGCACGCAATGATGCAGCAGCTTGGTATGAGAAAACAGGAATTGCAGTTACTTCTGACGGAAAAGGAATCGTTGGAGAAAGAGGTTTTGCAGCAGAAGGAAAAAGGTGCTGCACTTCAGAAGGAGCAGGAGGAATGTCTGCTTGAGCTGATCAGGCTCCGTGCGCAGAGGCAGGAAAAGGAGCTGCAGTGGGTGGAACTGAAAAGCACTCTTTTTTATGAGAACCATACAGAAGCGCAGAATGCTGCACGGGAGCTTGCGCAAAAAAGCAGTCAGATTCGGGAGAAGGTTTTGGGCACCAGGACAGCACTGGAGGCGCGCCAGAGCAGGATTCAGGCAGAAAAACATGCGCTGGAGCTTTTGAAAGCACAGACAGGGGAACAGGCACCGCTGCGGACGGAAGGGCTTGTGGAGAAAAGGAAGGAGCTCTTGGCTGAAAAGGAGGAGCTTGAGAGGCAGCAGGAAGGCAGTCTTGTTCTGTTGCAGACAGACGGGGGAATTCTTGCGCAGCTGCGAAAGTGTGAGAAGAAACTGACGCAGATTCAGGATTCTTATCAGATGCTTGCTTCTTTGTCTGATACGGCGAATGGAGAGCTGAAGGGGAGGCAAAAGCTGGCCTTTGAGCAGTATATTCAGACAGTTTATTTCAGTCAGGTAATCCGGGAGGCAAATAAACGGTTTGGAACAATGTCCGGCGGACGCTATTATCTGAAACGCAGGGAAACAGCAGACAGCCTGCGCAGCCAGTCAGGGCTGGAGCTGGATGTATTTGATTATTACACGGGCCGCCTGCGCAGTGTGCAGAGTCTTTCAGGCGGGGAGTCCTTTAAAGCGTCTCTTGCACTTGCCCTGGGACTGGCAGACGTTGTGCAACAGCATGCCGGAGGCGTGCAGCTTGATGCGGTTTTTATTGACGAGGGTTTTGGTTCGCTGGACCGGGAGTCGTTAGATCAGGCAGTACGTATTTTACAGGAGTTGACAGGGAGCGGCCGCCTGGCGGGTATTATCTCGCATGTGGAAGAGCTGAAGGAGCGGATTGACCGGAAAATTTATGTAAAGAAGGGGCTGCACGGGAGCCAGGTGGAGCTGTCTGTGTAAGGCGGGGCTGTTTCGATTGTGAGGAGGGACAAAGCGCAGGTTTCATGAACCTGTCAGACAGGCTGCCCTGAAAGGTATCACTGTCCGGAAGTGCAAGATAAGAA
>CAOJHI010000075.1 GCA_948436005.1 uncultured Lachnospiraceae bacterium
CGATCTAATAGAGATCAGATAACGCCGCAGGATAGAGTGAATCGTATCTTTATATTTTTTCTTCAGTATACATGCCATGATAATTCCCCACTGATATACGGCTCTGTCACGCTTTCATCCCAGGCTGTTATAATCTCCGGCTCCAGAAGCACATCCTTTTCACGCTCCATACTGCCTCCCTCCACCACCTGATTACAATGTTCATATAAAACGCGCACAGCCTCCGTTCCCATCGTCTGCGGGCGCTGTTCCAGAACAATATCTACATAGCCGTTTTGCAGCGCCTGGCTTGTATCGTCATTCAAATCAAAAACCACCTTGTGTACCTGTGTATAGCTTTCCGGATGTTCTTCCATAATCAGCGAAATCGCCCGTGAAGAATACCCTTCGATGCAAAACAGTCCGTCAATCTGGGGATTCTGGTCCAAAAGCTGTGTAATCTGATCCTTCAGCGCAATAATACTTTCACCTCGTTCCAGCACAGCAGTAATCTCCATATCCGGATATTGTTCCAGTCCATCTTTCAGGCCACGCAGCCGCTCCGCCTGATTCGGCTTTTCAATTTCCGACGCAACAACAGCTATCCTTCCCTCTTCCCCGGTCAAATCCGCGAGTAATCGGGCAGCAGTCTGCCCGGCTGAAAAATTATCAATGCCGATATAACAAAGATGCGCAGAATCTTCCGCATTAGAATCAATCAAAACAATCGGAATATCTGCTTGTTTCGCCTCAAACAACACATTCCGGAACGCTTCGTTGTCCAACAGCCCTGTCGTAATAATCCCATCTGCTCCGGAGCGGATCGCGCTTTGAATGCTCTGGATCTGCAAAACCGGATCAGACTTCGCACTCCCGACACATTTTACATCAATGCCGCGCTCCTTACACGCCTCGGAAACTGCCAGCGCCGCCTGCCCCCAGTAGCCATAATTAGCCATCGGAGCCACAAATGTAAACTTAACTTTTCCAGCTATCCGGTTATCACTTTCCTTCTCATAGACCAGACTAACATTCAGCCATGCTATTCCGAGCAACAGTACCGGGATCATCCATTTTTTCAACGGCTTTGCCCTCCTTTTTTGCCTTTTCGGATAATTCATTCACCTCTATCGCGATTCTCTCTTCATTTATCATAACAAGAAAATCGCTGGGCCGTCAACAAAAGACCGCGGTATCTTCGGGGCCGAATGCCTTTTGGATACCGCGGTTATTCAAAATCCTTAATTCATGCCAAGCTTGTCACGCAGGAAGCTTAATGCCGCCTCATTGATATACGTTCCAAGATTATCATGGCCTGCCATGGAGTTCACCATGAGGTATGCCTCAAGGCCTGCCTGAATGTATAATTTGTGAAGACGCTCTGCCTGTGCAACAGATACACGCGGGTCCTTTCCACCCTGTCCCATAAAGATCGGTGCATCATCTGTTGTCACGTAATTGATCGGGCTCGCCATTTCCACAAGCTTCAGCTCCTCTTTGTAAGGCGTATCCGGATTGTACTGTTCTGCACGCAGAACGCCCATGCCTTCTCCCTCTTCATTAAACCCGATAAGCTGAGAACGTGCTGAGTTATATGCGTCTACCTGATTATAGGCATCCATTGCATTGATGTTATACGGAGCATCATACAAATCTGTACTCAGATTAATAATATCCGTCATACCATAAAAATCTGCGCACGCCTGCACCCGACTGGACTGTTCCAGATTTCCTCCTGTTTCTCCTTCCAGCTCCTCCACGTCACCTGTAACAGCAAGCAGAATTGCCAGATGTGCACCTGCTGAAGTTCCGGAACTTGCAATCCGCTCCGGATCAATTCCGTATTCCTCTGCATGAGCACGCAGGAACCGTACTGCACCCTTGCAGTCCTCGATCTGTGCCGGATAAGCCATTTCCTGGCTCAGGCGGTAATCAATCGTAGCTACCGTAGCCCCTTCCTCTACAAGAGAAAGCACGTATGTAAGCTGCTGATTGGACCAGGAACCTGTAAATTCTTCTTCACATTTGTAGGATGCCTCCCACCATGCACCACCGTGGATAAATACAATAACCGGAGAATTCTCTGTCACATCCTCTGACTGATAAATGTTCATTTTCAACTCACGTTCTTCTCCGGAAGAGGTTGGAACAGTTGCAAAAACAACATCCTCATATTTCGGCGTCATTTCGATCGGATCGTTTGCCCATACCAGAGCATTGTCCTGAGCCGCTACGCTCATCGCAAAAGTTCCTGCCAGTGTTGCCGCAGCTGTCATCACTGCGATCATTTGTTTCATTTTCATTGCTATTATCCTCCTGTTATGAAACTTTGTTTTCTGTTATCTTTATTTTACAGGAAAAGATAGCGCATGTAATCTCAAAATACCTGCCCAGGCACTGACCGTTTTTGCATTGAAATCTGATAATTCTTGCTCTCACTGCCAGATTTTGCACCCATTGCCTGTCTCTCATTTCTAACATTTTTTCTCTGTTAACAATGATTTTGCCCCAATTTCCGGCAATTCTACTGCCAGTCGGTTGCTATTTCCGGACGAAACAGGTAAACTGAAAACGATTTCCCCCACACGAAATCTCCAATTAATAATTTATCAGAAAGCAGGTAATAAAACATGTTTGAACTTGACAAAACTGCATTTGCAGAATTTTTATGCCAGGAGCGAAAAGCAAAAGGCTATACCCAAAAAGAACTCGCCGAAAAACTGTTCGTGTCTGACAAAGCGGTCAGCAAATGGGAGCGTGGCTTAAGTATGCCGGATATCTCCCTTCTGATGCCGCTCGCTGACATTCTCGGCGTTTCCGTCACAGAGCTGCTCGAAGGACGGCGTCTCGATACTGCTTCTGATATGGAGCTTTCACAGGTAGAAGTCCTTGTCAAAAAAGCCCTCACTTTCTCAGAAGAAACACCGGAAAAAAGAAAAGAACAGCTCAAAAAACACGCGGTTCTTTTTGGCGGCTGTACGCTGCTTTCTTTATTGGAATTCTTACTGGGAATATGGTTTTTATCTGGCAGAAAATCAATCCTTTATCCATTTCCAACCACATTTCTGACATTTGAGCTGCTTAGTCTTATCTTTGGCGTCTATTTCTGGTTTTTTATGAAAAACAGACTGCCTGCTTATTATGATGAAAATAAAATCAGCGGCATCTCGGACGGATTTTTCCGCATGAATATGCCTGGTCTGTATTTTAACAACAGCAACTGGCCGCACATCGTAAAGGCATTGCGTATCTGGTCGCTTGTCACCCTGCTGACCATCCCGCCGCTTTACATTTGCTGCACAGTCGCTGCTTCCAGTTTAAGCGTAAATCTGTTTCTGCAAAGCATTTTACTGGTTGTGTATCTGGCAGGATTATTTGTTCCTGTTTATGTTGTGGGGAGGAAGTACGGTTGACTGCCGTATTTCCTCCCCACTGAATTTTCCTTTTGAATTTATTTCTTCGACGCA
Source organism: uncultured Lachnospiraceae bacterium (assembly GCA_948436005.1). Lineage (GTDB taxonomy): Bacteria > Bacillota > Clostridia > Lachnospirales > Lachnospiraceae > Choladousia. The sequence continues at coordinate 3,447 of CAOJHI010000075.1, forward strand.
TAAATCTGCACCAGCTTGCCCATCACGACAAACCGCGTCGCATCGTCTCCGGTACACGTTGAAAGCGTCATAATCCGGTCATTCATATTGACATCCACATCAGAACCGTCGATCACAGAAGTCTCAAACGCATGCTGCATCAGCGTATCAAAATCCTCCTGCGTAAAGAAAGACTGATATGTAATTCCGGTCTTATCCACAACTGTTGCGGAGAAAATCCGGTACTCATAAATCAGATCCGGTGTGAACATCCAGAAGTATTTGCTCTTATCGAAAACGCCCTCTTCCCGGAATTTTTTCAGCTTTCCAAACATGGAACCGTCTTTCATATTGTGGCCGTAGATGATTGTGTTCTGGTCAGTGAAATTTCCGCTGTTGTCACAGTTTACAAAAATACAGCCAGCAAAGTTGTCTTCCTTTTCAAACGTACGGTGCAGGTAAAAATCATTGTCCTCACCCTGCACAACCGGATAAGAAATACCAAGCGCACGGATGCGGAGCCAGCCCACAATATCTTCATTCTTCTGTTTCAGTTCCGTAAAATCAATCGGGTTGCGCATCGTCGGAACCGTAATCTGTTTTCCGTTTTCCGTAACAGTCACAACCTCTTTTCCGCTGATCGTCTGTTTCTTCTGAATTTCCTGTACTGTTTTGTCATCCTCAAGCGAGTCGAAATCCTCTGTTTCCTCCTCTTCGCCTACAGACGCATAATCATTTTCCAGATTATCATACTCCACGGAGCTCTTGCGGTATTCCTGATAAAAACCGTACAAGGTATATGCTGAAAATACAAATACACCAAGCGCCACGAGCATCAGCAGTGTGCTCAGTACGTCTCCGAACGTTTTTTTTCTCTTTTTTCCAGACATGCGATATCCCCCTTACTCATCCTGTACCGGAAAACTTACGATAAACCGTGTGTTCCGGCTGTCACTTGTCGCAGAAATTGTCCCGCCATGCAGCTCCACAATCTGTTTTGCAATTGCAAGTCCCAGCCCGGCGCCTCCGGTCCGGCTTGATCTGGCATCATCGATCCGATAAAACTTTTCAAAGATCATTTCCAGCTTTTTCTGCGGAATCTGCGGCCCTTCATTCGTAAAAATAATGGTAATGTAATCATTGCCTCCCCTGGCCTGAATCAGAATCTGCGTCCCTTCATAACCATACGCAGCGGCATTGCGCAGAAGATTGTCAAACACACGCGCCAGCTTATCCGGATCTCCCTGGAACATCAGCTTCTCTTCCACATCCACAGCACAGACCATATTCTTCTCACTCAGCATTCCATAGCTCTCATCCGCCAGCTGTTCCAGCAAAATCGAAAGATTCAGCTTTTCCTTATCCAGAACAATATTCTGCAAATTAAATCTTGTGATTTCAAAAAACTCACTGATCAGCTCTTCCAGCCGTATCGCCTTTTCGAGTGTGATATGCGTGTACTTTGCCCGGTCCTCCGGGGGCATATCCGACTGCTCATCCAGCATCGTAAGATAAGCAATCACAGAAGTCAAAGGCGTCTTGAGGTCATGTGCAAGATAGACGACCAGCTCATTTTTGCGCTGCTCACTCTCTGCTGCCTCCCTCTCACGGCATTTCAGCTTCATTTTGAGTGTGGAAAGCGTCTCTGCCATCGGCTCCAGTTCAGGTACCAAGATAATCGGCTCATCGGAAGTGTTCAGTGTTTTTTCCAGTGCACCGCTGATATCGTTCAGATACTTCGTCAGACGCCCTACGGATACATAAAAATAAAACAGGAACAAAAGGCCCAGGCTTCCCACTACAAAAATGGATTTGTTGTAAACAAATATGCGGTTGTAATACTCCACAGCTCTCCATTCCTCGGCGCCAAGTCTCATGAAGACAGTCACAACAAGCCGTGCAAAACTGTCCTGGAAAACTCCGTCCACCAGAAATGTCAGGATGCCGTACCCGATTGCTGCCACCAAAGCAGAAATCAGAAGCGAGCGAATCAGTATTGTTCGTTTTAACTTTCCATAATTATTTTTCAACCTTATATCCTACTCCCCAGACGGTTTTGATAAAATCACTTTTTCTTCTTCCATCCCCCATCTTCTCGCGCAGATGACGGATATGAACCATCACGGTATTATTGCTGTTCTTGAAATACTTTTCCTTCCAGATCTGTTCAAACAGCTGCTCGGAGCTGATCACCCTGCCACGGTTTTCACACAGAAGCCACAGAATATCAAACTCAATCGGTGTCAGTACCAGCTCCCGCTCGTTGTAGGTACATTCATGTGTATCCCGGTTCATCAAAAGCCCGGCAAAATCAATGAGGTTGCCCTGCTGCTTGTTGTTTTCATTGTACTTCGTGTAGCGGCGAAGCTGCGCCTTGACCCGCGCCACAAGCTCCAGCGGGTTAAACGGCTTTGCAATGTAATCATCTGCTCCCAGCGTCAGCCCGGCAATCTTATCCGTATATTCCGTTTTGGCAGTCAGCATAATAACCGGGAACCTGTATTTTTCCCGGATTTTCTGAAGGATTCGAAAACCGTCGATATCAGGAAGCATCACATCAAGAAGCGCCAGATCCGGCTCTTCCTTTTCGATCAGCCCCAGCGCCTCCCGGCCGCTGTAGGCTGTCTCTACCTCATAACCGTCGTTGCGCAGATAAAGCGCGATTACGTCGGCAATCTCCTTCTCATCGTCCAGAACCAAAATCTTACTGCTCATACTTCTCCTTTACTCGCAGTTTCCCACAGTACGCGGATATGGAAGCACGTCGCGGATGTTTGACATTCCGGTCAGATACATCACGCAGCGCTCAAAACCAAGCCCGAATCCTGCATGGTGCGTGGAACCGTATTTCCGCAGATCCATATAGTATTTGTAATCCTCTGCGTTCATACCAAGCTCCTCAATACGCTTCTGAAGTTTGTCAAAATCGTCCTCTCTCTGGCTTCCGCCGATAATCTCGCCAATGCCCGGAACAAGGCAGTCCATCGCTGCAACAGTCTTTCCGTCCTCGTTCAGCTTCATATAAAATGCTTTGATCTCCTTCGGGTAATCGGTCACAAACAGCGGCTTTTTGAACACCTGCTCAGTCAGGTAACGCTCATGCTCGGTCTGAAGGTCACAACCCCAGGAAACCTTGTACTCAAATTTGTCATTGTTCTTCTCAAGAATCTCAACTGCCTCTGTGTAGGTCACATGGCCAAACTCAGAATTCAGCACATGGTTCAGACGCTCGATCAGTCCCTTATCTACAAACGAATTAAAGAAATTCATCTCCTCCGGCGCATGCTCCAGTACGTAGCGGATCACAAATTTAATCATGTCCTCTGCCAGAATCATATCATCCTTCAGATCTGCAAATGCAATCTCCGGCTCAATCATCCAGAACTCCGCCGCATGGCGCGCCGTATTGGAATTCTCAGAACGGAAGGTCGGGCCAAACGTATAAACGTTGCGGAAAGCCTGCGCAAATGCCTCAACGTCAAGCTGGCCGCTGACTGTCAGCTTCGTGGCCTTCCCAAAAAAGTCCTGTGCAAAATCAACCTCGCCCTTGTCATTCTTCGGAATATTGTTCAGGTCAAAAGTCGTCACCTGGAACATCTCTCCTGCGCCTTCACAGTCGCTGGCCGTAATCAGCGGCGCATGCACATAAACAAAATCGCGCTCCTGGAAAAACTTGTGAATCGCATATGCGATCAGGGAACGCACGCGGAACACTGCCTGGAAGGTGTTCGTTCTCGGACGAAGATGCGGAACCGTCCGCAGATACTCCATAGAATGGCGCTTCTTCTGCATCGGATAATCCGGCGTGGATGCTCCTTCCACTTCCACACTTGTTGCCTGAATCTCAAACGGCTGCTTTGCACCCGGCGTCGCAACCAGGGTGCCTTTCACGATAATTGCTGCCCCGACATTCAATTTTGAAATCTCTGCAAAATTCGCAAGGCTGTCCGAATATACAATCTGAAGCGTCTCAAAAAAGGTGCCGTCATGCAGAACAATAAAACCAAATGTTTTGGAATCACGGATGCTGCGCACCCATCCGCCGACTGTAATTTCCTTATCCGTGTAAGCGCCGCTGTTGCGGTATAATTCTCTGACTGTGGTAAACTCCATAATATAAACTCCTCTTCTATTTTTGTACAAAGCTGCTGCATACGCCTGCCGCAGCCCGGCCTATAAAAAGCCCTCTTTCCGGACATTATACCTTTTTTCCTGCGTTCCTGCAAGGCATAAATGTACAGGCCCTATGGCTTTTAAAATCCCGGAAACTATGATATGATAACTGACAGACACTTCCCTGCCCTTAGATAAATAGTGCAGGCTTATCCATACAAGAAACGGAGATTTTACCATGAACCTGAAAAAAAGTACCAAAAATTTTCTGCTCGATCTTTTATTTGATCTGATTGGCAGTATCTGCTATGCGATCAGCATTTATACGTTTGCACGTACCGCTGATTTTGCGCCTGGCGGTGTATCCGGTCTGGCTCTGATTGTCAATCATTTATGGAAGCTTCCGATCGGTATCACCTCCCTGGTTCTGAATATTCCGCTTATCCTGATCAGTTATCGCATTGTCGGAAAACAGTTTCTCCGAAAAACCGCGCGGACTATGCTGCTGTGCACGTTTTTTCTGGATATTGTCTTCCCGCACACACCGTCCTATACCGGTTCTCCTTTTATGGCTGCCTTATACGCAGGTGTATTTCTCGGAATCGGACTTGGCCTGTTTTACATGCGCGGAACCTCCTCCGGAGGCGCCGATTTTTTGATCATGACCATCAAACGCCTGCATCCGCACCTCTCGCTCGGTGCTGTGACGATGGTGCTTGACCTGCTCGTGATCCTGCTTGGCTGGCCCGTATTCCGGCATGTGGACGCTGTACTGTATGGATTAATTACTACCTTTGTCACTTCCCTCGCGATTGACAAAATCATGTACGGCACATCAGCCGGAGCACTTGCTGTCATCATCACAGACAATGGTCTGGAAATTGCTGAAAAGATCAGCGAGATTACAGACAGAGGCTCTACAGCGATCCGCGCCATGGGCACTTACACCCGGCAGGAACGCGACGTACTGCTCTGCGCCTGCTCCAAGGTGCAGACCCATACGATTTTAAACGCAGTGCATGAAATTGACCCGAACGCGTTTGTCATGATGACCGAGACCCGCGAAGTGTACGGAGAAGGTTTTATTGAAAAAAATGAACAGCTACAATAAAATTTCAAAATCCCTGCAACAGTTCAGGGATTTTTTTACACTTATTATACAAACACAGCGAAAGGAGATTCTCATGAATACAACGACTGAGCTGATCCGCCTGGCGCAAGGTGGGGATGCGCATGCATTTTCCAGACTGTATGAATCTGTGTACACGGATTTGTATCGTTTCGCACTTTATACGCTGCGCCACGCACAGGATGCCGAGGATGCAGTAAGTGAAACCGTGCTGGACGCTTTCTCCGAAATACGTACGCTTCGGGAGGCCTCCGCTTTTAAATCCTGGATATTCCGAATTTTAACTGCCAAGTGCAACAGACGAATCCGCCAATACACCACTGCCCCTGCGCAGCTGGACGAGGATTTGGGGGATCAAAACCAAAAACAGGAGACCATGGAATCTGTCTGCCAGCAGACGGATATTCAGCGTGCACTTGGCGTGCTCTCCCGGGAAGACCGCCTGATCATATCCATGGGTATTTTTGCCGGATATTCCAGTCAGGAGATCGGTGAGCAGCTCCGGATGAATCCGAATACGGTGCGCTCCAGACAGAGCCGTGCGCTGAAAAGGATGGAGGAATTGCTTGTCTGAATTTTTTTATTTTGAATATTGCGAGACTTTTGGGAAAGCGGACGAACCCTGAGCAACGATACAAAAACGGGGTTCCGAGGCAAACAAGTCACCCCTTATTTTGTATCGTTGCTCAGGGCTCTGGCTTTGAAAAAGAGTTTTGTGATTAATTATTGCAATTGTAATTTAGCAGGGAAAGGAGATTTCCATGAACGAAAAAGATATGTTACAGAAAATCAAAGAGGATGCGCAGCAGGTAACGCCGCCTTCCTCACTGGCGCCTGATGCGGTAGAGCAGATGCTTCGGGAGCACGCCAAACAGAAAAAATATCAGGGTGAGCGACCAGCGCAGGAAACCAAAGCGCCGGCTTCTTTTGAAAAGAAGAAACGCCGTTATCGCGCTCTGACACGTTACGGGAGCATTGCCGCAGTTTTTGTCTTTGCTCTGGCCGCTATGTGGCAGTCACAGCGTATCTCAAAGCGCAGCGAGCATGATGCTGCCCCGAAAGACTCTGTTATTTTTGAGACAGAGGAAAGTACTGTAAAAAAGGCTAAGAGCAGTGACGCAGGGCAAGTAGAAATCGCCCAGACGCAAAACGCTAACCAGACTGAGCATGTACAGTCTGAAGGTTCTGCACAAACAGAACGTACGTCGGATACAAAGAACTCAAAAACACAGTTCAAAGAGTCTTTCACGTACGCTTCTGACACACAGTCCATTTATACGGCCCTCTATGAACAGTTCCGCCAGGATTATGTGTATGGTGACGGTTACAGCAGCCTGCCCTCTAAAGGTATGAATGCAGTGCGCAGTGAAATGGAGGTTGAAGAGGTGGCTCCGATGCAGATGGCCCGCATGGATACCATGGACATCGCTGGGGCTGACACTGGGGGCAGCGGCGAGACAGGCGCCGACTTTTCCGGTACCAACCTCCAGGAGGCTGGCGTGGATGAGGGAGATATCGTAAAAACAGACGGGCAGTACATTTATATTCTGCGCCGTGATCTGTCTCTGGCGATCCTGAAAGCTGATAAAAAAGAGCCGCAGCTCATCAGCACTACGTACCTCGGCAGCCAGGCTGAGTCTGCAATTCAGGAAATGTATCTGGATGCGGAAAAGGAAACGCTTTACATTATTTTAAGTGAATATATTACCTCTTTTGAAAATAATGCGGATATCTATTACACAAGTGCGAACCGTCAGGCAAAGCTTCTGACTTATGATATCTCTGACCAAAAAAATCCGGTGCTGACCGGAACTGTCACTCAGGATGGCTTTTATGAAACCTCCAGGAAAAACGGTCCGTACCTCTATTTATTTACCAGCTATCATCCGGACATCCAGGATACGTATGAAAACAGCACCATTATGCCGCGCATCAACGGAGCAGAAGCTGCTGCAGGCGATGTATTCCTTCCGGAAGACCTCTCCGACAGCGCGTATCTTGTGATTTCCTCTGTCAGCACAGCAAAGCCGGATGAAATCGCTGACAGTAAGATTCTCGTATCGGGCGCTTCCAATTATTATGTAAGCGAAGAAAATATTTATATTACCAACACCAAATATGAATCCGGACAGACGTATACGCAGATCACAAAATTCCATTATGCAGACGGTGAGATCATCGGTGTTGCTGCTGGCGCTGTAAAAGGATACCTGAACAATTCCTTCTCTCTGAATGAATATGAAGGAAACCTGCGCGTTGTCTCCACGTATACCGGGGATGATGCCAATATAGTCCGTGATTTTGCAAGTAACCTTACTGGAAAATACTATGAAGAGAATTGGACGGAGCACAATGCACTGTACGTTCTGGATGAGCATTTACAGCAGATTGGCCGAATCGACGGACTTGCTGACAACGAGACTATCCAGTCCGCACGGTTTTTCGGAGACACTGGTTACTTTGTCACCTTCCGCCAGACAGATCCCCTGTTTTCCGTTGATCTGTCCGATCCTTCAAATCCCCGGATTCTCGGTGAACTGAAGATCAGCGGTTTTTCTTCCTACCTGCACTTTTATGGAGAAAACCGTCTGCTTGGCATCGGTTATGAGGCAGAGGAATCCACGGGAAGAACCACAGGCTTAAAGCTTTCCATGTTTGACATTTCCGATCCTGAAAATGTTACAGAGATAAGCCGTTTCACAATCCCGGGCATTACCTGGTGTCCGGCCATCGAGAATTACAAATCCATTCTCGTACAGCCCGAAAAAAATCTGATCGGTTTCTACTGCGACAACCGGTACCTCCTGTTCTCCTATGATGAAGAAAAAGGCTTCGTCAGCGAGCTTATTTACGATTTTTATTCCGACATGCTGACAGGGCAGGCAGAATATGATACCATGCGCGGTCTTTACATTGAAGACACCTTCTATCTGGCAGGAAATACCTTCCTGGTTTCCTTTGATATGGAAAACGATTTTGTAAAAGCCGGTCTACTGCAATTCTAGCTTAAATGAAACAATATCCATATACCAAAAATTTCCCATCTGTCCGGATGGGAAATTTTTATATCACCTATACAATTATTTTACTTCTGTAAAAGCCCGTTTTCTTCCAGCCACTTTGCAATATCACGGTATACCGTCTTTTTATCCAGCTCATTTAAAAGCTCATGCCGGTCCTCCTCATACAGCTTGCAGGAAACATGCTGCATCCCAATTTTACGGAACTCCTTTTCCACGCGCCGCACACCCCTGCCAAAATTTCCGACCGGATCGCTCTCTCCTGCAATGAACAGAACCGGGAGCTCCTTGGGCATTCTCTCAAGATATTCCGGACGTGCAATCTTGGAGATACCTTTCAGCATGTTGTAATAACCATTTAACGTAAATGGAAAGCCACACAGCGGATCACGGATGTACGCCTCCACCACTGCATGGTCACGGCACAGCCAGTCGCAGTCTGTACACGTCTCTTTAAATTTTGCATTGAAGCTTCCAAATGTCATCCACCATAGCAGACGGCTCCGGTATTCCCAACCGTGCAGAAGCGCCTCGCCTTTTGCCAACAGCATCCCCAGCCTTGCCTCCGCATAGGA
>CAOJHI010000076.1 GCA_948436005.1 uncultured Lachnospiraceae bacterium
AGAATGATACGGTTTATATTGACTGCGCGGTTATCAGTCAGAGCAACCTTTCATTTGTGGACAGGGAGGCCATGTGAAATGAAGAAACAGTATACGGTAGGAATTATCGAAGATGAGGTAATAGAACGTCAGGCTCTCCGACTAATTTTAAGCCAGAACAGACCGGTTCTGCAGGTGGTTTTTGAGGCAGAAGACGGCAACAGTGCCCTGGAGCTGGTACGCAGACACAATCCGGATATCCTGATTGTGGATATTCAGATTCCGGAACGGTCCGGCCTGGAGCTGTGCAGGGAGCTCCGGATGGAAAAATATGCAGGGTTGATTATCATCAGTACCTCGTATTCTGTGTTCAGCTATGCTTATCAGGCAATTAAACTGCAAGTGGTGGATTATCTTTTAAAGCCAACCGGGGAGGCTCAGATTTTATCTGTATTAGATCACTGTATTTCACTATTGGAGCAGGCGGGACAGAAAAAAGAAAAAGAACAGCTGCTTGAGGAACATATGAGTCAGGCCAGGTACGAGGCAGACAGGAGACTTATACAGCAGGTACTGGAAGGAAATGGCCAGATGTTTCCAAAACTGAAGGAACTCGGATTTCCGGAGGATGGAAGCTGGCAGGCTGCCTGGATTATGCAGGCATGGAACACTCCCGACGAGATGGATGCAAAGGCGAAGCTCAGCCTGCATTCTTCCGTTTGCCGCGTTTTTCAGCCAGCTTTTTTTGTGTTTAGCCGCATAGAAAGGGACAGGATTCTTATTTTTATTCAACCACAGGAAACACAGGAATTATTTCAGCTGTACGGTATGCTGCGCTGTTATATTTGGTCGTTAAAGCAGATTGCCGGCCAGAGCGCTCCGTGCTATGTAGGGCCAGTCTGTGCATCTTTGGCAGAAATGCAGGCAGCAGGAACGGGGATTCCTGAGGATTTGTACTCCTTGCAGATAACGAGCAGGGATTTTGTAGGTTATACGTGCTTTGATCAGTATCCGCGTGCATTTTCAAGAGATAATTACGCATTCCAAATGCACAAAATTTTCCGGCTTTTGCAGGACAACCGGGTAAAATATCTGGAATCTATGGTTCTGTCAAAGTTCCGGGAATATGCAAAAGAGTCCCCGCAGAAATTTTATGAATACAGCAGGATTTTTTTGGACGCCTTGTTATCTTTCTGCGATTCATGGGATCTATCCCCTGTTTTGAAGGAAATCGGAAACCCGGAGCTCTTGAAAGATACAAAGAGACAGCAGAAAATGATAAGAGATACATTGGCATTCCAGGCGCATGCCCTTGAAAAAGATGTGGATGCATCCATGGACCAGGTTCTTCAGAGGATGTATAAGGAATATTCTTCCGATCTGTCCCAGGCGGCAATTGCGCATCAGATGGGAATGACACAAACGTATTTTAGCCGCATATTTAAAAGGAAAACGGGGAAGACATTTGTGTCTATGCTGACTGAGATACGGATGAACCGTGCAAAAGAATTAATTGCAGAAAACAAAGGCATAACCATGGGTGAGCTGACCACTCTGTGCGGATATACAAGTAAAACTTATTTTGCCTCGCTTTTTCGGAAAACGACAGGTCTTACCGTAAATGAATATCAGAGGTGGAGCGAACATGAAGCATAAAAGATATCATACGCTGCAAGGCAAGCTGATGTTATTGGTCAGCATGATTGTGTTGACTTCTCTGCTTTTCTTTTTTGGAAATTTTTATACAAACAGCATCTTAAGCAGAGAATATACGATGCTGATCGAACAGAATCAGCTCATGCCACAATATACGAAAGCCCTGGCTGAATATTATTCTGCGCTTCAGAAATATTCGAATATGAGCAGGGATTCCAGGGCAATGGAGGAGTATACGGCGGGCGAGGAAAAGCTGGTAACAATTGCTGCAGATTTATATCAGGCATTTCCGGATCCCTATCTTGAAAATTTGTTTTATCTTTCGGAAAATCTGTCCGGGCAGGGCAGGCTGATTATTACAGAAACGAAGAACAAAAATCAGGAAGCGGTAAGGCAGGCATACGAAGAGTTTTCCTGGGCCTATTCTCTTTTAAACAAATACATACTGTATGTCCAGCAGTCTATTGACAGGATGTCTGTCCGGGAGATCAGCTGTATCGGAAGCCGGCAGACAGAGATTCAGCGGAATATATTGCTGAGCTTTTGCAGTGTTATCATTCTTCTGGCCTTTTTATGCTTTGTCCGTATCCGGAATATTGTCCGTCCGATCCTGCATCTTACGGAAATGGCGAATCTGGTGATGCAGAATGTATGGGAGCTTCCGCAGTGGAATCATCGACAGAACGATGAAACGGGTATACTGGTCCATTCCTTTTATCATATGGTACATACCATACGGGAACAGATTGATCTGTTAAAGTGGCAGCAGAGACTGGAAATAGAGCGGAAGGAAGCAAACGAAAAGAAGCTGCAGCTTGAATACAGGAATGTACAGCTGGAATTGAAAGCGCTTCAAAACCAGATAAATCCCCACTTTTTATTTAATTGTATGAATATGATTGCAAAACAGGCCTATCTTGAGGAGGCATCGTGTACGCAGCATATCACAGAGGCCATTGCGCGGTACCTCCGCAGTGTTCTGGACCAGGAAATGGAAATTGTAACAATAGAGCGGGAGCTGCAGCAGATACAAAATTATCTGGATATTCAGATGATTCGCTTTGGAAGCCGCTTTCAGTATCAGTTAAATTGTGAGGCGGAATGTCTTTCTCTGTATGTACCTTTTATGATTCTGCAGCCTCTTGTAGAAAATATTTTTAAGCATGGAATTGATTGCTGCGTCAGGGAGATTCAGTTAAGCTGCAATATTAAGAGACAGAAAGACAGTGTGATCATTTATGTAGAAGATAACGGACCTGGAATGAGCGAAGAACAGGTGGATGAACTGAGGCATATGGCTGAAAGCATATCTGCAGAAGTGCAGACAAATGGTATTGGGCTGATTAATGTGTTTCGGCGGATGCAGCTGTATTTTCAGGATCAGGTGGAAATATTTGTGGAAAGTACGCCTTATACAAGTACGGTAATTGGTTTTTGTATTCCGGAAACAGGGTTAAGGATGTGACTGCCAAAGTGAAAACCTCAAAAACAGTCGCACTAAGCTTTGACATACAAGATACATTATTACTATCTTGCCATATTTCACGATATCTTGTATATCATTAACTTAGTGCGACATCCCCGTTTTTTTGATACTATTCTTCCAGGCGCTCCATATCTCGAAAGGATACGGTGAAAAATACAAAAGTGCACTTTTTACTGTGCATATTTTTCCACAATGCCATGCATAATCTTCACGACAAGATCCATTCCCTCTGCCGTGATATGTTCATACGGCCCATGGAACGCATAGCCGCCGGTGCCGAGATTCGGACATGGAAGCCCGCGGAAGGAGAGCTCCGCACCGTCTGTGCCGCCGCGGATTGGCGAGACATCCGGTTCCATGCCAAGCGCGCGGATAACAGCCTTGGCGTTGTCGATCAGATGCATGCACGGGACAATAATTTCAGTCATATTAAAATACTGATCCTGGATCGTAAGCGCTGTTGTCCCTTGTCCGTATTTTTCGTTGATTATTTTTTCAATGTGCTGAAGCATTTCTTTCCGGCAGGCGAAGTGCGCTGCGCTGTGGTCGCGGATAATATACTGAAGCTTTGCGTGTTCGATATTGCCCTCCATTTGGGTCAGGTGAAAAAAGCCTTCATATCCGTCCGTGTGGGCCGGAGTTTCCGCAGCCGGGAGCATGCTGTTGATCTCCATAGCAACGAGAGAAGCGTTAATCATCCGGTTTTTAGCTTCGCCCGGGTGGATGTTGAAGCCGTTTATGTCAAACTGGGCGCCGCAGCCATTGAAATTTTCGTATACAATTTCATTTTCTCCGCTGCCGTCAACCGTATAAGCATAAACAGCGCCAAAACCGGGAATATCAAAATCTGCCGCGCCGCCCCCGACTTCTTCATCCGGTGTAAAACCGATGCAGACCTTTCCGTGGGGGATATTACTGGTAATCAATTCTTCTGCAAGCGTCATAATTTCCGCAATACCGGCTTTATCGTCTGCTCCGAGAAGCGTGGTCCCGTCGGTCGTGATCAGCGTACGTCCGGCTAGGCCGGCAAGATGGGGAAATTTGTCAAGCGTCAGAATTTTTCCGTTTCCGATTTCGAGGTCTTTTCCATCGTAGTTTTCATGAATCTGAGGATTTACATGCTCTCCGCAAAAATCAGGCGAAGTATCCATATGCGCAATAAAACCAATCCCCGGACAGTTTTCATACCCAGGTGTGGCAGGAATGGTGCCGTAAACGTAGCAGGTATCCTGCATACGTACATCCTGGATACCAAGCGCCTCCATTTCCTTTACAAGAATCCGTGCCAGATCAAACTGGCACTGCGTAGTTGGAACAGAGGTACTGTCTTCATCACTGGTTGTGTGGATTTTTACATAATTTAACAATCTCTCATATGCTTTCATGGTTCTTCCGGGGTATGCCCCTCTCCTTTCCAGGTCTTACTGCGTATAAATACTTCATCAGTATAAAACGCTTTTTGTGGGTATCATACCATTTTTCTTTAGCCAAGACAAGCAACCAAGAGACCTTTTATTCTCTAAGCCCCACGTAAATATGAATTTCAGCGTGCTCCATAGAATCATCCTGGTATTCTTCAAAATCGCACCGGAAAGCTCTTGGCAAATCCATTTGCCAGATTTCTGTCCACGCTGCTGCAACTGCCTGTACCATATCCCCGTGTACAACAAATTTTGCATACCGCCCAGCCGGAATATGGCAAACAGAATAAGCGCCGACCGGCGGTTCCTGATCCGTCTCACATGCTGCCATAGCAGTATAATCCCCCTTTTCATTTCCCGAATAATCCGTATAAATTCCCAACGCCTTTTCATTCACCTTCCCGGGAACAGAAGCATGAATTCCCTCACCATAAAATTTCTCCCACAATCCGCCAATCACAGCTCCCATATCCGGAGCAGCATTGCTCGTCCGCGCCGATACGCCCACCGCAATTTTTCCCTCCAACGTTACAACTTCATAATCCATAACAAAATCCATCCTTTCTACTATAATGTGTTTACAGTTCCTATCCCTTACCCCCAGTAAGGAATTCCCCATCTTGCTGCTAAAGCTCTGCTTTAAGATACTGTCAAACCCTTTTGCAAAGCCAGAACTGTGGAGGGGATACAAAATAAGGGGTGACTTGTTTGTTCGGAACCCCGTTTTTGTATCCCCTCCACAGTTCGTCCGGTCTAAACAATACCTTGCATTTACCTTACCTGCACATTCTAACAAAAAAACCACGACATCTATCTGTCATGGTTTTGAATGTTTTCTTCGAATCCCTTCTGCGAACGCCAGAACATCCTGCCGGAGCTCTTCCGGCTCCAGAAGTTCCGCTCCCCCTCCAAAAGAAGCAATCCAGCCCACAATGCTTGTTTTATCCATAAAGCCAAAGGAAAAAAGGAGTGTGCCATCGCACTGTACGGTAAAGCTTTCCGGTCCGTATTCTTCCACCAGACGCCATTTATATTCCGGCTGTATAATTGCTTTTACCTGATATACAGGCGGAAAAAGTTGTGCCCGTGATAAATCAGGCGGCAGAACCGTCCGTTTTTCAAACGGGTCCTGCAGGTGCAGCTCAGTCATCCGGTTCAGCTTAAACAGGCGGAACGCCTGTCTTGTTTCACACCAGGCCCATACATACCAGCTGGCCCACTGAAACAGCAGGTCATACGGTTCCACGGTTCTCTGAGATTCCCCGGTTGGCGCAAAATAGGTAAAAGAAATTTTTCGCCCTGCCAGGATTGCACTGTGCAGCAGTTCAATTTTCGGGGAAAGCGACGATTTGTACCAGGAGGAGAGGTCAATTAAAATATGCGTATCGCCGGCAAGCAGGTTGGAAGCGCCAGCCGACAGCCGTTCCATCAGCTGGGCATAGCGTTTGGTCCCGCTGACACTGTCGAGGCTCCGGAGTCCTGACAGGATTGCTTGCATGTCTGAGGTGCTGAGCAGGGTACGGTCGATTTTATAGCCTTCCATGATGGAAATACCGCCGTTTCTGCCCGGCTCGGTTACGAGCGGGATTCCCGCCATGCACAGCGCTTCGATGTCCCGGTTGATTGTGCGCCGGGAAACCTCAAACTTTTCTGCGAGCTGTGGGGCAGTTGCCTTTTCCTGCTGTAAAAGGATTGCCAGAATTCCGATCATCCGGTCAAGTTTCATAACATGGTCCTTTCCGCAATCAGGCCAAGATCTGCTCAATCGCCTGCCGTTCTTCCTGGCTGAACTGTGTGTTGCCAATCATACCGATATTATCAAGAACCTGTGAGGACCTGGATGCCCCGATCAAAACGCTGGTAATATCACCGTCACGGAGAATCCATGCCAGCGCCATCTGCGCCATGGTCTGTCCGCGTTCTCCGGCGAGGCGGTTCAGTGCGCGTACTTTATTCAAGGTTTCTTCTGTCACAGCTTCTTCCTTCAAAAAACGTCCATCTGTCCGGATTCGGCTGTTTTCCGGAATTCCATTCAGATACCGGTCAGTCAGAAGTCCCTGAGCCAGAGGACAGAACGTAATGATGCCGATTCCATTCTTTGCTGCATAGTCTTTCAGACCGTCCTTTTCAATATCACGAACCAGCATGGAATATTTTCTCTGGTTGATAATAAACGGTGTCCCCATTTCATGGAAAAGCCTTGCAATGGCGATTGTCTGCTCCTTGTTATAATTGGAAACTCCGACATACAGGGCTTTTCCGCTGCGGACTATACCATCAAGCGCTCTGGCGGTTTCCTCAAGAGGAGTGTTTGGGTCCGGGCGGTGATGGTAAAAAATATCGACGTAGTCAAGTCCCATTCTGTGAAGACTTTGATCGAGGCTGGCTACCAGATATTTTTTACTGCCCCAGTTGCCGTAAGGACCCGGCCACATCTCATATCCGGCTTTCGTGGAGATCAGCAGCTCGTCGCGGTAAACGCCGAGACTGTTTTTCAGGATGCGTCCGAAGTTTTCTTCGGCAGCTCCCGGAACAGGTCCGTAATTGTTTGCGAGGTCAAAGTGTGTGATTCCATGATCAAAAGCAGTGTGACAGATGTCCGTCATATGATCGAAACTGGCATTAGAACCGAAATTGTGCCACAGACCGAGCGATACAGCCGGGAGCAGCAGGCCGCTTGCTCCGCAGCGGTTATACTTCATCTGGTCATAACGTGTTTCACTTGCAAGGTACATAAACGTCTCCTTTTCTGATATACAGCTGAATATTCAGCGGAAATTTTTTTAGAAATAAATCAAAGGATACTTCTGACTTATGAATCAGATATATCTGTTCAAATCAAATGATATCGTAAATCTATTCTTCCTGCAACAGCTTTCTCAAAGCCTCAAATATCCCGCACAAATCAACGGAACTGTCGGTTTTCCTTCCTTTCTTCAGCTGTACGGACTGTAATCCAGGAAATGAAGTAAAAAAATGGGATAAAAAATGAGAAGAATTGGGTTGACAAATAGGTGAGTTTGTTATATGGTTAATTACACAAGTAATGAACTAAATAACGAACCGAAAAACAAATCAGAAAAATGCATCACAAACTGTATGACAGTCAGAGTAACTCTGAAAACATGAAACATGAAACATGAAACATGAAACATGGAACATGAAACAAGGAACAGGAACATGAAACATGGAACATGAAACAAGGAACAGGAACATGAAACAAGGAACAGGAACATGAAACAAGGAACAGGAACATGAAACATGGAACAGGAAAAAGGCAGCGAAAGGGGTATGAGGTTGGGAGAATATGCAGGCAGAAATGAAAAGAAGGTGAAGAAACGTGAATGAAATTTTAACACAGCAGAAATCTATCTATATTCAGATCAGAGAAATGATTGAAAATGATATTTTACGGGATGTCCTTCTGGAGGAGGAGCGCGTACCAAGTACAAATGAGCTGGCAAAACTGTATGCAATCAATCCGGCTACAGCGGCGAAAGGCGTAAACCTGCTCGTGGATGAAGAGATCCTGTATAAAAGGCGGGGAATCGGCATGTTTGTGGCAAAGGGGGCAAAACGGAGAATTATGGAACAACGGAAAGCGCATTTTTATGATGATTATGTAAAGAAGCTTCTGGCAGAGGCCGGAAGCCTGGGGATTACAAAGAAAGAGCTGATCACAATGATCGAGCAGTCAAGGGAGGATTAAGAGATGAGTGAGTTGGTTGCAAAAGGTGTAGTGAAAACATATGGACATAAAAACGTATTACAGGATGTGGATCTGACGCTGGAATCAGGAAAAATTTATGGTCTGATCGGCAGAAACGGGGCAGGAAAAACAACGCTGCTATCGATTCTTACCTCGCAGAACCCGGCGAGCGCAGGGAGTGTGGTATTTGATGGGCAGCCGGTATGGGAGAATCCGGAGGTATTACGGCACCTGTGCTTTTCAAGGGAACTGAATCAGATGACCGGAAACAATGCCAATGCAATGAAGGTAAAAGAATACCTGAGGATTGCAGCTACCTTCTTCCCGTACTGGGACAGCGAGATGGAAGAACAGCTGGTCAGAGAGTTTGACCTGGATGTCAAAAAGAAGATCAGCAAGCTTTCCAAGGGTATGCTTTCCATGGTGACTATTATTGTAGCGTTTTGCAGCAAGGCAGAATTTACATTTCTGGATGAGCCGGTTGCAGGGCTGGATGTTGTGGCAAGAGAGCGTTTTTATGAGCTTTTGGTGGAGGAATACACGGAAACAGGGCGTACCTTTGTTGTGTCCACGCATATCATTGAGGAGGCGGCCGAGGTTCTGGAAGAGGTCATTATTCTGGATCAGGGAAAAATTCTTCTGAAAGAAAATACGCAGGATTTACTGGAACGAAGCGTGCACATCAGCGGCCATGAGGATGATGTAAATAAGGCAGCAGCAGGTCTGCATATCTGCCGCGAGGAACATATGGGCAGAAGTAAAGGAGTAACAGTGCTCCTGGAAAAAGGCCAGAAGGTGCCGGAATCGGCAGATATCACGATTCAGAGGATGAATTTGCAGAAGATATTTGTGGCGCTGTGCGGAGAGGAGCATGGACATGACAGATAAAATGGAAAATAACGTGCAGATACAGGGAAAGAGCCGGAGAAGCCATATCAAAAGCAATTTTTGCTTTTGGGGAAGAAATATTCTGGAGGAAATGGGCGTTATCATAGGGGGAGCAATTTTTCTGCTTTTGGTACAGTGGTTTGGCAGAAGCCCGAAAGCGCTGACCGATATCCTGCTTGGATTTCCGTATCTTCTTCTGATGGTCGGAGGATTTCTGACACTGATTATGGTATTGTCATTTTTTCAGATGTATTTTCCGGTTCTTATTTCGATGAATGTGACGCGAAGCGCCGCTGCGGCAGGCATCTGGCTCAGCCAGGGGGGAGTTGCCTTACTCTTATCAGCCCTTATGGCACTTATCTGGAAACTTGTGCCGGGAGAAGAGGCAGCGATGAGGCTTATGGCAATGCCTCTTTTTGGGGGAGTCATACTGGCAATGATTGCAGTATGTGTGATACTGGGAGCTGTTTTTGTGCGTTGGGGTAAGATTGGCGGAATCATTCTGTTTCTGGTCTGTATCACAGGAGGAATGGCTGTGGGGGTTTTTGTTGCTTTAAATGCAGGCGAAGGCTTTCTGGAGCTGCAGCAGATGACCTACGTTGATCTGGCAGGAATAAAAGGCGGGAACGTGCTTTTGGCAGGCGTTTTACTTTATGTGGTATCAGGATTGTTTTCATGGTTTGTGACAAGAAACGCTGAGGTTCGCGTATAAGGAGGAGAATATGTTTGCTGTAATAAAAAAACAGATCAGGGTTCAATGGGAAAACTGGATGGTCTGCCTGATTATAATCCTGGGAGGAGGGATTGCAGGGGAAGTACTGTTTCGTGTAATCAGAGCATTTGTGGCTGAAGAAGCGAAGGAATTTATTCCGGTCGGAACGGTAATGGCAGCTGCACTGGCTATCATCTTTCTGGGCATTATCGGAATTATGTCTCTGGAGATGTATTTCAATCTGGAAATTTCAATGGGGTGTACCCGGGGCCGTTTTTTTGTATCGTATTATCTGAACTGCCTGACCGTAAATCTGATGGGAGCCGGGCTTGTTGTGCTTACCGCAATGGCGGAAAATCAAATCGGCTTGTGGCTGTATCCTGATTTGGAAAAATCAGTAAATCTACTGCCGTATCTGTTGCGGTGGAGTGTACCGGCAGCCATTTTTCTGTCTGTATTTTCAGTTCTATGGGGAGCACTGGGCATGCGGTTTGGCAAGAAAATATACTGGATATTATGGGGACTGTGGATGCTGCTCAGTATCGGAGGGCCGAGAATTGTAGAGGCTGTGGAAGAGGCACCGGATTCCATATTTGGAAGGTTTGGGGCTTTGCTGGCTGCGATTGTAAAAGTAGTTCCCGGGAGTGCCTGGTTGACAGGTTGCATTGTTTTTTGTATTGTTGGTTTTGTTGCAGCCTACGGGATGCTCAGAAGGCAGCAGGTGACTGCGTGAGCGGTGTAGCAGAACTATTCAAAAAGTAATTTCAACAATTTTATTTTACCCGGAGTTTTTCTCCGGGGATTTTTATGTTTTCTTTTTTAAAACTGTGCTATAGTATATAAAGAAGATATCTTGCAAAGATTCCAGCTCGGGAAACGGTTTCTGTTAGCTGGATGAAAGGAGCAGGCCAGGAATATGATTCCGTATATTGATTTACACAGCGACACCATTACCATGATGCATTGCCCGATGGAAAATTTAGAACGGAGCAGGCGCATGGTGAACATTGAACGTATGCGCAGGGGATATACGCAGGTACAGTGTTTTTCTGCTTACGTACCAACCGGGCATTATCCGGAGGCCGTGCGGCGGTTTCTGCCGTGGCGGCGTTTTTGTTTTATTGCAGATAAGAAAGACTGGCTTTTAAAGCGGCATTCGGATGCGCTTTTTCCGGTTCTTGGTACAGAAGATCTGGAGAGAGGTTCTAAAGCAGGGAAAATCGGCGTGTTGTTTACAATTGAGGATGCGGGCGTGATTGGAAGGTGTGAGAGCCGGCTTGATGAGGCATACCGGAGGGGAGTCCGCATTGCAAGCCTGACCTGGAATCATGAGAATACACTGGCCTTTCCAAATTCACGGGATGCATTTGTAATGGAAAAGGGACTGAAGCCATTCGGAGCAAAGATGGTAGAAAAAATGAATGAGTTGGGGATTGTGGTGGATGTTTCCCATTTGTCGGACGGGGGCTTCTGGGATGTGGTGCGGATGAGCAAAAAGCCGTTTGTTGCAACGCATTCCAACAGCCGAAGCCTGACCGGGCATCCGCGCAATCTGACGGATGAGATGATACGTGCACTGGCCGAAAAGGGCGGCGTTATGGGACTGAATTTTGCGCCTGCTTTTCTGACGGAGGATGGAAAAAGGGAAAGCCGGATTGAGGATATGGTACGTCATGTGCTGCATATCCGTAAAGTCGGCGGAAGCGGAGTCCTGGCGATTGGCAGTGATTTTGACGGTATTACAGGGAACCTGGAAATCGGTACGCCTGCAGGAATACCGCGCCTGGCACATGCACTGAAAAAGGCTGGGCTTTCCGTATCAGAAATCGAAGCAATGTGGCAGGGGAATGCCCGCCGTGTACTGGAAGAGGTGTGGAAATAATTGTGAGTAAGTAGCTTGCAAGAAGTTTGCCTGCTTGCGAGGGTAAACTTCGTAAGCTAACGGGCAGCTGTTCTGCGAGTAATGTAGTTTATGGAAAGCTGCAAAGTAAATTTGCGCGGTTTTATGATAAATGGATATTTCAGTTTTTAAAATTGGCGGGGAGGTCTTATGACGCAGGAAAAAAACGACAGGGAATACACACTTCTGGGGGCTTCCTGGAAAGAATCCTCCGATCTGACCGGTGCAGAAGATGCGCTGCGTAAGCTTGAGAGCTACAGTTATTTTGACGGCAGTGCAATTCGCCAGTCTGTGGAGATATCGAAGACAGTGATGCGGGATGGAGAGCGCCTTTTGCAGCAGAGCAGGCTGGTAATGGAACGTGTTTCTTATGGATATGACCGGATCAGCGGGGGAAATGTCGGACAGATTGAGGCAGTTGGAAAAAACGGGAAGGAAGAGTTTGGTGTAA
>CAOJHI010000077.1 GCA_948436005.1 uncultured Lachnospiraceae bacterium
ACTGGAGTTCAGACGTGTGCTCTTCCGATCTTGTAACGAAATTGCAGCGCATTGCCACATCCGTATCCTTCATCGGCACACCGATACTCAGTGCTTCCAGCGGAGAACGCCCTGTATAGTACTCCCTTGGATTGTAACCCATTACAGCCAGATTCGCCGTATCGCTTCCCGGGCTCATGCCTTCCGGAATTGTCTTCAAAAGGCCTACCTCCCCCTGTGCGGCAAGCACATCCATCGTCGGAGTCTTAGCTGCCTCCAGCGGTGTCTTTTTGCCAAGGCTCTCCTGTGCTTCGTCCGCCATTCCATCTCCGAGAATTACAATATATTTCATCTCTTTCACCAAATCATGCAAAAGGCCGGCTTTCGCGCCAGCCCAGCATTATCCTTTCTCCAGTACTTCTTGCAGATTACTTACCAGACGCTTTAACGGATGCGGAGCATACCAAGCACATTCTCCAGCTTTGAAGCGCGCTCTTCATACTCTGCCTCTGTCATACATTCTGTCACGAAACCGTATTCCTGCGCCAGTCCTGCATCTACCACTTCAATTTTACCGAAAGCTTTTTCTGCCTCAGAACTGTCGGCCGCACTTCCCTTTACGCGGACAAAGAAGCGTTTTGACGTACCTGATACGTCAGTGAGCACCTGTTTTTCTGGACTCCAGGAAGCAACCACGCCTTTTCCGAGCATCTGTGCTTCTTCGATCACATCACCCACCACAGCGCTGGCTGTGGCTTCCTTGCCTGCTCCCTGTCCGTAGAACATCGCGTCGCCCAGCATATTCCCATGTACGAAGATTGCATTAAATACACCGTTTACTGCATACAGCGGGTCATTTTTATCCACCAGGTACGGCGCGACCATAGCCATTACCTGATCCTTCTGTCTGCTGCTGTAGGCCAGAAGCTTGATCGTTTTCTTCATTGCCTTTGCATACTGAATATCCGCGGACGTAATTCTCGTAATTCCTTCTGTATAAATATCTGTAAAATCAACGCGTTTTCCATAAGCCAGTGAGGAAAGAATCGCAATCTTCCGGCACGCGTCATGGCCCTCAACATCTGCCTCCGGATTGCGCTCCGCATAACCCTTCTGCTGCGCATCCCGAAGAACCTCGTCAAATTCCAGACCCTCGTCAATCATTTTGCTTAAGATATAATTGGTCGTACCATTTAAAATACCGGTAATCTCATCAATCACGTCAGCAGTCAGTGAAGTGCGCAGCGGACGGATAATCGGAATTCCACCTCCGCAGCTTGCCTCAAACAGGTAACTCGCATGATGTTCTCCCGCAATCTGCTGCAGCTCTGTCCCATGACGCGCTACCAGCTCCTTGTTTGAGGTACACACACTTTTTCCTGCCTCAAGTGCACGTTTTGTAAAAGTGTACGCCGGATTCGTTCCTCCCATTACCTCAACTACAATATCAACCTCCGGGTCATTTACAATGACATCATAATCATGTACAAGCTTCTTTTCGATCGGATCACCCGGAAAGTCCCGCAAATCCAGCACATATTTCACCTGCAAATCCACGCCCGCCTTTGCGAGTATGCTGTCATGGTTGGTCTCAATCACCTCCACAACACCTGAACCTACTGTACCATATCCTAACACTGCAACCTGTACCATTTTGTCCTCCTTCTTTCCCTGTCCTGCGCCGACTGTAATACCGGCTGTTATCTTTTATTCCCGTGCCAAAATTTTCAGATACTGGATTCCTGCTTTCCCCTCAATCGTTTCGATCATGCTCGATACGTCTCCGGTCGCCGGAAGCACCTCCACACTGAGCGTCAGTGTGGCCACTCCGTTTGTGGGAATACTCTGATGAATCGTCAGAATATTTGCTTTATACTCTGCCACAACATTCAGTACTTCCGAGAGCAGCCCCGGTTCATCATGCATCTGCATGACAAAGGTAAGCGTTTTTCCTTTTACATTATCCCGGAACGGGAAAATATCATCCTTATACTTATAAAAAGAACTTCTGCTGATGCCTACCTGGTCGGCCGCTTCCTGCACTGTCTCCACGCGGCCTGTATCTAAAAGCCGTTTTGCTTCCACTACCTTTAATAAAACCTCAGGCACAGCCTTCTGCCTGACCACAAAATACTTCGTCTTATCCGGCATGTCCTTTCTCCTTTTTGGCCTGACGCGGGGTCTGCCTTTCAGCATAAATCCCCTGTTTTGTTTGCGTCAGAAATACGTTTGTATATTCCTCAAGGATAGTAGCACATTTTATTTTGAGATGCAACCCTTTTCTGTGTACCATAAAAATACATCCGTTTTTCACAGACTTTCTGCAAATGTTGTGTTATAATCGTTTCTGACCATAAAATGCGGTTTTTACAGAACGCTTTCTTTGCAGAGGAGAATTACACATGAAAAAGTTTCTTCATTCTCATGCTGCCGGTATCTCCCTGGCCGCGCTGGGGCTTCTCATGATAGGCATCGGGATCTTCCGCGGCGAGATGGCCGTTGTCTTTACAAAAGCAATTAATATATGTTTGGAGTGTATCGGAATTGGATAAAAAATCGGATAAGTATAAGAAGAAAAACAAAAAAATGAACGAATGGCCGCGCCACAGAATTCAGATTCTCTGGGCGCTGCTTACAAACAGTTACCTGATTGGTTTTGCCCGCGGAAAAATATATACGGGCAAACTCAAAAACCTGTGTCTGCCCGGTATCAACTGCTATTCCTGCCCTGGCGCCCTCGGCTCCTGTCCGGTCGGCGCACTGCAGGCCGTGATCGGCAGCTGGAATTTCAAATTCACCTTTTACGTGGCCGGATTTCTGATGTTTGTCGGAGCTTTGATGGGCCGCTTTGTCTGCGGTTTTCTTTGCCCCTTTGGTTTGATACAGGATCTGCTGTACAAAATACCGGTTCCGAAAAAGATAAAAACCTTCCACGGCGACCGGCTTTTACGCAAGATGAAATACGTATTTCTGCTCGTGTTTGTCATCCTGCTTCCCATGTTTCTGGTGGATATTTTAGGGCAGGGCGCGCCTTATTTCTGCAAGCTGATCTGCCCGGTCGGTACTCTTGAGGGCAGTGTTCCGCTGGTATTACTCAATAAATCCATGCGAAGCGCAGTGGGATGGCTGTATGCCTGGAAAAATGTACTGCTGATCGCGCTCCTCATTTTGTCGGTTATTCTTTACCGGCCATTTTGCAAATACATCTGCCCGCTCGGCGCCATTTATTCTGTATTTAATTCCATAGCAGTCTTCCGCTATCACGTGAATCCGGAAAAATGCACGCACTGCGGCGCATGTGCAAAAGTATGCAACATGCAGGTGAATCCTGAAAAACAGGTCAACAGCCCGGAATGCATCCGCTGCGGGCAGTGCAAAAAAATCTGTCCCACCGGCGCCATCACATCAGGACTGCGTACTCCTTCAGCTGCGCACGAAGCTCACGGTAATCCGGAAGCTCCGCTTCCACAACAGCCCAGAACGCCGGAGAATGATTCATAACCTTGCGGTGTGCCAGTTCGTGTACGACTACATAATCCAGTAATTCCCGGGGAAGCAGCATCAGTTTCCAGTTAAAATTCAAACTGCCTGTACTGCTGCAGCTTCCCCAGCGCGTCTTCTGTTCCCGAATCGTAATCTTCTCATAGGTCACGCCCATTCTGGCTGCGTACCAGGCTACCCGCTGCGGAAGATACTGCTTCGCTGCTGCTCTTCCTGCTTCCCGTTCCTCCTGTGAAAACTGCCGCTGCTGCATCTGTATCTGCGCAAATTTTTCCTTCCGTTCCAGAATCCAATTCGTATTCCGGTTCACAAAATCCCGAATCCGCACCTCAGATATCCGAAACGGTGCGCGGACAACAACGCTGCCGTCCCGTTTTACCTGGAGCGCCAGCGTTTTTCTTTTTGACCGGATGATCTCATACGTAATTATTTCTTCCTGCATCCACTTCTCCCAATTTCCACAACTCATGTAAACCGTGCATCCGCCTGATTCTACATCCAAAGCTGTCACTGCCCGGACTTCTGCTTCTTAATCTTCTGTGCAAAAATCCGGGCAGAAAGCTAAGCCTGCACTGTCTGTCTTTGCACGCCTTTCAGATTCATCACAAGCTGCTCCAAAGCAGTAAACAAACCTGATACAAAATAGTAGAGTCCGACCCCTGACGGTATCACAAAAACAAAAGTGCTGTTAAGTGCCAGCATCATAAGAATCATCTTCCAGGACATCTTTTGAAGACCAAGTGCTTTAAAGTGCCGGATATACGGATACGTCTGCGGCAAAAACTGCACCACAAGCGTGGCAACCGGCAAAAGCAGTGTGGTATCCCGCAAAAGAAGGGACGAAACCCACGGCAGCAAAATAGTAGTGCCAGATGCCTCAATCAGCCGGATTCCCTGATAAAGACCAAGCATGATCGGAAACTGTAAAAAACTCAGCAGGCAGCCCGCTCCTCCGATGCCGTTTTCCTGATACAGTTTTTGAAGCTCCTCATTTTGTTTCTGCGGATTTTTCCTGTATTTTTGTTTCAGTTCCTCCATCCGGACGCTGAGCTCCTGCTGCTTTTTCATCTGCTTTCTCTGCTGCACACTAAGCGGGACCATCAGAAGCCTTATCGCAACTGTGAGCAGCACAATTGCAATACCGTAATCTCCGGAAAAACCGTAAATCCATTCGATGATCTGTCTGATTCCCTGTTCGATCATTTCTGTGCTTCCTCCCCCTGCTCTTTCTTTTCCTCTTTCTTCCGCCACTTTTTCTGCGACTTCCGAAAATACAAAAATGCCAGGCCAAGCCCAATCGCCCATACAAGCCAGAAAACAACGCTGTGCGTCGCAATCCTGCCATTTTCGTGGTACTGTTCCCACAGTACAGCTGCCGGCAAAGCAGCATACACGGCAAAGATCACCAGCGATATCACTCTCGCAGCCAGACGGCTTGCCGCCAGTCCCGCAAAGTGCCGGCTTCCCATCAGCGGATACATGTTTTCTGAAATTCTCGTAAAATCCAACCAGTCCTCCAGAAACTCATCTGCCTGTGCAAAGCGCTTTCCGCTCTCCTCCTCTGCATGTACGTAATTCAGATAGTAATCAACATTCAGCAACTGCAGATCCCCTGATGCAAGAATTTTCCGGCAAAGCGCAATCGAGCCCTCCAGCATCTCCCGCTGCGCCGTAAGCTCCTTTTCCTGACGCTGCAGTACCCCTTCAAACGATGCCTCTCCCTTTTGCAGCAGATAGATTGTCTCTACCGGAATGTTCATTTTCCGATATAAGATAATCCGTTTCAGCTGCTCAATATCTTCCATTGAATAATCCCTGTATTTGCTCTCTTCCTCGCGCACCGGAGCCAGCAATCCCTTTTTTTCATAAAAACGGATATTGCTGACTGAAAGTCCTGTTATTTTTGCCGCTTCACTAATTCTCATATGACCAGCTCCCTCTTTGTTTTTCTGAAATTTACACCCTGAACCTGGTTGAGAGTCAAGCAAAAATGCAAACTTTTTTTCTTTTTTGAGTAAATTCAGTCCATTTTAGATAAATTCAGCCCTTTGTGGGCTCCTGCCCCATGACTTTCCGGAAGCGCGGATCGTCTCTCAGAAAATCCAGACTTTCATCCTTCCCAAACGCCTGTCTCACCATAAATTCTGCAAACCCGCCGCCTTTTTCTGGTCTTGGCGTCCGTTCCAGATGGGCATACAGCCCGGATTTATAGAATCCATCCGGATCACTCAGGCCCTCCACCATTGTCTCCATAAGCTCCAACGCTGTTTCTTTTTCCTTTTCTTCTACTGACTGCAAAAACCTTAAATATACTTCCTGGTATTTTCCAATTTCCAGAATCCTGGCAAGCTGCTCCTGTTTTTCTATCATCAACATGCAGTGCTCCCGATTCTTCTGTGCATGTGCCAGCGAATAAATTCCCGTAAATGCATGGTTAATGGTTCCATATCCATCCAAGATCATCCGCTCATAAATCTGCCACGCTTTTGCTTCCTCTCCCCGTCGCACACACAAAAGCGCCTGCATCTTCTGATGTTCCGTATCCCACCGCGAAACGTAGGCCAGAATTTCTTCCGCACGGTCATACTCTTCCCGATTCAGATACGCGTAAAACAAAAAGTACGCCCCCAACCGCCTGATTTCCTGATCCTGGCTTCCAAGCAGCCGCAGATATCCTTTTTCGATCGTTTCATCGTACTGCGCCGGATGCTCTGCTCCCAGGATTCCCCGGCAGGAGTCCAGTCCCGGCAAAAGCGCAGCCAGAAGCTTCTCGCAGTTCGGATAATCTGTTATCTGTTTCATCGTCCATGCAAAAAGCGCCTCATAATCTCCCTCCATCGAGCGCTTTGAAAACTCTTCCCCAATGCGGGTAATCTCCTCATCCGTGAGCGTTTCTTTATAAGAAAGCAATTCATCCGTATGAATGCCGAACACTCTTGCAATCGGCACCACCAGAGAAATATCCGGCAAAGAGGCGCCGTTTTCCCATTTATTTACCGCAGGCGCCGTAACACCCAGATAATCTGCCAGCTGTTCTTGCGTAAGATTTGCCTGTTTCCGATATTTCCGAATCGTTTCCCCGATCTTCATATGATTCCTCCCTGCGGTCTTTGATGGCTCTGGCCTGTGACCTGCAGAATCATCATAACAAAAAAACAGGAATTGCGCATCTGAACATCCGTTAAGTTCTGCTCACAAAAAATTGACCACCAGTTATAAATCCATTCTGCAGCAATCCAGGCATTTTTTATGCACGCTCTATCTCTTCCCCGCTTTTGCTCACGTTCCCGGCATCATATCCGGCCAGGTCAGAATTTCTGCGGCAATCGTATTTTCATAATCACCCTCAATATCCCTGCTCTGTCCTGCATTAAACACGTTCGTCTCTGCGCCCCAGATGGCATCATAGTATTCCCATACATGGTATGAAAGACCGCGGAACAGAAAATCGAGACTTCCGCACCCGTCCTCCTCATGATATGAATAGGTAATCCGTTTTTGCTGCAAAGCTTCCTGAACCACTTGTAATCTCATCGTTCTGTCCATTCCTTTCTCTTTACGCCGATACTACATCTCAGTCAAAGACTTTTATTTATCCTCCACTACCTGGAAGATATAGAATTTCAGATAATAAGACTCCTCTGCTGCCCAGAGAATCGGATGATCGGGCGCCTGCGTACGGTACTCAATCTGCCGCAGCCTTTTATGCGCGCTGCGCGCCGCCTGGTGGATGGTCTGTGTAAACAGCTCATACGTCATAAAATGCGAGCACGAACAAGTGGCCAGAAAACCGCCGTCCTTCACAAGCTTCATGGCACGCAGATTAATCTCGCGATATCCCTTTGCAGCATTCTTTACGGAATTCCTGGATTTCGTAAACGCAGGAGGGTCGAGAATGATCACATCAAACTTCTCGCCCTTTTCCTCCAGTTCCGGCAAAAGATCAAACACGTCTGCACAACGGAATTTCACACGGTCTTCCAGGCTGTTCAGCGCTGCATTATGCCTGGCCTGCTCCACGCCAAGCTCTGACGCATCCACACCGAGCACTTCCGCTGCTCCTGCAATCCCGGCATTTAAAGCAAAAGAGCCCGTATGTGTAAAGCAGTCCAGAACTCTGGCATCTTTACACAGCTTCTGAATTGCCAGACGGTTATATTTCTGGTCAAGGAAAAATCCCGTCTTTTGTCCATCCTGCACATCTACTGTATAACGAACTCCATTTTCTTCTATTTCTACATTCGTGTCAAACGCTTCCCCCAGAAAGCCCTTGTGCAGCTCCATTCCCTCCTGACGGCGCACCTTCGCATCGCTGCGCTCATAGACTCCGCGAATAAACACACCATCCTCTGCAAGGACTTCTTTCAGCAGCCTTAAAATAGTTTCCTTCATCCGGTCAATCCCAAGTGCCAGTGACTGCACGACCAGTACATCAGAAAACTTATCCACCACAAGCCCCGGCAGAAAATCAGCCTCACCAAAAATAAGGCGGCAGCTCCCGGTGTCAGTCACCTTTTTGCGGTATTCCCAGGCATCGCGCACCCGCTTCCGCAAGAAATCCTCATCAATCTCCTGCTGCGCGCTGCGTGTCATCATACGTACCCGGATTTTCGAGTTTTCATTCAAAAATCCCTTTCCCAGACCATATCCGTCAAAATCCTGTACGGTTACAATGTCGCCATTATCCAACAGCCCCTCTACACGCTCTATTTCATTATCAAAAATCCAGAGGCCTCCTGCTTTCAGCATTCTCCCCTCGCCCTTTTTCAGTGTTACAACTGCCATGCTCATTATTTTTTCATCCTTTTCTCCTGAACTTTTCCGTGATTCCAAAAACCAAGAACATAAGTATAACATAATTCTTTTTTTCTTACTACCAAAACATATGCCCACATAAACTTCCTTTTTCCGGCATTTTCTGATAGAATGTAAAACAGAACTTCTAAACCGGCCCCCTTCAGGAGGAATTTATTATGAAAAAAGCAAAACGTATTTTCGCACTGCTCGGCGCAGTCCTGCTCGCCGGCATGTACCTGATCACCCTGATTCTCGCTGTCTCTGCAAATCCTGCCAGCAAAAACATGCTGATGGCTTCTATTGCCTGTACTGTAATTATTCCGTGTCTGTTTTACGGTATGATGCTGGTCGCACGTGTCCTTGGCACCCGCCACACGGACATAGAAAACCCGGAAGAAACGGAGTGATATCCTGGACAATCGAATCTACTTTCTGCCACACCGAAACAGGCGAATGAAAACTGTTCCGTCTTTCATTCGCCTGCATTTTTACTCTGAAATTTCTTTTTTATACATATCCGCAACAGCAGACGGGCCGTCCCACCAGAGCTTTGTATCCTCATCATACAAAAGTATTCCGGTGTTCGACGATAAAAATTTTATCAATATTTCTTCTGGCTGCAACCGCAAATCCTCTGACAATTCATCAACAACCATTGTTATAACCAGATCTATTGCATTTTTTTTTGCTTCTTCCGTAATCGTTTTCTCTATAGCCATATTTTCTCACTTTCCATAAATGTCAGACATTTAAGAGCTTTATTTGTTCTAAAACAAAACTGATTCTGCAATCTTTCCGGAAGTAATAAACTAATACACATATCATCTGCGGATTTCATGCCCAGTTGTCCAAAAGTTCCAACCATATAGGCTGTTATCGTTGCATTCGTATTATCATCTGCAATTTTGCCCGCTATAACATCACAAGTTTTTAATTTCTCAACGATTTCAGGAAAAGCTTTCTTTTTTCGGTGTCCAACGATACAATGCAGCCAATCTGCATCAGCTTCATTATAAATATACACATCCAGCTCTCCCTCAAACATTACCTTAAAACTGGATACAACCCCATACCTCTGTTCAGTAGGTACGATACCATTTGCAACTGCTTTTCTAGTTGAAATCCCAGCAAAACTTTCCGCCTGTTTTTTTGATGTTGTCAAATAAAATCCGGTTCCAAAGTCTTTATACCTTGCGCACTTATTTAAATCGGGCATTGTTACTTCACAATAGCTGCCATGATAAAGGGCCAAACCATCAATCAATTCCAGCACTACTCAATCCCCCTCTATTTTCAAGATACGCCGTTACATCATCAAATATCGCATCGTCGCCTTCTACATGAAAGATTCCGAAACAACTCTTAATATACTGAAGAACATCAAATTTAGAAAATATTTCAGAAATTGTTTCTATCGGCAAATTCCATGCTTCAGACGCAAGTCGCATGATCCTCACCTGCATATATATAATCTGCTGTTTTTCAGTCATATAATATTCCTCCCATCCACACCTGTTTTTATTATACTTTGTGCTGTTTACTTAAGCAAACACTTTTTCTTACAGAAGTTGAGTGGTATTCTTTGAGTAGAGAGGATTTTCCCCGACTCGACCTGCGGGCGCATGCCGTGAACGGCTAATTTTCATATGCGTCCCTTCATCGAGTAGGGAAGATTTCTTTCCCAACTCGGGTGCCAGTCATCTGTCAGCACTTACTAACCTATTTTCTTTGTTTTCCCGTAGGCATAGAAAAACTGCCGGCAGATTTCTCTGCCGACAGCCCCACAATCATTGTTGTTTTATTTGTTCTTGCATTTGTTCTTCTATTTGTTTTTCCAGTCTGCCGCCCGGATTCGTTTCCCCTAACGGTAAATAATGTCGTCTCTTCCCGGCCCGTTTGATACCATTGTAATCGGGAAACCAATCTGTTTCTCTACAAACTCAATATAGTTTCTGCAATTCTCCGGCAGCTCCTCATATTTGCGGATGCCGCGGATATCACATTTCCAGCCTGGAAGCTTCACAAATACCGGCTTTGCTTTTTCCAGAAGCGCAGTAGTCGGGAAATCTGTTGTTATTTTTCCGTCAATCTCATATCCGGTGCATACCGGAATCTCATCCAGATAGCCAAGTACATCGAGTACGGTAAATGCAACGTCCGTCGTACCCTGCAGCCTGCAGCCGTATTTTGAGGCCACACAGTCGAACCATCCCATTCTTCTCGGACGGCCTGTCGTTGCACCGAACTCACCGCCGTCACCGCCGCGCTTTCTGAGCTCGTCCGCTTCTTCTCCGAAAATCTCGCTGACAAATGCACCTGCGCCGACTGCGCTGGAATATGCCTTACATACTGTAACAATCTTTTTGATCTCGTACGGCGGAATGCCTGCGCCGATTGCACCATAGCCTGCCAGTGTGGAAGAAGATGTAACCATCGGATAGATGCCGTGATCCGGATCTTTCAGCGAACCAAGCTGGCCTTCCAGAAGAATATTTTTTCCTTCCTGCAGTGCCTGATACAGATAAGACGCTGTATCGCATACGAACGGCTCTACCATTGTCTTATAGCTGTGCAGCTCCTCCATCAGGCTTTCCGGTGTAAGGGCCGGTTTGTGATACAAATGCTCCAGAATCGGATTTTTCAGATCACAGATGCGCTGTACCTTTTCCTCAAGCAGAGCGTCGTCAAAAAGCTCGCTTACCTGGAAACCGATTTTTGAAAACTTATCTGCATAAAACGGTGCAATGCCGGACTTTGTTGAGCCGAAGGATTTGCCGCCAAGCCGCTCCTCCTCGCACTGATCAAACAGTATGTGATAGGACATCACAATCTGTGCGCGGTCTGACACCAGAATCTTCGGTGCCGGGACACCGCGGTCCACAATACTTTTTACTTCTTCAAAAAGTACGGGAATGTTCAGCGCAACGCCATTTCCGATAATACTTGTCGTGTGGTCATAAAATACACCTGAAGGCAGCGTATGCAGCGCGAACTTTCCATAATTGTTCACAATCGTATGGCCTGCATTTGCTCCGCCCTGAAATCTTACGATAATATCTGCTTTCTCTGCAAGCATATCCGTAATCTTTCCTTTACCTTCGTCTCCCCAGTTAGCTCCTACTACTGCCTGTACCATAATGTCTCCTCCTGTATACGGCTGTGTGTAACCGCTGTTGTTTTGCTGCTACGCCGCCGTCATCAAACGATCTCTTTTCGTAGTTTTCTACTGTCTGCAAATTTTATCCGGCCAAATACCAGATAATCTGCTATCGCTTATACATTGATCTCTGCCGTAACGCCGAGCAGATCTTTATTCGCTTCAAGCACCGGCTGAACCACCGTATTTACAAACCGCTCCACCTGTTCTTTCGAGCGTCCAGTATACCGCGACGGCTCCATTGATTTCTGAAGCTCCTCAAGCGTCATATTAAAGGAAGGATCTGCTGCAATCAGCTCCAGGAGATTGTTCTCTTTTCCTTCTTCTTTTACATTTCTGCCCGCTTCCATGGAAAGCGTCCGGATTTTTTCGTGCAGCTCCTGGCGGTCGCCGCCGGCTTTTACTGCATCCATCATAATATTTTCCGTTGCCATAAACGGCAGCTCTGCCATCAGGCGTTTCTCTATTACCTTCGGGTATACCTTCAGGCCGTCTGTTACATTGAGGCAGAGATCCAGAATGCCGTCCACTGCCAGGAATCCTTCCGGAATAGAAAGACGTTTGTTTGCTGAATCATCGAGCGTCCGCTCAAACCACTG
>CAOJHI010000078.1 GCA_948436005.1 uncultured Lachnospiraceae bacterium
AGGTGGATAAGCAGCTTGTGCAGCTTGCTAGTATTTACAATGGCAGAGTGATTATTGTAAACAGCAGTTTTCGGATTGTCCGGGATACTTATGAGATTGACGAGGATAAAGTAATTATTTCAGAGGAGGTGCTCCAATGTTTTCTTGGCACCGATTCAACGAATTATAACGAAGAAAATGAATTTCTGGAACTGACGCTTCCGGTGAAAAATCCGGATACAAAGTCTACGGAAGGAATTATGATTGTCAG
Organism: uncultured Lachnospiraceae bacterium; assembly: GCA_948436005.1. GTDB lineage: Bacteria > Bacillota > Clostridia > Lachnospirales > Lachnospiraceae > Choladousia. Next base: position 251 of record CAOJHI010000078.1, read on the forward strand.
CCTGTCCACACAGGATGTGAAGGATGGTAAGGATGCGCTGAGCAACACAGTTCTGATTCTGCAGGTTGTGATCACAATTCTGATTCTGGCTGCAGCGTATTATGTGGCAAGGGTTCTGACAAAACCGTTCGGAAAGATTACACGTTCTCTGGAAGGCATGCAGGGAAACGTGATTGATGACGAGGGAATTTCCATTCCAGAGTATACAGAGACAAAGATGCTTGCAGAGGCGTATAACCGTATGCTCAAGCGGTTGAAGATTCAGGAAGAATCACGGCAGGAGTTTGTTTCCAATGTCTCCCATGAGCTCAAGACGCCGATCACGTCCATGAAGGTGCTGGCTGATTCGCTTCTGGCACAAAAGGATGTTCCGGCAGAACTCTACCAGGAGTTTATGAGTGATATCGCGGAAGAGATTGACCGTGAAAACAAGATTATCACGGATCTTCTGTCTCTTGTAAAAATGGACAAGCGATCTTCTGACGTGAACATTAAGGAGACTAATATCAATCAGCTGATTGAGCTGATTCTCAAGCGTCTGCGCCCGATTGCTGCCAAACAGAATATTGATCTGGTACTTGAAAGCTTTAAGCCGATTCTGGCGGAAGTGGATGAGACAAAGCTGACGCTGGCGCTGTCGAACCTTGTCGAGAACGGGATTAAATATAATAAAGAAGACGGCTGGGTGCATGTTTCCCTGAATATTGACAGCAAATATTTCTATGTAAAGGTGGAGGACTCCGGTATGGGAATTCCGGAAGCTGACCAGGAACATATTTTTGAACGTTTTTACCGGGTTGACAAATCTCATTCCAGAGAAATCGGAGGAACCGGACTGGGACTGGCAATCACGCGGAGCGCTGTTCTGATGCATCACGGTGCGATCAAGGTGTACAGCAAAGAAGGGGAGGGAACCACCTTTACGGTGCGTATCCCGCTGAAATATGTGCCGTAATACGGGAAACAGCCTATGCGACGGGAGGCATTTGGTGAAAAGAAAAAGAAGGCTTCTGCTTCTGTGTGCAGTATCTCTGTTTGTACTTTGGGGCTGCGGGAAAAAGCAGGAGAAGGAGAACAGCTATAAATTATACTATGTCAATCAGGCCGGAACACGGCTGGCAGAGTCTGACTATTATCCGCAGGCACAGACCTTTGAGGAAATGATGGACGAGCTGCTCGGACAGCTGAGGAATCCCCCTGCGGGGGCGTCCGGCCTTATGAGTGTATTTGCAGGGGGCGTGACGGTCAATGGTTATGAGCGAGGCATTGACGCGCTGCGTATTGATTGTTCCGGGGAATATTATAATCTGAGCAATACGCAGGAGGTGCTTTTACGTGCTGCGATTGTTAAGACCTTTTCTCAGGTTCCCGGTGTGGCAAAGGTTATGATTACGGTAGATAAAGAACAGCTGAAGGATGCAGACGGAGAACCGGTGCAGCCGATGGATGCGAACTCCTTTATTGATACAAAAGAAGGAGGCATCAATTCCTATCAGTACGCAACGCTGATTCTGTATTTCGCGGACAGCGACGGGGACCAGCTTGTGAAGGAGACGCGGAGCCTCCATTATTCCAGCAATATGGTACAGGAACGCGTTGTAGTAGAGCAGCTTCTCGCGGGCCCGGAGGAGTCAGGGCACAAGGCAGTTCTCGGTAGCGGCGTGCGGATTCAGAATGTTTACATTCAAAACGGTATCTGTACAATTAATTTTGATGAGAGCGTGAACAATGCGCCGTCGGAGAATCCGCCGGATGCCGCAGTTGCCCTGTATGCAGTTGTAAATTCAATCTGTGATACCTGCGATGGCATTTCCGGTGTGAAGTTCGAGATCAATGGCGACAGTGATGTACTGTTCTGGAATAAGGTTGACCTGAATCAGGTATTCATGATGGACCGTTCCTATATCGAACAGAGCTCCATGCAGACAGAGGAGCCTGCTGCCTGAGAAAAAATAAAAAGGAGTGACAGCTTGAAAAGAACGCTGAGCGTATTTTGCGCAGTTGTTCTGCTGTTTCTATTTTTGCTGTGTGAAACGGGGAACCGCGGCCGCGGTTTCCCGGAAAAAGCAGCGGAAGCTTTGCTGAAAGCGCAGCAGCAAAGCGGCATGATTATGGTCCGGGGAACGGTAGAGAAGTGTGAAAAATTATCTGCAGGCATACGCCTGTCTTTGAACCATCTGAGCATTCAAAAAAAGAAAATTTCTGTTTTGTCTTTGATATCTGATTTAAATCTCGTTTTTACAACAGAATATACGGGAATACAGCCAGGGGATACCATTTGTGTACAGGGAGAGTTCCGGGAGTATGAAAGTGCGTCAAATCCAGGCGAATTTGATGCAAAAGCGCATTATTGGACCCAAAATACGTTTGGACAGTTAAGGCGTGCAGAAATTCTTTCCGTTGAGGCAAAAGCCTCGGGTCTGGCCTCCTGGGCATATCGGGTGCGCGGGACGCTTCGGGACGCTTACAGCCAGATACTGCCGGAACGTGCGGCAAGAACGATTTCAGCAGTCAGCCTGGGAGAAAAAAGCTGGATGGAGCGTGAGTGGAAACAGCAGTATCAGGAGGGCGGAATTTCTCATATTTTGGCGATTTCAGGGCTTCATATCTCCCTGATTGGTATGGTGTGTTTCAGGATTCTGCGAAGAGTTGGGTGTGGTTTTCGTAGTTCAGCCCTGCTTTCAGGCAGTGTTCTGACCTTTTATCTTCTGATGACTGGCTTCAGCATTTCCGCGCAGCGGGCCGGTATCATGTTTTTACTCTGGCTTGGAGCACAGATGTGCGGGAGGAGTTATGATATGCTGACAGGGATTTTGGTTGCAGCAGTGCTCCTTGCAGCCGAAGATGTCAGGAACCTGTACCAGGCGTCGTTTCTGCTATCGTTCTCAGCAGTACTGACCCTGGCAGTGCTGACAGGTGCTGTTTTGAGGGCCTGTCGGTTATCAGGGGCAGCCGGGAAGGCGGCAGTTACTTCGCTGACCGTATGGTTTGGCACGCTCCCGTTTACTGCGTATTTTTTCTTTCAGGCATCGCCGTGGAGCATGGCAGCAAATCTGGCAGTAGTGCCGCTTATGGGTGTTCTGATGGCATGCGGGATGGCTGCGGCGTGTGTTGGGCTTATTTCTGTACAGGCGGGGATGTTTTTTGCCGCGCCGGTCAGATATCTTTTGGATGGATTTGAGTGGCTGTGTCGGTTTGAGCAGAAGCTGCCGGTTCCGGTATGGGTGACAGGACGTCCTGAAAAGTGGAGAATTGTCGTTTATTATATAATATTGCTTGGGACTGCGTGGCTGACATCCAGGATGGTGCGGCCTCGTATTCGGAGATTAAATCGGCACAGGACAGAAAAGATTTGCGGAAAATGGGCGATGCGGGGGATCTGGCTTTGCACAGGAGTGATTTGTCTGGCTGTTCTGACCGTGCGCCCGGGGAGGAAGCTTCAGATCGACTGCCTGGATGTCGGTCAGGGTGACTGCGCCCTGGTGCAGCTGCCGACGGGTGAGAACTGTCTGATTGACGGGGGAAGCTCTTCCAGGGCTCACATATGGGAATATGTAATCGGGCCTGCGGTAAAATATTATGGTGTTGCGGAACTTGATTATATTTTTCTGTCGCATGCAGATGAAGACCATATCAATGGGATTGTGGAATATATTGCGTCGTACGAGGCCGGAGCCGGAGGAAGAAATGTGCATGGCATCTCCGTGAAGCAGATCGTGCTGCCGCCGTGTGCAGAGCAGACTGACTTTCAGGAGCTTCGGCAGATGGCAGGGGAAAAGGGACTGAAGGTTTCCCGTATGGAAGCGGGAGGAAACATAGCAGGAGGAGAGGGGACGGACCATGCCTGGAGAATCTTATGTCTGGCCCCGGAAAGGAGAACCCTTACGGGGGAGAAGAACGAGGATTCCATGGTTTTGATGCTGGATTACGGGCAGTTCAGGATGCTTTTTACAGGAGATCTGGAAGGAGAGGCGGAGCGCAGGCTGGCGGCCTCCGGTGCGGATTTGCACGCGGCTGTACTGAAGGTGGGCCATCACGGCTCAGCCGGGGCGTCCGCACAGGAATTTCTTACGCAGGTTCAGCCTGGGATTTCTGTGATTTCCTGCGGCAGAGAAAATCTGTATGGCCATCCGGCGCGGGAAACTGTAGACAGGCTTACGGATGCAGGAAGCGATCTTTGGGTGACAGCAGAGTGCGGCGCGGTTCGTATCACGACAGACGGAAAGACATTTGCTGTAAAAAGTACAGGAAATTATGAAAAATTTGAAAAAAATAAGAAAAATAATGGAAAAATACCGCCTGTTTAGAATATAATAATAAAAGAGGTGAAAAAACCATGACGATACGAGAGAAAACGGAAGAGCTGGAACTTGCCGTATTCAGTCCTTATGCAGCATTCAGCCGGTATTCCCGGGGAAGGGAGAAGGAGGAAGAGGCCTGCGATATCCGTACAGTATACCAGAGAGACCGGGACAGGATTTTGCACAGCAAATCGTTCCGCAGGCTGAAACAGAAGACACAGGTGTTTTTAATACCCGAGGGGGACCATTATCGGACAAGGCTGACGCATACCCTGGAGGTTGCACAGCTTTCGAGGACAATAGCAAAAGCGCTCCGGCTGAATGAGGATCTGGCAGATGCGATTGCGCTTGGGCACGATCTGGGGCATACGCCGTTTGGACATGCAGGAGAACGGGCTCTGGCAGCAGTTAGTCCTTATGGGTTTGCGCATTATGAGCAGAGTGTCCGGGTGGTAGAGCTGCTGGAAAAAGGCGGAGAAGGTTTGAATCTGACCTGGGAGGTGCGGGATGGCATCCGCAATCACCGTACGTCAGGGTCGCCTCATACGCTGGAGGGACAGATTGTGCGCTATTGTGATAAAATTGCGTATATCAATCATGATATTGATGATGCAGAGAGGGCCGGTATTTTGCACGAAGAGGATATTCCGGAGGAAAGCCGGCGGATTATGGGCGATACAACGAGAATGCGCCTGAATACACTGATTCATGATGTGGTAGAACACAGCGAAGGCCGCGGCGGGATTGTGATGTCTGACCGGATGGAGTCAGCCATGAAGTATCTGAGGGCGTTTATGTTCCGGCATGTCTACAGCAATCAGGCAGCCAAAGGAGAGGAAGACAAGGCGATTCGCATGATTCAGGAGCTGTATCGCTATTATAACGAATATCCCGAACAGCTTCCGGCAGAATATCAGTTTCTGATGCAGGAAAAAGGAGAGCCGCAGGAGCGGGTGGTCTGTGATTATATTGCGGGTATGACAGATTCGTATGCAATTCATAAATATAAAGAGCTGTTTGTACCCGAGTCATGGCAGAGGTGACAGAAGGCGGGGAAGATATGTATTATTCAGATGAAATTGTAGAAGAAGTGCGGTCAAGAAATGATATTGTGGATGTGATTTCCGGCTATGTAAAGCTGCAGCGAAAAGGCAGTTCTTATTTCGGCCTGTGTCCGTTCCACAACGAAAAATCGCCTTCCTTTTCCGTCAGTCCGGGAAAGCAGATGTATTATTGCTTTGGCTGCGGAGCCGGAGGCAACGTGTTTACGTTTGTTATGGAATATGAAAATTATACGTTTCCGGAAGCCTTGAAGCTGCTGGCAGAACGGGCCGGCATCACGCTTCCGGAGCAGGAGTATACAGGGGAGGAGAGAAGGCAGCAGGATTTGAAATCAGCTGTCCGGGAGATTAATAAGACGGCAGCTAGGTACTTTTGCTATGTTCTGCGCACGCAGCAGGGCGAGAAGGCAATGCAGTACCTGAAAAACAGGAACTTGAGTGATGAGACCATCAAGCGGTTCGGAATCGGATACGCTGGGCCGTACAGTGACGCCCTGTACCGTTATCTGAAAAAGCAGGGAATTTCGGATCAGCTCTTAAAGGAATCCGGACTGATGCAGGTAAATGAAAAACAGGGCATGTACGATAAGTTCTGGAACCGCGTCATGTTTCCGATCATGGATGTGAATAATAAAGTGATCGGGTTTGGAGGCCGGGTGATGGGAGACGGAAAACCGAAGTATCTGAACTCACCGGAGACTGTGATCTTTGACAAAAGCAGGAACCTGTATGGCCTGAATTATGCGAGGGTATCAAAAAAACGTTATCTTCTGGTCTGCGAGGGGTACATGGATGTGATCTCAATGCATCAGGCCGGTTTTACGAATGCGGTTGCATCACTGGGAACAGCGCTCACGAGCCAGCATGCCTCTCTTTTAAAGCGGTATACAGATGAGGTGATTCTGACGTATGACAGCGATGAAGCGGGGATTCGGGCTGCACTTCGGGCGATTCCGCTATTGAAGACAGCGGGGATTTCCACCCGGGTACTGCATATGGACCCGTACAAGGACCCGGATGAATTTATCAAGGCACTTGGTCAGGAAGCATTTCAGGAGCGCATCGATGCGGCAGAGAACAGCTTTTTGTTTGAATTATCGATTTTGCAGAAATCGTATGATATGAAAGATCCGGACAGCAAAACAAAATTTTTTCAGGCTGTAGCGTCCAGGATTGCGGAATTTGAGCTGGAGCTGGAACGGGAAAATTATATCGAGGCAGTTGCGGGACGCTTTCAGATTTCCTTTGAAGGAATGCGGAAAATGGTCCTGAATGTACTGATGCAGGGCGTTCCGGTGCGAAAAGCCCCTGTAAGGCCGCAGAGGCGCCAGGAGAAAGAGGATGGCATTCGGGTATCACAGAGATTGATTTTGACGTGGCTGACTGAATATCCCAAATTGTTCTCCATGATTTCGAATTATGTCCGCCCGGAGGATTTTTCGGACGAGCTGTATCAGAATGTGGCGTCTATGTTGTACGAACAGCTGGAAAAGGGAGAACTGAATCCGGCCAGGATAACAAATTATTTTACGGACCCGGAACAGCAGCGTGCTGTTGCGCAGCTTTTTAATACAGCAGTACCGGTAGAAAATGAAAAAGAACAGGAAAAGGCAATTCAGGAGACGCTCTACAAAGTGATGGAATACGGAATTGAGCAGAAGACGGCTGCGCTTGATCCGTCCGATATTGTGGGGCTTCAGAAATTAATTGATGCAAAAAGAAGACTGAAGGAGTTGGGGAGGCTGCATATTTCTTTGTAACACGGACAGACTATAGTTATTAAATAACAAAAAGCAATACCCGGACAAACCGGAAAGGCGGGAATCAGATGGGCACACAGATAATCGACCTACCAAAGAAACTTGATGAACTGATAGAAAAGGCAAAAGGACAGCAGAATGTGCTGGAATATGAAGAAATTCAGGATTTTTTAAGTGGTCAGGCGTTAGGTGCCGGAGAATATGAACATGTTCTGGATTATCTTGAAGCGAAAGGAATCCATATCGGGCAGAAGCTGCCTGCGGACGACCCCGTTTTGCTGATGGAAGAGGAAGAAATTCCGGATGAGCCGGAAGCGGAGCTATCTGACGGAGTATCCATGGATGATCCGATGCGGATGTATCTGAAGGAAATCGGTAAGATACCGCTTCTTTCCTCAGAAGATGAGATGATGCTGGCAAAGCGTATGAGCGACGGGGATGAGGCAGCCAGGGAAAAACTTGCAGAGGCGAACCTGCGTCTGGTGGTCAGTATTGCAAAAAAATATGCGGGCAGGGGCATGCAGCTTCTTGATCTGATTCAGGAAGGCAATCTCGGCCTGATTAAAGCTGTGGAAAAGTTCGATTATCAGAAGGGCTTTAAATTCAGTACGTACGCAACCTGGTGGATTCGCCAGGCAATTACCCGTTCGATTGCAGATCAGGCACGGACCATACGGATTCCTGTTCATATGGTGGAAACCATGAACCGTGTGGTGCGTACTTCGCGTGCACTTGTGCAGGAGCTTGGCAGAGAACCGAGACCGGAGGAGATTGCGGACAAGCTGCATATGCCGGTGCAGAAAGTGCAGGAGATTCTGAATATCGCTATGGAGCCGGTTTCCCTGGAAACCCCGGTCGGGGAAGAAGAGGACAGTCATCTGAGTGATTTTATCCGGGATGACCGGCTTCCTGTGCCCTCGGAGGCTGCGACTTATACGGTTCTGCGGGAACAGCTTGTGGAAGTGCTTTCAACACTGACGCAGCGTGAGCAGAGGGTGCTTTGTCTGCGTTTTGGTTTGGAGGACGGCCGCGCGAGAACATTGGAAGAGGTTGGCCGTGAGTTCAATGTGACGCGGGAGCGAATCCGGCAGATTGAAGCAAAGGCTCTTAGAAAGCTCCGGCATCCGAGCAGGAGCCGGAAACTCCGGGATTATCTTGAGTAAAAAAGTTTGGTAAGAGGATAGGTTTTGCTGAAAAAGGAGGTTATCATATGCAAATTTCAAAAAGGCTGAGGGCGGTTGCCGGTATGGTAACTTCCGGCAGTATCCTTGCGGATATTGGAACCGACCACGCGTACATACCGATTTATCTTGTGTCAAATAAAACGATTCCGCGCGCGCTGGCCATGGATGTGAACAGAGGGCCGCTGGAAAAAGCACAGAGACATATTCAGGAAGCAGGTCTTGAAGCTTTAATCGAAACAAGGCTTTCAGACGGACTGGCCGCATTGCACTGCAAGGAGGCGGAAAGTATTATAATTGCGGGTATGGGCGGCCCGCTTATGGTGCGTATTTTAAAAGAAGGCAGGGACAGGCTTACAGGCTGCCGGGAGCTGATTTTACAGCCGCAGTCGGATATTCGGGCTGTTCGTGCACATATTGAAGAAGCGGGCTGGCAGATCGTCAATGAGGAGATGATCTGTGAAGAACAGAAGTTTTATCCCATGATGCGGGCCGTGCCAAGAGAGCAGGCCGGCGTTTTGGCAGCTCCTCTGACAGAGAAAGAGCTGAGATTCGGGCCGTTTCTGATCAAAGAGCGGCATCCGGTTCTGAAGGAGTTTCTGCTAAGTGAAGGGCGGACGGGCCGGCAGATACAGGAGGCTCTTGCCGGGCAGCAGGGAGAAGGGGCAGTCCGCAGGCGGCAGGAGGTTGAAGAAGAGCTGAGGATGATTGGGGAGATACTTGAGCTTTATAAAGAACCGGAAAATATCTGTTTATAAAGCGATATGGAGTTTTTTAGGAGATATAAATAAGAAAATGTAAATTAAAAGGCATAAATAAGGAGACATATAGTATGAAAATAGAAAAAGTAGTTGAGAAACTTGCAGACCGCTATCCGGCGATTTATGCAATGAACTGGGATAATCCGGGGCTTCAGGTCGGGAAGAGTTCCCATCCGGTAAAAAAGATCATGGTAGCCCTGGATGCGACCAATCATGTGATTCAGGAGTGTATCTCCTGGGGGGCTGATCTTCTGGTGACACATCATCCGCTTTTGCTTTCAGGGATCAAGAATATTACAGATGGAAATTTTCAGGGGCAGAAAGTTTTTGATATGGTTGAAAATGGTATTGCACACTATGCAGTCCATACGAATTATGATGTCCTGAAGATGACGGAGCTGGCGGAAAAAGCGCTCAAATTAAAGAAAACGCAGATTCTGGAAATAACAGGGATCCGGGATGACGGAAGTGTTTACGGGATTGGCAGTGTTGGAACTGTGTCAGGGAAGATGACAGCAGGAGAGTATTGTGAATATGTTAAAAAAGCATTTGAGTTAAAATCTGTGAGGCTGTTCGGAAGCCCGGATCAAGAAATCAAACGCATCGCAGTGTCACCGGGCTCTGGAAAAAGTATGATTGGTGCGGCTTTGTCAGCGAACGCAGACCTACTCGTCACCGGTGACATCGGCCATCATGACGGCCTTGATGCGGTGGATCAGGGAATGGCAGTTATAGATGCAGGGCATTATGGTATTGAGCATATCTTTGTTCCCGGGATGGCGCAGGAATTGCGGGAAGCATTTCCGGAACTGAAAATTAAGGAAGTAAAAGAAAAAGAGCCATTTACGGTAATCTGACAGATTTTTTGCATAGAGAAGGGGGAGTATCATGGAGAACGGCAAAATTACTGTTTGGGTAAATAACGAGCAGGAAGTATATGAGGATGGAGTGCGCTATCTTGACATTGCGCGGCAGCATCAGAAGGACCAAAAATATCCGATTGTACTCGCACGATGTGACGGCCGGCTTCGGGAGCTTCACAAGACAGTACCGGATGGATGCCATCTGGAATTTCTGACAACAGAGAGCAAGGCGGGGCACAGTACATATGCGCGGAGCCTGGTTCTGATGATGCTGAAAGCGATCTACCATACAGTTGGTGATAACAGTCTGATTGACCGTATTGGCGTACATTTTGCAGTCAGCGGCGGCTACTACTGTACGATGCAGGGAGAGGCGCAGCTTACGCAGGATTTTCTCGATCAGGTAAAAAGGTATATGCAGGAGCTCGCAGAGGCAGCGCTGCCGATCGAGAAAAAGACGGAGAATACATACGAGGCCCGCAGGAAATTCAGCGAGTACCGGATGTATGATAAAAGCGAATTGCTTCGCTATCGCCGTGCCTCAAAAGTGAATCTTTACTGCCTGGAAAAATTTGAGGACTATTTTTACGGCTATATGCTTCCTGATACCTCTTATCTGAAACATTTTGACCTGAAGCTGTATGCAGACGGATTTGTACTGCTGTTCCCGTCCGGCCATGAACCGGAAAAAATTCCGGCATTTGCACCGGAATCAAAGATTTTCCATGTACAGAAAGAATCCATGGAATGGGGAGCACGGCTTGGAATCCCGACAGTCGGAGCATTGAATCATTATATTGTACACAATAAGGTCAAGGATCTGATTATGATTCAGGAGGCGTACCATGAGAAAAAGATTGCGGAGCTGGCATCCCAGATCGCGGCTTCCCCGGAAAAAAAGATTGTGCTGATTGCCGGTCCTTCTTCTTCAGGAAAAACAACTTTTTCGCACCGCCTTTCCACTCAGCTCTCGGTATATGGTCTGCGGCCGCATCCGATCGCTGCGGATGATTATTTTGTAAACCGGGAAAAGACGCCGCTTGACGAAGAAGGAAAACCGGATTTTGAACGATTGGAAGCAATTGATATTCTGCAGCTGAATCAGGACATGGAAGATCTGCTGGCAGGAAAGACAGTGGAGCTCCCCAGCTTTAATTTTAAAACCGGAAAGCGGGAATATAAAGGGAAGTATAAGACGCTGGGAAAAGATGACATTTTGCTGATCGAGGGGATACATTGCCTGAATGACAGACTGACAAACCGCCTTCCGAAGGAAAGTAAGTTTAAAATTTATATCAGCGCCCTGACACAGCTGAATATTGACGAGCATAACCGAATCCCGACAACAGACGGCAGGCTGTTGCGGCGGATTGTGCGCGATGCAAGAACGAGAGGGGCAGATGCAAGGCGGACGATTGAAATGTGGCCGTCTGTACGCCGCGGTGAGGAAAATTATATTTTTCCGTATCAGGATGATGCTGACATTATGTTTAATTCCGCTTTGATTTATGAACTGGCAGTTTTAAAACAGTATGCGGAGCCGCTGTTGTTTTCAGTCAGTCCGGAGGAAAAGGAATACGAGGAAGCGAAGCGCCTGCTGAAATTTCTTGACTATTTTCTGCCGATACCGGGCGACAGTATTCCGAATAACTCACTGATACGGGAGTTTATTGGCGGAGGATGTTTTGATTTATAAGAAAGGACGTATGAGAAAATGAATTTATTTGTATGTTATCCGAAATGCAGCACGTGTAAAAAGGCAGAAAACTGGCTGAAGGAGC
>CAOJHI010000079.1 GCA_948436005.1 uncultured Lachnospiraceae bacterium
CGTACTGCTTCTTTATCTCGGAAAAACCAGCGGACATGAGGACGCACTCGTTGCGCTGCGCATTGGCGGGTATTACATTCCCATGATTCTCGGGGGATTTTTTGCCGCTGCACTGATGATCTGGCAGGGAAAAAAACTGGTCAATCTGGAATACTGGCGGTATGCGCTGCGCTTCAGTCTGCCCCTGATTCCTGAGGTTCTTTCCATTCAGATTATGAACCAGGCTGACAAGCTTATGGTTTCCCACATGGTCGGAAAGATCAGCGGTTCCATCTTCAACCTTGCCACAAATGTTTCCTACATTATCTGGATTCTCGAGGATTCTGTCTGGAATGCCTGGCTTCCCTGGATGTACGAAAAAATTTCACGCAGGGAAGACTCGGATATCGCACGCGGCTGGAACATCCTCATGCATTCCTTTGGCGTGATCTCCTGGCTTCTCGTTCTGTTTGCGCCTGAGATCGTGCTGATTCTCGGCGGAAATAAATACGGGGACGCCATTTATCTGATTGCCCCCATGGTAACTGGTACCCTGTTTCGCTTTTACAGCTACAGCTATACCGCTGTCCAGAATTATTACAAAAAGACCGGCGCAGTTGCAGTTTCCACTGTTTCTGTGATGATTTTAAACGTTATTTTAAATTATGTATGCATCCTGCATTTTGGTTATCAGGCAGCTGCCTACACAACCGCATTCAGCTATCTTGTCCTCCTGTGTATACAGGCGGCCATGGAAAAAAGGCTGACTAAAAAACAGCTGATCCCTCTGCGCCAGACTCTGCGGATCTCCTGCGGATACTTTGTACTGTGCATCATCACTATGCTGCTCTATTCCCGCCATTTTCTCCTTCGCTGGGCCATTGCCCTGTGCCTCGTTCCGCTCGGCTTCAAGTACTTTACACCACATCTGAAATCCATTCTTCACATGCTGAAAAACAAACAAAAAAAATAGAGGGCCAGGCGCCCTCCGGATGTTCTATTTGAGCTGATCAAGGTAATACCGTTTTCACCTTTCGCGGTGAGAACTCTGCACCATAACAATATAATATGCTTACCCGGGCAGCCGGGAGGGCGTGCATGCCATCCGACCTGAGTCTTGACAGGAGGATGATGCTTGTGAGTACATACGAAGAATTTATGATTATCTTGACCGCCGGTCTTCTAATCGTTGCAATTCTGAATTTAAAAAACAAGTAAGCCGCCCTGTACCTTGGCCAGTCGGGCAGCTTACTTGTTGTAACTGTTAATTGATTTCGCCGGGTCGGATAGGCTTCATCTATCTTCCGGCTGTCCTGTTAAGCACATTATATGACATACTCACTCTTTTATCAAGCGTTTTCTTCTTTTCCTCCATGCCATCGGCACAGCCGCATAAACCTGCTAATCGAGCTTATTTTTTTCAGATTTTTTCCCTTTATTCCACCGTAATCGTAATATGATCCAGCACCTCATGCAGCTTATCTACCGCACATTCCAGCGTGTCGCCCTTCGTCACCACATGTCCAATCCGGTGCGGTCCCACATGAAACTTCTTCACCGGGTCCCCCACCTTATAGTCAAACTGGATTTCATAAATATCATCATCCGGCTGATTTCTGTTTTCGATTGACGCGATCACCCCGTCGCGGTCGCTCCGCAGAAGCATACTCGCATTCGGAACAGCCTGCGTCTGCGGGAAATCCACTTCCTCTCCCAGGGCTGCCAGAATCAGCTTTTCATAATAATCATAGCCATAATAAATCGATACCAGCTCAGCAAGGCAGGTCGCGCCGGAACGGCCTCCGAGCTCCAGCACATAGGTCTGATTGTCTTTCAGAATAAAATCCGCGTTGATCGCACAATTGTCAAGCCCCATGGCCCGGACCGCATTTGTAAGCTGTACCTTCATGTCATCGATCACTGCCCGGTCCAGATTATACGGGGCAAAATGTCCGACCGGTACCCCCGTGTCTCCCTGGAACACATAATCCCCATGTGGAAGGATAAACTTTACCTCACCATGGTACACAAACGCCTGCGCGCCGAATTCTTCCCCTTCAACAAACTCTTCAATAATAAAAGACTGATTGCGGGTAATTGACTTTACCACATTGCGTGCAGCCTCAAACTCCTCCATCGCATTTACGCGGATAATTCCACGGCTTCCGGAAGAATCAATCGCTTTAAAAATCAGTGGAAAATTCAGATCTTTCACTTTCTCATACATGTCATCTTCAAAAGAAAGCTCCCGGAACCTTGCAGTCCGTACTCCGTATTCTTCGTATTTTTTCTTCATCAGAATTTTATTAGAAGCAATCTTCGCCGCCTCAAAGCTGAGGCCGGACAGCCCCATCTCATCACAGACTTTGCCGATGGTAATCACCGCCACATCTGTCCCTGCTGTCACAATGCCATCAATCTTTTCACGCTTTGCAATCTCCAGCACCTTTTCGTAATCCACTGTATTCTCATAGCAGACCTGATCTGCAACCTCAAACCCCGGATAATTGCCCGGAATACTGACTGCAATCGTATAAATCCCCATCTCTTTTGCCTTTTTGAGCAGCGGAACCTGATAAATCCCGGCTCCCATGATCATCAGCTTTTTCATACGTCCTCCCCTTTCCTTTGATGCACTTCCCGTACCACAAACTGCGGATTTTTGCTCATTCCAAGGAAAATCCTCCCTATATATTCACCGATCATCCCCATAAACAACAGATTGAGTCCCGAAAAAAAGCAAATAGCAACCATCATGGACGACCAGCCGATATACGTAGCCGGGCGTACCAGCTTCTGAATAACGACTGCAACAGCGCCAAGCAACCCCATAACTGAGAAAAAGAAGCCTGCGTACATTGCAAGTTGCAGCGGTACAATCGAAAACCCGAGAATATTTGACCAGAGTGCCAAAAGCTTTTTGAACGTATAATTAGAGCTCCCTACCTCCCGCTCAAAATGCTGAATTGGTACAGAGCTGATATTTCGTGTTGTCCGCAAAAACAGCCCCTGCAAATGCGTGTAAGCGCTTTTATATTCCACCGCATAGTCCCGGACAAAACGCCGGATAATCCAAAAGCTTGAGGTCTTCAGATTTTTGGGCTTCTTCAGCAGAATCCGCACGGACAGATAATTGACATAGCTGCCAAAATTCCGGAACCTGCTGTGCTTCTTCTGCGGATAGTAACCATATACAATGTCATAGCCCTTGTCAAACTCTTCCAGAAGGTACTGAAGCTGGGACGGATGCGTCTGCATGTCGTCATCCATTGCAAGAAACGCATCTCCCCCGGCATGGTTCAGCCCTGCCATCACAGCATTGTGCTGCCCTGCATTTTTCGCAAGCTCCACTACCTTCACGCACGAATAATCCCGGACAAGAGAAAGCAGCGCTGCCATCGTATCGCCGCCATCCGGCGAACAGTCGTCAACCAGAACAAATTCATAATCCTTTTTATTCAGACGTTCCAGCTCCTGCATCGTCATCTCAACCACCTTGCGGATCGTCTGGGACGAGCGGTAGCACGGAATGATAATCGAGTATTTCACATTGCTCTCCTTTGGCCGCAGCTAAGGCTGTTTTTTCCTTCGTTTTATCAGCCACTCTGCGGCAAGTAATATAATAAATAATACCACTGCCCCCGGCATAATGACAAGGGCGTATTTCACAGCCGGAATCTCAAACGTAAGCTTCACAGAATGCTTTCCCGGCTCAAGGCGCAGCGCCATATACGTATAATTGGCGCGGTGAATTTCAACCTCTTCTCCGTCCACATACGCATTCCAGCCCTTCTGATACGGAATACTGAGTACCAGAAGCTTTTCCCTGTCAAGTGAAATTTCCCCTGACACCTCATTCGTCCCAATCGTCACCTGTTCCAGTACATCTTCCGTAAGTTTTTCCGTATACCGGCCCATGTTCTCCATCGGCTGGCTGTAAACCGTAAGCTCTTCAAAATCAATTTTGCCGGAACGGTCCATCGTGATCTCGCACGATGTCACAGGTTCTTCATGATAACCAAGATTGAAAACGTAATCCTCCTGGCCTGTTCCATAGCGATAATCCTCTGCCTCAAACGTATAACTGAACTTGCTTCCCCCTGCCCGGAACGTCAGCCGGATCGGCGTCTCAGACTGATCTCCTTTCAGCCGCGCATCGTGTAAAACAAGATACGTTTCCGAATCTGGCAGAGACCGGAATTCCAGTGTCAGTTTATACGTATTCTTTTCTGTTCCGTCAATCTCTTTTTCGAGAGCCTCCCCGGTACCTGCCACAAGAGCATGCTCCTCAAGAACTGCCCCTTCCTCCGTAATATCCCGGATTTCAACCGTCCTGCCTGTAATAACAGGCGTCTGCCCATAAGTGCTGCCCGCCAGCGCCACTTCCTCTGAAAGCACTGCCTGCTGAAGCATGACTTCCTGACGTTCCAGAACCGGATAATCTTCCAGCTCCTCCTCCGTAATCGCCATATCGTACGTATACCCGATCGGAAGCGCATACCGGTTTTCACAGACCGTTGTCTCTTTTCCGTCAATCTTCGTGCGCAGCACTTCCTCATATCCGTACGGCAGCGGAAGCCCCGGTTTGTCAAAATAAGCATAGTATTTAATCGCTGCCAGCGCATCCAGGAAGGTCCGGTTATTCATTCCTTTGAGCTGTGTCATGCTGTAACTCGTACAGCCCATCTGCCTCAGGTAATCTTTGATACGGCCATTGTACGTACTGCTGACCGTCGTATTGCTGTTATATCCGAGCACACTCGGCATATTGCTTGTATAGTACGCAAGCTTCGGCATCGCGCTCCTGTAAAAGCTCTCATCTCCAACCTCTGCAACTGCCCGCAGCGGTGTGTTCATTTCCTCCGAAACAGCCTCACCCGGGGCCGTAAAATCCTGAATCACACCGTCCATCTCATACAGAGAAAAGCCCTGGTACAAAACAATCCCTGCAGTCAGGCAAAGCATCAGACACTGCTTTACTGATTTTGATACACGCCGGTTCTCTTCCTGGTTAAACAGAAGAACAAGAAATGTGACAACAAGGAGCACAAAGGCTGCCTGCACATAAAGCGTACTCTTATATTTTCCGAAAAACGCAAGAAACCCGTACACTGCTGTCAGACCAGCCAGCACACGTTTTTCTGACTTTTTCAATGCAAGCATATCCGGATAACATTCTGTCACCGTAAAAGCTGCAATCAGCGTAATCATATAGCACCAGCGATTGATCACTGCACTGAACCCGCTGAAAATAAACCCGAACACCGGAAATGCCGCAAAAACAAGGCCAATCACAGAAAGAACTTTTAATTCCTTTCTTCCTTTTCGCAAAAACAGAAACGCAACCGCCAGCATGGCAATCGGCAGATGTCCCAGACGCATCCATTCTCCCGGTGAATTTGCCGTTGTAAGAAACGTCAGAAAACAGCTTACCAGCCACTCAGCCCGATAAAAAATCAGACTGGCAGTCTTAATATAAGCCGCATCGCCGCGCCCTGAGCCGAGATAACGGCCAAAGGTGGTCGCAAGCACAATGCAGGACATCGCAACACCGAGCAGATAACTTCCGCTTATGACAAGCCCCCTGCCCATAAAATTCCGGAATGTTTTTTTCGTCCTGTCCTTCTGGCAGAAAAAACGCACCAGAAAGTAAACGCCCATGGCAATCGTATTCATGTATAGGTAATAATAATTGGAAAAAAGCGAAACAGCCACAAAAACCGTACACAGATACCACCGCTTGTGCCGCAGGATTTCTTCGATTGAAAGAATCAAAAGCGGCAGCATAATCATCGGAACCATGAACATCGGATGCATGGCCCCTCCATTCAGGGCAAAACCACAGACCACATAAACAACGCTTCCCAAAAACGTCGCAAAATAATTTTTCTTAAAATAGAGGCACAGAATCGAGAATGTCACACCGCTCAGATAAAAACGCAGCAGCGTCACCAGGCTGTATGCAAACTCCAGGTGCTCTTCCCCAAACAGGGCATACAGAAAATACAATGGTTCCAGACTGTAAGTGATCTCTCCTCCGAGGCCGGATGCAAAATCATACATCGGCAGCTCAAAATGGCCGCCGAACAATCCAGCCACCAAGTCCTTCATATACTGTGAAAAATAAACTACCTTCGGAAAATACTGGGAAATTCCGTCTCCTGTGTAAATCAGTGTTTTTCCTCTCAGAACAAAGTCAAAAAACGCAAGAAACAGAACAAACGCAAAACCTGCTGTAAACAGCACAAAATATGCTGCCGTTTTATGGCGCACCTTCTGCTCCACATACGTGCTCACTGCTTTGCAGCACCATGCCAGAAGCCAGAAGCCCGCAAACGCTGCGGCAATCAGCACCATCACAGCCGCTGCCGCAAGGAGTACTTTCCAGATCTCGGCTCCGGAGAATAATCCGGCCGCGGATATCAAAAACATGAGAATAAAATAAATTCCGAAAACAGCCTCAATCTTCTCACAGGCAAAACGGAGCCCTTTCAAACGAAGCGTCAGCTCTGCAAGCCCTTCTGAAAAAACATACACCAGATAAACAGGCAGGGCAGAAATGGCAACACGGCAGATATCCTGCGCAAACGTTCCATACAAAAGCAGAGACACGCCGGTAATGCCCGCGCAGACAAGCGCCAGATGCCACTCAAAAGCCGGTTTTTTCTCCTCAATCCAGATTCCAAAGAGGAAAAATGCAAAATACGGAACAGCCGGAACAGCTGGCTGCACAGCAGAACCAATGAGCGACGCCACTACCACATACGCATCTGTCTCTACCCGAAACGCAGCGCACAAAAGTAAAATACCGCCCAAAAGCGCCATCTTCTTTTTATACTTCACCAGCTCTGCAAGCTTATCCTCCGCAAACCAAACCGCGAGAAGCATCAGGGCCATTGCAAAGAAAACAGCCGACACAGACGGAATCCGCAGCAGAGAAATCACATCTGCAAGCACCTGAATCACCGCATACTTTTTCTGCGCAACCGCAGCGCCCACAAGCTGCTGCTTTACTTCCAGGGCAAACGTGAGTAAAAAGAAATAAAGCAGATAGCGCCCTGCTGTCCGCAAAAGCCATCTTTTCCGGTGCTGTGCGGAATTCTGCCTGCGCAGCCGCCCATACTGATATCCAATCCGGAACATAAATCCGGGCACAAATACCGCATACAGGAGCATGTTGACTTTATTCACCAGCTGCTCCTGCCCGGTCTCCCCGATCAAAAGCTGCGTGGCAACAAAGAAAAAAAAGCACACAAACAGCAGGAAATTCATCTCCTGGTCACATCGGTTCTGTCTGACTACTGTTTCTTTTCCCATTTTTCAAATCCTTTCCAGCTGCCTCAACCACAGTTGCTATATTCCCAGCATCCGCGTTGCGATCTGGAAATAAATAACCAGCGAAACCGCATCCACAATTGTGGTGATAAACGGGCTCGCCATCACTGCCGGATCAAAGCCAATCTGCTTTGCCAGCATCGGCAGCATACAGCCAACGATCTTCGCCACCATAACTGTAATCACCATGGTCAGGCAAACAATAAACGCTACCTGCATACCCACATGATCAAACAGCATCAGTTTTGCAAAATTTACAACAGCGAGCGTGATACCGCACAGAACCGCCACCCGCATCTCCTTCCACACAACCTTCAGAATATCAGAAAATTCCACCTCTCCGAGTGAAATACTCCGGATAATGGTTACGGATGCCTGTCCGCCTGCATTTCCTCCTGTGTCCATAAACATCGGAATATACATCGTCAGCACGGCATACGATGCCAGCGCATTCTGATAACCCTGGATAATCGCTCCCGTAAATGTTGCTGAAATCATCAGAAACAGTAGCCACGGTATACGTTTTTTGAAGGTCTCTATCACAGAAGTTTTTGTGTACGGCTTGTCCGTCGGAGTAATAGCCGCCATCATCTCGATGTCCTCCGTAGCCTCCTGTTCAATAATATCCATGACATCGTCTACGGTAATAATGCCCACCAGACGGTTCTCACTGTCCACAACCGGCATGGCGTCAAAGTCATATTTCTGGAACTGTCTGGCAACCTCCTCCTGGTCCATCAGCGTATTGATCGTGATGACGTTCTCTTCCATTAGATCACCGATCCTCGCTCCTGCCCGGCTGAGCAGCAGCATACGTAAGGAAATGGTTCCCCGGATTTTGCGGTACTGATTTGTCACATAACAAGTATTAATGGTCTCTTTATCAATCCCGACTTTTCGTATCCGTTCAATTGCCTGTTCCACTGTATAGTTTTCCTTCAGATCCACGAACTCCACGGTCATAACACTTCCCGCAGAATCCTCCGGATATTGCAGCAGATGATTGATCGCCTGGCGCGTCTCCGGCGTGGTCTGTGCAAGCAGCCGTTTCACCACATTGGCCGGCATCTCATCAATCAGGTCCGCCGCGTCATCCGCATACAGATTCTCAATAATCGTCGCCGCCTCACGGTCAGTCAGCGATGTAATAATTTCCTGCTCTACTTCAATAGGTAAAAAAGAGAATACATCTGCCGCAATCGCCTTTGGCAGCATCCGGAACACTTTAATCAGCTCACTTCCGGGCAGCTCCAGCTCTTCCATCATGTCCGCAATATCCGCCTCGTTCATCTCTACGATCTCGCTGCGGATTTTTGCGTACTGTTTATGCTCGATGTATTCTCTCATCATTTCGATATCCAACATAGCAAAAAACCTCCTTATATGCAGTTTTTATGATAGGGTCAGGCCCAGGAACATCTGTTGCACTGTTTGTCGTACTATGACTGTTCTTCATAAAAACCACCACCTTTCTTTGCTATGTGTATCTTCTCAATCATTGGGAACATCCTTTTCCATCCGGCAAAACTGCCGGATTACCCACGCCCCGGCAAGGCCGCATAAGGTCCCGGTCAGAATGCCTCCGAGCACATCCGTCGGATAATGCACGCCGACATACAGCCGTGAAAACGCGGTCAAAAATGCCAGTACAAGCGCCAGCCACTTCATCCGGCAGGCATGGCAGACACAGACAATCGCAACTGCTGCCGCAAAGGCTGCGCCGGAATGTCCGGACGGGAATGACCAGTCCCGCTCCTTCGGCACAAGAAGCGTAAGCCCTTCCAGCGTCTCATAAGGACGCACCCTCGCCACCAGATTTTTCAGAAACATATTATTGACCAGCAAAGAGAACAAAAGTCCCGTAATCCCAGCTGCCCCAGCCATACGCGTCCGTCTCCAGAACAATAACGCGGCACTGAGTACAATCCAGATCAGGCCATAATCCCCAAGCCTTGAAATAAGAACCATCAGAGGCGTCACGCACGTCACTCTCAGATGCTCCTGAATCCAGAGCAGTATATTCCCATCCAATGTCATCAATGCTTCCATGTCTTATTTCCTTTCATGTTCCCTAAAACCACTTGTTTATTGTACCGCATTTAGCTTCCATCCGCAAGACAAAAAAGAAAACTGCTGTTCCTTATACATAATTGTCTAAAAAGAACAGCAGCTTATTCTTATCATTTTCTATGGAGAAATATGTGAGGGATATGCTTCTATTTTCCAACATATCCTTACATACGGCATGCCTTTTGTGCGCACCGGTCTGATTTCAAAGACGTTTGTTACAGATATTCCTCGATCTGCGCCCGTGTCGGCAGAGATGCAATCGCACCTTTCGTCTGCACACAGATAAAACCGGAAACATTCCCGTACTCAACGGCCTTTTGAATTTTCTCTGCCGTCAGCTCCTGCACACAGCTCACTCCCTGTATCCGCAGACTGGAAAGAAAACCGCCCCAGAACGCATCGCCGGCTCCGGTTGCATCCACTGCTTTCGCCTTTCTTCCTGCGATCTCAATCGTCTGTCCCTGGAAATAGGCGCGTGCACCTGCACTGCCAAGCGTCAGCACTACAACGGCAATCCCATACTTTTCCATAAGAGCAAAGAGGTTCTCCTCTCCGCCTACCATATCCACTTCTTCTTCTGATATTTTCAGAAAATCAACGTACTCAAGAACATTCATTACACTATTTGCACAAGCACTCTGATCATCATCCCACATGACATTGCGGTAGTTCACATCAAAACTGACCAGCTTTCCTTTTTCATGTGCAAGCCGCATGGCCTTTGCCGTTGCCTCTGCAACCGGATGTGCTGACAAAGAGCAGGAGCCTGCATGAATCATCACAGACTCTTCAATATCCCCGTCTTTTACATCCTCTTCGCAGAGCAGCATATCAGCGCCCGGCTTTCTCGCAAACGTAAACTTACGCTCCCCGTCTGCCTCAAGCGTCACGAATGCCATTGTCGTCACAGCTTCTTTGCAAAGCTCCGGACAAGCAGCAGTTACCTCATGCTCTTTTAAGGTATCCAACAGAAAACGGCCAAAATCGTCATCTCCCAGTTTGCAGCACATGCTGACAGAAAGCCCGTTCTTTGCCGCTGCAATCGCCACATTGGCCGGTGCCCCGCCTGCCTTTCTGATGTAACTGGCCGGTTCACTGCCCGGAATAAAATCAATCAGCATCTCACCAATACTGTATACGTCTGTCATCCTTCTCCTCCCGGTCTGTATCTTTACTCTACTTCAGCGTTCAGTTCTCTCAGATAATCATCCAATGATGAAGTATCCATCGTATAAGTCTGTTTTTCTGTAACAGTTCCGTCCGGAGCAGTCACTCCATTATATACAGAAACCCCAACCCAGGCTACCAATACCAAAGCTACCAGAGAAAGGCCTGCCTTTGTGGCCATCCACTGACGTTTCTCCTTTTTGATAATCTTGGCGCGGTTTTTCTTTTCTTCTTTATAGCGGTCAACTTTTGCCTGACTCATATGTCATCTCTCCTTCTCACGTACTCGGAGCAGTGCATACACTGCTTTTCTGCCATAAATGCCCATGCTCCCTTTACTTAAACAGTATACACGATCTGACCGATATTTCAATGTTTTTTTGCACTACAGGACAACAATTACACCGCCGTCATTTGCATACATGGAGGAAATCCCTGCCGTGTCCAGTAAAATAGCATCTTTTACTTTCACTTTCTCCAAAATAGCGTCACGCACCATAGCTCCGCGCTCCGGACAGTTACAATGGGAAACTGCAAGCACCTTTTCTTCCGGATTTTCTACCTGCTCTGCCACATATTCCACCATCTTCACCAGCGCTTTATTAATCCCCCGTGCCTGGTCAAGCTGGAAAATCGTCCCCTCCGGAGTTGCTCCCATCACCGGTTTAATTTTAAGGGCTGAAGCCAAAAATGCTTTTATATTACTGAGCCTTCCGTTCTTGCGCAGAGTTTCCAGGTTTTCCAGCACAAAATAAGTATTCTGGCTGTCAATATACATCTCAACCGCTTCCACAATCGCTTCAAACGTCATCCCGGCTGCCTCAAGCTCCTGAATTTTTCTTGTGATTAATGTCTCGCCAATCGAAGCGGACCGGGAATTAAACACGTGAACCTTCATCTCCGGGCGCTCCTCCTGCAGAAGATCTTTTGCCAGCATCGCACTGTTATAGGAACCGGAAAGCTCTGCGGAAAGTGTCACCGCATAGGCGTGATCCGAGCTTTTCGCAAATGCCTCTTTATAATAATCCGGCGACGGACATGCCGACTTTGGACAATTCGGACTTTCCGCCACCTTTTTCAGGAAATCTGCCTGATCAAAGGTATCGTCATCCACAAAATGAAACTCATCCACCTGCATCGTCAAAGGAGCTCTGATAATTCTCTCATCCGCTCTCATCTCCTCTGTGAGCTCTCCACAACTGTCCATCACAACTACGTACTCCATAGCAACCTCCTGCGCTTTATTATACTTCAAAAAATGTTTTTTAACATTTCGCAATGTAGTTTTCATTACTAGATGACTATATCATATGTTTTCCTGTTTGAAAAGGGGGCATTCATTATTTCTTTTTCAGATTGCCAAAAATGGGGAGTATCTTGTATAATGTACATAAGTG
>CAOJHI010000080.1 GCA_948436005.1 uncultured Lachnospiraceae bacterium
TACTGGCTGTATCGCTCTTACAACAAATGGAATTCCGATAAATACCATGGCAATGATAATGCCTGTCCTGGTATATGCAATCTCAATTCCGATCTTCTCAAACGCCCTGCCCAGTACTCCGGCATCCGAATACATTTTTGTCAGCGTAATTCCCGCAACCGCTGTCGGCAACGCAAAAGGCAGCTCAATCATCCCATCCATCAGACGTTTTCCCGGAAATTCATACCGCACCAGCACCCATGCCAGAATCGTGCCAAAAATACAGTTCAGTACTGCCGCTCCCAGCGCGCAGCCAATGCTTGTGGCAAATGCCTGCACAACGTTTGGCCGCAGCATAAGTTCTGCAAACTCCGCACCGGACAGCCGGAAGGAATACGCCAGAACAGACGCCAGTGGAATCAGAATCAGCAATGACAGCATGGCAACCGTAATCCCCATGGAAAGCCCGAATCCCGGAATAATCGATTTTCGCTTTTTTATCTCTGCCTGTTTCAATGGCGCTGCCTCCTATTTTCTGTAAATTTCATCAAAAATGGCATCGTCTGCAAAGAAGTCCTGATACGCCTGATCCCAGCCTCCAAAATCATCAATCGTACACAGATTTACGGTCAGATCAAATGTGTCGGAAAACTCTTTTAAAATAGTCTCGTCCGATGGACGGTAGTAATGGTATCCGGCCAGTCTCTGTGCGTCTTCCGTATACAGATAGTCCAGATAGTCTTTTGCAATTTCCTCTGTACCATTTTTCTCTGCATTTTCATCCACGATCGCTACCGAAGGCTCTGCCAGAATACTGATGCTCGGCGTAACCAGCTCATATTCGTCCGGGTATTCTTCCATGGCCAGAAGCGCTTCATTTTCCCAGGCAATCAGGACATCACCCTGCCCGTTTTCCACGAATGTCGTCGTTGCGCCCCTTGCCCCGG
Organism: uncultured Lachnospiraceae bacterium; assembly: GCA_948436005.1. Classification (GTDB taxonomy): domain Bacteria; phylum Bacillota; class Clostridia; order Lachnospirales; family Lachnospiraceae; genus Choladousia. The sequence goes on from CAOJHI010000080.1 coordinate 927, forward strand.
AATCCATGACCAGTACATTGTTGTAAAGCTTTGCCAGAAAATCCTTCATCGCAGTTTCATCACCAGCAAACTGCGTTTCTGCATATCGCCATGCAGCAAGAAAGTTCCAGCATGCCCCGCCGGACGACTTCGGGTCAGGCGTAATCACCTCCACCCCGTCTTTGATCAGATCTTCCCAGTCACGGATGTCTTTTTCATTCCCGCCTCTCACAAGGAATACAATCGTTGACGTATACGGTGAGCTGTTCTTATCAAATTCGTCTAACCAGCCCTCCTCAATGAGGCCTGCTTTTTCAATTGAAGTAATATCATGCGCCAGCGCCAGCGTTACTACATCCGCTTCATTGCCCTCGATCACAGAGCGCGCCTGTGAACCGGAACCGCCATGGGACTGCACCAGCTCAATCTCTTTCCCTGTCTCTTCTTTGTAATGTTCTGCAAACAGCTTATTATAAGCCTCATAGAATTCCCTGGTCGGATCATAAGAAACATTCGTAAAAGTAAGTACCTCTTCCTCTTTTTCCCCTCCGCAACCAGCAAGCAACATTACAGAACATACAGCTGTCACGACCAGTGCCGTTCTTTTTGGCATAAAGTTTCTTCTTTTCATCTTTTATTCCCTCTTTTTCATACTTTCAATATTTCGCTTCAGTAATGCAAACGTTTGCATCACATTTCCATCACATTTCCTTTTAAAATAAGCATTTTTAAAAACAACTCAGATGATACATGATTTTTTTGTCTTTTGTCAATCTTATTTCATGCAAACGTTTGCTCTTTGGAGTTTTGCTTTCTTCCTTCTGTTGCGGATTTTCGGGATCTGCATTATACTGGAGAAAATGAAAGTCTGCCCGACCGGGCAAAAAGGAGAATCTTATGTCGTTAAAAAAAATCGCTGAAATGACAGGGGTATCACCCTCAACGGTATCAAGAGTCCTGAACAACGTCTCTTCTACCTGCGCGTCAAAAGAAGTGCGGGATAAAATTTTCGATGCCGCAAGAGAAATCGGATATCAGCCAAACGAAAATGCACGGAATCTGAAGAATCCTTCGAAGGTTTCCGAACCGGTCTGCCACATCAGCATCGTACTGGCCCGGATTAAATCGCTGGATGATGATCCATTTTTCTATGAGCTTTTCCGCAGCCTTGAAATTTCTCTGCTGGAAAACCAGATCACCATTGACCATGTGATCTATGCGGAAGAAACACTTTCCGGAAAGTCGGGGGAAGACCCGAAAAAGAAAAATGAGATTCTAAGAAACATTGAAAAGTCCCAGGGAGTCATAATACTCGGCCGCTGCTCAAGACAGCTGCTGACAGAGATTTTATCCTTCAACAGCAATATCGTTGGAGTCTGGCGAAACAGCATGGATTTTCAGGTAGACGAAGTGATATGCGACGGACAGAAAGCCGCCGAGCTTGCCATGAACCATCTCTTTTTGCTGGGGCACCGGAAAATTGCCTATATCGGAGACTGTTCCTTCGAAAGCCGGTACGTCGGCTACTGCGGCTCTCTGATCAGCCATAACCTGCCGATCAATTATGACTGGATCAAGCCGACCGACCAGACAGGAGAATCCGCCTCCTCCGCTTTTTCCGGCCTTCTGGAAGAGGGCGGGGATTTCTCTGCCGTTTTCTGTGCAAATGATGTGACTGCCATCGAAGTCCTTAAAATTTTAAAGAAACGGACACGGAAAATGAAACGAAAAATTTCTGTCATCTCCATCGACAACATTGAGGGAAGTGAAAATACCTCACCATTTTTGACGACGATTCATATTCCAAGAAAAGAGATGGCCCATATGGCAGTCACTTTGCTTCTGGATCGGATTGTAAAAGGACATACAGAGACCGTCCGAATTGAATTTCCATGCCGGATCGTGAACCGGAGCAGCTGTTACCCGGAACCATAAAACTATTCAAAAACCGGACTATACTCGTAACCAAAGATTTCCTCGAAGGACTGATCAATGTTGGATGCATCGCGCACGCACTGCGGAGCATAGATAACCTTCGGAAGTTCCTGGCCTGCAAGTTTACGAACCTGTATTTCAACTGCGATCTGAGACATAATGTTCGGGAAGAAGTCTACCGTACCATCAAGCTCGCCGGCTTTGATAGACTCTGTTGCCTCACTTGTTCCGTCTGTACCAACGATTACACAATCGCTGTCTGCTGCGATAACCGCTTCCAGAGCACCCATTGCCATCGTGTCGTTGTTGCAGTAGATACCTGCAAGGTCCGGATGCTGCTGAAGAAGAGTTTCTGTGATGTCATAAGCTTTCTGACGATCCCAGTCACCATTCTGAACTGCTACGATTTCGATATCAGCCTTATCTGCATAGAAATCATTGAAGCCCTGTGTACGAGCCTGAGCTGCTGTTGCCTGGGAAAGACCTGTGATACAAGCTACTTTGCCCTTCTGGCCGATTGTGTTGTAGATCCACTCAGCGCCCTGTACGCCTGCCTGATAATGCCAGGCGCCTACTGTTGTAGATGCATACGGTGTGAATGCGTCCATAACGGTTGTCAGGTCGATGCCTGCTTCCATAGCTGCTTCCATACCCGGAACAAGGTTTGCATCTGAGATACCGGAAACAAGAACTGCATCGTAGCCCTTGTTCACCATATCAAGAAGGAGGGTCAGCTGGCCTTCTTCGTCTGTCTCAGTCTGAGCGCCGCGAACGTCAAGCGTCAGATCATAACCTGCATCCGCGAATGCCTTGCCAGCGATCTCAGCGCCTTCACCTTCCATACGCCAGAACTCATTCTCGAATGTCTTTGTTGCAAAACCGATCGTAATTGCTTTGTCAAGCTTCGGAACCACGCCCAGTCCCTCGCGGATGTCATTGTAGGAAACTGCATCTTTATAAAAGTCGTATCCCTGTTCTGCCACATCAGAACCCGGAAGCACCTCTTCGTCACTGTTCTTTACTTTGCCAAGGTTGTCCTCCATTGCATCCATCTCTGTTACCCAGTCCGGCGCCGTCTCGGCCATTGCATTCATGGAGACGGCAGATGAAGTGCTCAGGCATGCCGCACACGCCAGCGCCGCCATTACATGTTTTCTTTTCATCGTATTTGTCCTCCTCTTATTTCATTCCTGTTTTAATATCTTATAACAGAAACAGGCGGCAGAATCGCACTCGGGAACCGCGCTCCTACCGCCTGTTTCAGCTTAATTCATGGCAATTATTTGAAAGGCATTTTCATGCGCTATTCGCCTGTCTTACTACTATCTTACCAAAACGTCGATCTGTTTCCAGCTTGTATTTCCTCTTCCGTCAGATACATAGCAGGTTACTTTGTAAGTACCGGCTTCACGATAAGTATGCTCTGCAGAAGCCCCCTTCTCATGAGTCAGATCTCCGAAGAACCACTCATACTCAAGAATATCATCATCATCTGTAGCAAGTGCGTCAAAGTATACAGTCAGATCGCTTCCGTTTGCAGAAACAACATAATCAAATTCCGGTGCTGCATTTGTATCCTTCGGCCACTGCTCCAGGATAATAGCGCCCTGATCTTCCATAACCGGGATGTTCCATACGCCATTTTCTACAGAACCGCCCATAGCAATGATGATGCTCTTTGCTACTTCCATGTTCGCTTCTACAGCCTGACGAAGTGTGTAGCCAGTATACTGGAATTCTGTATTATCCCAGTCTGCTGCTGATTTCCATTTATCATCAATTGCATCCAGTCCGTAGTAGCATCCAAGGATACCTGCTGCGGAAGCCGGGTTACAGTCGGAATCGCCACCACAACGCATGGAGATTTCCATTGTCTTCTCAAAATCGCCTTCCCCGTAAAGCAGACCGATCAGAATCATACCAGAGTTGAATTTTGCATCAATATCGAACCATGCGCTTGCGCTCGGACAACGATCAACATACCACTCTTCTTGCAGATAGGTTCTGTTGTCTTCCCATGACATACCAGCGTCATAGTTTGCGAGAACATCGTTCTGCAGCTGCCAGAATGTAGAATCCTGCGGAATTGCATTCATACCGGCTTCGATGATCTCACGAACGCTGTTTGCCGTATAAGCTGCAGCATACATCGTAGATACGAATACTCCGCCGTATACACCATCACCATAGTTCATAACATGACCTGCTCTGAATGCGATGTCCTTTGCAACTTCCGGCATACCGATACATGCCATAGCCACTGCGTCACACTCGATCTGCCAGTCGATATCGTATGCATGAAGTGTATTAGAGTAATGACCTGACCACGGAGACTCGATTCCTGCACGCAGATTGTTACGTCCGACCTTGTTTGCATGTGCCAGCCAATATTCGGAGTCTCTGAAATACTCGCCAAACTGTTTCCAGTTTGCGTATGGGCCCTTGTCAGCCAGTGTGTTCAGGAAGGTACAGTCAACGAAAAGATCATCCTGATCAAAAGAATCATTGATGGTTTCCGGTGTCCACTCCGGTACATACTCTTCTGGAATGATGAAGAAATCCGGATGCATCCTGTCCTCAAAGTATTTTCCGAAATTGTAGAATTCTGTCGGAGCTGCCCATGCAACACCTGCCATCTCACCGATCCAGCCGCCTGCTACTTTGTTAAAAATTTCTTCCTCTGTGTAGGTCAGGAATGTCGGTTCTTCTGCTGCGAATACCGGCTGAGCTACTACACCGAAGCACATTGCCGATGCCATTACCATACTTATTACCTGTTTACGTGTCATCTTACATTTTCCTCCTTTTTTTGTTCAATTTTTATGGTAATTAAACAATATCACAGTTTTCCTTGTTTGTTTTTTCAAAATACAGGATTTTTGTTCAATTTTCTTTCGTTAATTTTTCTGTATTATACCGATTTCCTAACACTTTCCCGGAATTTTAACATAATCGGGTAGGGGAATACTTTTCTCCACTACTCGCCGTGCGGAACGCATGCCGTGAAACGGCTAATTTCCATATGCGCCCCTGCACATAAAAAAACTGCCACCAGAACGATGTCTGTTGACAGTTTTTTATGAATAATCCGCTTCATTCGGGCTGCAGTTTTATTTGGTCACTGCCCCTTTTATGCTTAGATTCCAGCTTGTTCCAGAAGAGCCGGTACTTTAGACTCCCAGCCCAGTGCCATGATATGTACACCCTGACAGTATGGTTTACACTCTTTGATAATGCGTGCTGCAATTTCAACGCCTGTAATACCTGCTTTTGTCTTTTCTTTATCTGCCTTCAGTTCCTCAATCATGTCATCCGGTACATGGACACCGGCTACATTGTTGTTCATGAACTTCGCCATTCCTGCTGATTTCGGAATAATAATTCCAACCTGTACCGGTTTGCCGAACTGTTTTGCTTTTTCCATGAATTTGATGAATTTCTCCGGTTCAAAAACAGCCTGTGTCTGGAAATAATCAGCGCCTGCTGCAACCTTGCGTTCCATCTTTGCAAGCTGTGCATCCACAGAGTCGCTGCACGGGGACACAACGGCACCCTTTGCAAACTTCGGCGGCTCGCCAACCAGCTCGTTTCCACCAAGGTCAACACCTGACTCCAGCTGCTTAATTGTATGAAGCAGGGAAACAGAATCCAGGTCAAATACCGGTTTTGCCTGCGGATGGTCGCCCATCTTTGTATGATCTCCGGTCAGACAGAGAACGTTGTCAATGCCCAGCATCGCTGCGCTCAGAAGATCTGACTGCAGTGCAATACGGTTGCGGTCACGGCAGGTCAACTGGAAGATCGGGGTCAGTCCCTCATCCTTCAGTGCTTTACACGTTGCCAGAGAACCGAGACGCATAACGGATGACTGGTTGTCTGTTACGTTCACTGCAGTAATACCGCTCAAATAAGTCTTTGCCTCTTCCAGTACATGCTCAATATGAATTCCTTTTGGCGGTCCTACTTCTGCAGTAACTACAAATTCACCACGATCAAATAATTCACTAATTTTCATTGTACATTGCTCCAATCATTTATAAATTTTAACAGCTTCCTATTTGGATACTTCCTCATCTGTTGCGTAATTGCGCACCTGCGTCGGGCATTTCAATACATCCAGGCGGCCCAGCTGTGCCAGCCGTCTGTAAATACGCTCCCAGCCGCATTCCATGTTACTGTCCACTTCGCATTTGCCGTCCTTGGAACCGCCGCACTGTCCGTTTACCAGACTCTTGGAGCAGGCAGTAATCGGGCAGATGCCGCCAGTAAGATTCAGATAACACTCGCCGCACTGTTTGCAGTCATACTCTAACGGTGTAACGCCCTGGAATCCAGGCAGTGGATATGTATCACATGCCGCATAAACAGGCTTATCCCCCAGATACTCGGCAATCGTCTGTACGCCAACGCCGCAGGAGAATACCAGTACCGCATCAGCAGCCTCAATCGCATCCATGTATTTCTGAATGCGCAGCTTCAGGTTTTCCGGGTTGCAGATGTAATCCTTTGTCATGATACCGGTCACATTTCCGCTGTCAGCCAGTTCCTTCTGGAATTCTGCTGCTTCTTTTTCCGGGAAATGAACCTCTTTGCATCCATGGCAGTTAATGATAAAAACTTTTTTACCGTCTACCAGTGATACGATCGTTTCTTTTGATTTCAATTCAGTAATTAACATATCACTTCAACTCCCTTACAGAAGCTTTTCCAGCTTTAATCTTGGTTACAATCGGAATCTTGGAGGAACAGATGTATTCGCAGCTTCTGCACTCCACGCAATCCATAACATTCTTGTCTTTCATACCCTGCCAGTTCTGCTCATCCGCATATTTTGCGAAATACAGCGGTGAAAGCTCCATCGGGCACACATCCACGCAGCGTCCGCATTTAATACATGCTACCGGCTCTGTCTGGTCTGTCTCAATGGCAATAATTCCATTAGAGCCCTTCATCATCGGTACATTTACGTCAGAAAGAGCAAATCCCATCATCGGTCCGCCCATCTTAATCAGGACATCATCATCCGTCAAACCGCCGCAGTAGTCGATCAGTTCTTTTACACTTGTACCGATCTTAATAATAAAATTGCCCGGATTCTTAATCTTTTCTCCGGTTACGGTCGCAACGCGCTCGATCAGCGGCATGCCCTTCTGAATTGCATCGGAAATCGCTTTTACTGTGCTGATATTGCTCACAATACAGCCTACATCTGCCGGAAGTCCGCCGCTCGGTACAACTCTTCCGGTCACACGCTTAATCAGCGTCTTTTCAGCACCCTGCGGGTATTTTGTCCTTGCAGGGAAAACTTCAATATTATCAATATCTGCAACCTTGGACTGAAGAAGCTCGATCGCATCCGGCTTGTTGTCCTCAACAACAATCAGACCCTTTTCGGCGCCGGTTGTCTTCAAAATCGCCTTCAGGCCATAAATGATATCATCTGCAAACTCAAGAAGCACTCTGTGGTCTGCGGTCAGCATTGGCTCACACTCGCAGCCATTCAGAAGAATGGTGTCTACCGGCTTTGCAGGTTTCAGCTTCACACACGTCGGGAATCCGGCGCCGCCCATACCTACAATACCTGCCTCACGAACGATATCAATGATCTCATCCGGCGTAAGATCGTCCAGATTGCCCTTCGGCTGTACGGACTCATGCAACACATCTTTTCCGTCTGATTCAATGACAACGGATGTCATCTCGCAGCCTCTCGTTCCATGCATACGCGGCTCAATCGCAACAACTGTACCGCTGACGCTGGAATGAACCGGAGCGCTGATAAAGCCAGCCGCTTCTCCGATCTTCTGTCCAACTTTTACGTAATCGCCGACCTGTACAATCGGATTGGCCGGAGCTCCCAGATGCTGAGACATCTGAATCACAACTGTCTTCGGTTCCGGGAATCTTGTAAGAGCAATGTGTTCACTGAGCTCTTTCCGCTCTGACGGATGAACACCGCCATAGTAGCCTGCGAATCTTTCCTCGCGGATTGCTTTTACATATTCACTTACAACTTTAACATTCACTTTGGAATAATCGCGTACCTGCACAGGCTGATGCAAAAACTCTTCCAGACGTCCCTGTTTTTCCAGTTTCTGATAAATCTTCTCCCAGGCACAGTCTTTATTCGGATCTACTTCACATTTGCCGTCCTTGGCGCCGCCGCACTGTCCGTTGACAAGGCTCTTAGAACAGTCAACGATCGGACAGACACCTCCTGTTATATTCAGATAACATTGTGCACATGCATCACAGCTTTTTTTCGTCAGGGCCATACCGTGATGTCCCGTATAATTCAGCGTATTGCTCGCTGCATATACAGGCTTTTTCGCCAGATCTGCAACAGTCTGAACTCCCAATCCGCAGGAGATTACAAAAACATGCTCCGTGCCTTCCGGAATCATATCCTGCAATTTTTTCTCAGTCTGGACTTTGTTGCACAAAAAATCAACCTTTGCACTGCCCGTGATTGTTTTTCCGTTTTCGGCAGCGAGTTTCTCAAATTCGCCACAATCCGGTTCGTCAACGGTCTCAAATTCCTTGAAGCACTTATTACAAGCAATTATGAACACATTGTCCTTATCGGCCAGTAACGACACCAGTTCATCGTTGCTTTTCAGTTTATACTTGGTATAGTTCTCCAATCGCTCACCTTCCTTATGAAATTAATCTGCACACCTTTTCCTTCCTGGCTTTTCCTCTCTTTTTCAGCCTGTGCACCGTGAAAAAAGGAATCCTAGCCACAAAGGTCAGGGGCTAAATAAATACACCTCAAAGTATAACACACGATATCTGCGTAATCCAGTCAAAATATCTGTTTTTTGAGCAAAATTCAATCATTTTTGTAGGAGAGGCCGGTTTGCACAGTTCTTCTATTTTATCGACCCCACACGTTTTTTAATTTCCGAAGAGGTATTCCGCGGCCTTTCCAAGAATATCCTGATCTACGATGCCGTGCGTGCTTTCCTCGACCTTATCTCCAAAATAATTGATTGAATTTTCCAGCAGTCCTCCTACAATCTCATTCAGAAGTGCATCCTTATCATTTGATTGGCCGTTCTCATACTGCTGGCCATTATCGTATTGCTGGTCATTCTCATACTGCTGACCGTTTTCGTACTGCGCCATTCTTTCCTCATAACGTGCCGACGCTTCCTCAAACGTTTCCAGATAGCAGTATACTTCCGGGTTTTCCAGGGTAAACCCTGCTCCGTAAGAAAAGCTGTACAGGTTTTCATATGCCCCCTGCGGATCCTGCGCGTATTCCGGATAGCACAGATAGTTTGTCCCTTCCCCGTCTATATAATACTGTACATTGGTTACCTGTCCTGCTTTTGCCTGTATGGTTTCCTGTACACAGATATTAAATGGCCAGAGCACGAAATCCGGCGTATATACGTTTTCCGAATTGACCAAAACAGCCTGAATCGTCTTTCCGTCTGACTCTCTTACCAGATCAAAATAGAACTGCGGGCTGACATAGTAATCTACTATATCGGAATTTACAAGCTGTACATCCAGCACATACCCTTTGGAAGGTGCGCTCTCGTCCAGAGTTCCTTCATATCCTTCGATAGGTGTGCACCTCGCAGTTCCCACGACTTCCCAGCCCTCAATTTCTTTGCCAGAAGAATCTGAACCTGCCTGTGCGGTATTCCCCCCTGTTGTCATTGTCATCATACCAATCATAAGCATTGCTGCTGCCTGTTTCATTACTCTGTTCATCATAGCTTTTCTCCTTTTGTTTTTGTATATATATTTCTGATTTTTCTCTTCCCTGTATAATATAGACAAAGGAAGTTCTATTTTCCCGCCCAGGCTAGTGAATTTTGTCTGATACAGTTCCGCGCTTTCCACATAATTCAGCGTGGAAAGTGCAAGAGCAACAGTATCTCCGGGATACTGGAAATCTGTAAAGCTGGAAATATAACGGTTTACATCTGCCGCAGCATAGATTCCCCTTGACTGTTCATCCCAGCCCAACTCGCTAAAATACAATTCTCCATTTTCATTGGTTCCCTGGCACAGACTATTCATAATAAAAACAAGGCTTTCTTCTGTAAAACCTTCTTCTGGAATACTCTTTGGCCCATATGCCAGCACATACAGCAATTCCGCTTTATTCAATCCGCCTTCCATAAACTGTGAAAAATCAAGCTCCTGGCTGTTATGCTCCTTCCACTACATACCGCCATAAAATGCTCCGCCTGTCACACAGAGCGCGGCTACGATCGCCGTTATCTTCCCCGCTGCGATTTGACTGTATTTTCGGAGCAGTCCATGCCTCCGCAATCTCCGGCTGATTTTTCGGATTCTCATCTTTCACTTCGTATGTAAATTCTTTCCCGTCTTCATTCTCCGTAAGATCGGCAAATAAAATCGGATTTTTCTTTGCCAGCGTGTTTTTGGCTGTGTTTGCAACGATCACGCCCAGCCATTTTTCAAAAGCCTCCGGTTCCTGAAGCTTTTTCAAATTTGCAAATGCTTTCAGATACGCATCCTGGAGCACATCTTCTGCCGCCTCCTTATTCTTCATATACTGAAGCGCCAGATAGTATTTGCTCTTATAACTCTCTTCATATAATAACTGAAATCCCTGTTCTTTAGCTGCAAGGGCAAGGGAAACTGCTTCACTGTAATTCATAATCTTCCCTCTTTTCTTCCTGCTTCTCTGTTGTTTTATATTGCTTTTCATAAGTATCACCTTTGTTGATTATAGATAGCGGGACTTCATTGGTCAATCAATAATTAAAATACATGTGAAACTCTCCTTTTTTCTGTTCTCTAAGATACAGACAGGAGCAGGCGACAAAAAGTTTTATCAAATACTCATTTTTATCTAAATCGGCAGACTATCCCCCACACACAGCGCCCCATACCCCGCTAATGTCAAGTTAATGTCACAAACTTTTTTCACTTTTTTAAAGTGAAAATCGCTGAAACCCGCATAACTTCGTAGGACGTGTGGTAAATTATTGCTAGGTGGGTTGATCAAGTCCTTGTGCCAAATAGTGATTATCCTGTAATAATTCTTTAATTTTAGAATATCCTCCGCTGAACAGATCTGCAAATATTTTACAATTTAGGATGTATT
>CAOJHI010000081.1 GCA_948436005.1 uncultured Lachnospiraceae bacterium
GCCACTGTTGTCAGCCGCTCATCCCACATCGTCACCGCAAGGCCTGTCCGCCGTTCCAGCATCTCTTTAAATTCCAGCGTTTTTTCTGCCCGTTCTCCGATTGTATTATTCATGTTTTTCGGAAAACCAAGTACAAGAGAGGTCACTTCGTACTCCCGGATTAACTCCTCAATCCGGGCCAGTGTCCTGCGCAGCTTGTTTTCCGATTCCCGGCGGATGATCTCAATTCCCTGTGCCGTAAGCCCCAACGGATCGCTGATCGCGACCCCTACGGTCTTGGAACCGAAATCAAGCCCCATAATGCGGATCATTCCGCCTCCTGCTGCCAGGATTTATGCTTGATGTATTCTCTTAAAAGCTCCTCTACCAGCTCATCGCGCTCTACTTTCATAATCATGCTGCGTGCATTTTTGTGGTTTGTAATGTACGTCGGATCCCCTGACATAATATACCCTACGATCTGATTCACCGGATTGTAGCCCTTTTCTGTCATTGCGTTGTATACAATATCAAGTACCGTCTTCACGCGTACTTCAGGGTCCGCGCTGAAGTTAAAATACTGTGTGTTATTAATATCTGCCATCTTTCCACGTCCTTATTCGCTTCTGTATCTTCGTCATTAGTATACATTCTAATATAATTCGAAAAATAATTCAATCCCTTTCCCGGAATCCTTTTCGACATTTCCGGAAATTCTTTCGACATAACCTGACGCTCTGCCTGCCGGAAAATTGCAGCCTGCTGTCAGGATACCCCCTTATCCTCCTGCTCCAGGAGAAACACATGCGGCGCCAGCTCTTTGCCCAGACGGCCGCTCAGCAGGACATTTTCATAATCATCCTCTGCCGGTACAGCGGCTCTGATATACTGCCCCGTGTAGCCAATATAGTATTCCTGTCCTTTTATTGTCGTCTTTTCCTCAAAAAGAACTTCTGTCCCGCTTCCTGCATACTGTGCCTCGAACGCACAGCGGTTCATCTCTCCAAGTGCAATGAGCCGGTCACTGCGTACCGCCTTTTCCTGCTCCGGAATCTGATCCGGCATCGATGCAGCCCTCGTTCCATGCCGCCTCGAATATTTAAAAATATGAGTCTCATACAGTCGTATTCTCTCCAGAAACGCCACTGTTGTGTCAAACTCTTCCTGTGTTTCACCCGGGAATCCGACAATGACATCTGTTGTGATAGCCGGCCGGTCAAAGGTCCGCCGCAAAATCTGACATTTCTCCTCAAATTCCTCTGCTGTGTAACGGCGGTTCATACGCCTGAGCGTTTCCGTGCATCCGCTTTGCAGAGAAAGGTGAAAATGCGGACACAGCTTGGGAAGCGCTGCCAGCGCCCCGGCAAACTCCCCGGTAATAATTCCAGGCTCAAGGGAGCCCAGACGGATTCTCGAAATTCCCTCTATCTCATGGACTGCCCGAATCAAATCCAGAAGCGTAAGCCCCAGGTCCGTCCCGTAGGAACTTAAATGAATCCCGGTCAGCACTACCTCCCGGCAGCCATTGGCGGCGAGCTCGGAAGCTTCACGGATTACCTCTGCAAGCGCGCGGCTGCGCACGCGGCCTCTGGCATACGGAATAATGCAGTAACTGCAGAACTGATTGCAGCCGTCCTGCACTTTGATATGCGCGCGCGTATGCTCCTGCATTCTGGAAAGGAAAAGATTCTCGTATTCTCCTGTATGATTGATATCAAGCTTCTGCTGCACACGGCCTGCACCTTTGGTTCCCTGCATGAGGTCCGCAGCCTTTGTTCCCTGCACGCTGCACGGCGCCTTTGTTTCCTGCACCCTGCACGGTACCTTTGTTTCCTGCACAAGGTCCGCTGCCTTTGTTTCCTGCACCCTGCACGGTGCTTTTGCCTCCTGTTCCGGCTCCCCGGCTACCCCGCGTCCGTGTGTCTCCCCACGCACCTGCTCAAAATACTGAAGTGCTTCCACAAGGTCTTTTTTGCAGTTATTTCCAAGAACAATATCAACAGCAGCATCCTCCTCAACCGGATTCTGTGCAGTCTGAACGTAACAGCCTGCGGCAACTACAATCGCCTCAGGATTCATCTTTCTAGCCTTATGCAGCATCTGCCTTGACTTACGGTCCGCAATATTGGTCACAGTACACGTATTAATCACATAGACATCCGCCCCCGGCTCAAACGGTACAATCTCATACCCCGCATCAGCTAGAAGCTGTGCCATGGCCTCTGTCTCGTAAGCATTTACTTTACAGCCCAGATTATGAAGCGCTGCCTTTTTTTTCATACATTACCTCCGCTCCCCTGTTTTCTGTCTGACTTTCTGTTGCCAAACAACATTTGCCACGTTCAGGCTTGACTTTTAAACCTCCAAACGGTAAGATAGTGGCAGTTGAAAGAATTACACTACTTAAAACACGGGAGGGATTATCTTCATGAAAACAGTTCAGATTTCTTTAAATTCTATCGATAAAGTAAAATCTTTCGTAAACGATATCACAAAATTCAGCAACGATTTTGACCTCGTTTCCGGAAGATATGTGATTGATGCAAAATCTATCATGGGCATCTTCAGCCTCGATCTTTCCAAACCGATCGATCTGAATATCCATGCAGAAGACAACATCGATGAAATTATGAATGTACTTTCTGCATATATCATCTGAGAAAACATTGATTCAATGATCATTTTCTCAGAGATCTCCGGCAGATCGCACAGATCTGCATAGGACAATCGTTTCACAGGATTTATAATGGCTGCAGCAGATATTGCCTCCTTGCGTTTTGTATTTTCCGGGGCTTATCTGCTGCATTTTTTATCCTGCATTTAATTTTTATTCCATATAATTTTTTTATGGCTACTTTTGCTACTTTTATTTTGCTTCCATATTTCTGCCATCACCGGGAGTATATAATCTCGCTTCTTCCTTTTCCCGCTTCGCATATCTATTCAACCCGGATGATCTCCGTGGTCTCAATCGCTGTCTGCACAAGCTCCTCAATCTTTTCCTCGAGTTTTCGCTCAGAACGCTTAATCGCATTCAGATTCGGCTTTGTCACCGGATGCTTGGCCACAAAAATAGTACAGCAGTCCTCAAACGGCAAGATAGAAGTCTCATACGTACCAATACGCTCCGCAATGCTCACAATTTCCTGCTTGTCAAAACCAATCACTGGCCGGAATACAGGCATTGTGCAAACCTCGTTGGTCGCTGCAAGGCTCTGCATGGTCTGGCTCGCCACCTGTCCGATGCTCTCGCCGGTAATCAGCGCATGGTCTCCCCGCTCTTTTGCAAAATGTTCTGCAATCTTCATCATATAACGGCGCATAATAATCGTCAGCTCATCATGCGGACATTTATCATAAATATAAAGCTGAATATCCGTAAAATTCACCACATGAATATTGATCGGACCAGAGTACCGTGCAACCTGTTTGGCCAAATCCACCACTTTTTGTTTGGCCCTCTCACTCGTATAAGGCGGAGCGTGGAAATACGTTGCATCCAGCCGCACCCCGCGTTTGCTGATCATATATCCAGCCACCGGGCTGTCAATCCCGCCGGAAAGCAGCAGCATGGCCTTACCGTTTGTGCCTACCGGCATACCGCCCTGTCCGGGTATAATCTTTGAATAAATATAGATTTTTTCCCTTATTTCAACATGAAGCGTGATTTCCGGCTCATGCACATCCACTTTCATATCCGGAAACGCTTCCAGAATCCGGCCGCCGAGCTCACAGTTTACTTCCATGGACTCAATCGGATAACTCTTGCGTGCCCGTCTTGTCACTACCTTGAAGGTCTGCTGATGCGTCTCATACACATGCTCCAGAAATGCAATCACATCATCGCCGAGCTGTGCAAGCCCTGCCTCCTCCACTTTCATAACCGGGCAGATACCTACAATACCAAATACATACTGCAAAGCCTGAATGGTTTCATCATAATCATACGTTTCATTGCAGTCAATATAAATCCTGCCCTGCTCCTTGTATACATGAAATTCACCTTCCACATCCCGCAGTGCATGGACAATCCGGCTGACCAGAGCATCTTCAAACAGATGACGGTTCTTCCCCTTGATGGCGATCTCCCCGTACTTGATCAAAATTGTTTTAAATATCATTGTTCTATTCCCTCTTCGTTCTTCCTGTGTCCTTATTTATTTAATGGCGCGCATACCGCCGCAATACAGGTAAAAGCTCATTCAGTATATCAAGGCAGTATGTGATCTCCTCCTCCGTTGTATAAGCGCTGAAACTGAAACGCAGGGTAGATTCCAGCAGCTCCTGCCGCAGATGCAGTTCCTTCAGAACCGCGCTCACAGGAAGCTTTTTATTAGACGAACAGGCAGAGCCTGCGGAAACGTAAATCCCCCGTGCCTCCAGTGCATGAAGCAGCACCTCGCTGCGTATCCCCGGAAATGCAGCGCTGACAATATGCGGAGCGCTTTTGCTGCCCTCTTCTGAATGAATCACCACGGAAGGAAGCTTTGCAAGGCCTTCCATCATTCTCTCCTTCAGATGCAACAGATGCGCCGTATGTTCCTCCAGATGTTCATACGCTTCTTTCGCCGCCTGCGCCATGCCTGCTGCCCCCGGTACATTATCCGTACCGGAACGCATCCCCTTCTGCTGTCCGCCGCCAAGCAAAAGCGGATGGATTTTTACTTTTTCGTTCACATACAAAAAGCCGACTCCCTTCGGTCCGTGTATCTTATGTGCACTGACCGAGAGCATGTCTATTTCCAGTTTTTTCGGATAAATTGGCATTTTGCCGTACGCCTGTACGCCATCTACATGAAACAAAATCTTAGGATTCCGTCTTTTGACCAGCTTTGCTGCCTCCTCAACCGGCTCAATCGTTCCCACTTCATTATTTACATACATCATTGACACAAGAATCGTATCGTCGTCAATCGCCGCTTCCAGATCCTCAAGGCTGATATGCCCTCTCTCATCCACCGGAAGATACGTCACCCGAAATCCCTGCTCCTCAAGATAGTGAAGTGGAAGCAGCACGGCCGCATGCTCGACTGCTGTCGTAATCAGATGCTTCCCTGCCCGCTGATTGGCCATTGCAGCGCCGATCAGCGCCCAGTTATTGGACTCCGTGGCACCGGAAGTAAAATAAATTTCTTTTTCATTCACTTTCAGCGTCTTCGCAATCGTTTTTCTTGCCTCACGCAGATAATACTCTGCCTCCACGCCTTTCATATGTTTGGAAGATGGATTTCCATAATCCTCCATCATCGTGCGAACAACCACCTCGCGCACTGCTTCCGTACACCGAGTTGTGGCTGAATTGTCCAGATATGCTTCCACCAGACTCCCTCTTTTCTCCTACATTTTCACACTACAGACTGCAAAATCCCTTGGCAGCCAAACACCCTTCGACCTCTGCGATATCATTGCAATGGAATACCATAATCGGGCTTCCCGATTCGCGGTTAAAGGACAGGTACAGATAGTCAACAGAAATATTGCTGTCATTTAAGGCTGCCAGCAGCCGGCTCAGCTCGCCAACCCGGTCCTGAATCTCAATTCCAAGCACATCCGTTACCTTACACATATATCCGACCGCTTCCAGGGCCTGTACCGCACGACGCGGGTCAGACACGACCATTCTGACAATTCCATACTCCGGGCTGTCATTTGTCACAGAACCCAGAATATTGATTTCCTCTCTGCTCAGAATCTCCGTAATTTCCAGCATGGCTCCTTTTTTATTTTCTGCATAGATCGACACCTGATTTAACATCTTTTCGTCCTTCTTTCCCTCGCTCTTGTCTGCTTTGCAATCCCTGCAATTCCGACTCTTTTGTTGTTCTCCGTGATTCTAACACAGAAGCGCTGCGAAGGGCAAGCCTGAATTCAGTTCATTTCTCCGGCCAAACAAATATTGACAATAATTTCTCCTCATAGTACTATCTATTTATATAAATATAACAATAATACTGTGATAAAAATACTGTAAAAAAGGAGACCAACAGGCGATACATTATGGATACACAGATGAACCCGAACCTCAAACAGACAACTTCCCCCAAATTGACTGAATTCACGGCAATTCTCCAGATGAACCTGGCGGAGCTTCATCAGCACCTGCAAAATCTTGCGCTTGAAAATCCTCTGATGGATCTGGAATCCGCCCAGGCCACCCAGGCCTTTGATACCCGGAAGGTTTACGCTCCGGATGACCAGAACCGGGTCTATGCCAGAC
Organism: uncultured Lachnospiraceae bacterium; assembly: GCA_948436005.1. Classification (GTDB taxonomy): domain Bacteria; phylum Bacillota; class Clostridia; order Lachnospirales; family Lachnospiraceae; genus Choladousia. The sequence goes on from CAOJHI010000081.1 coordinate 6,197, forward strand.
AGGACCGCAAGGACTCTCTTGACCCCTGGAACCTGGATATCTCCATGCGTGAAACGTTAAGCGATACACTTATGGCCCAGCTTGGCGGTCTGAAGCTCGATACCCTCCAGCGCCGCGTACTGACCTACATGATTCTGAATCTGGAACCGACCGGTTATCTTGAAATGGAGCCTGCGGATGTTGCGCAGGCTACAGGAGTGACCACCGATGAGGCAGAAAGCCTGCTCCGCATTCTGCAGACTCTGGAACCGGACGGCATCGGCGCCCGTTCCCTTCCTGAGTGTCTTGCCATTCAGCTGAAAAAAAATCATCCGGAAGACCATACTGCACTTGCGATTGCGCAGAACTATCTGGAACTGTTTGGAAAAAACCAGCTTCCGACACTGGCCAGAAAGCTGCATGTACCGCTTGATGAGGTGTTGCGTGCAGGCCGCGTTATCCGCAGCCTGAATCCAAGGCCTGGCGCTGCTTTTGGTGAGCGCAGATATATGCAGTATATCCGTCCTGATCTGGCTGTGGTCAAATTTCAGGGATATTATGACATTCTGGTAAATGAATCTCTGCTTCCCACCATTCGCTTAAATGAAGAATATCTCGACATGATGAAAAACAGCGAATCCAGTGAAGTAACCACCTATCTGACTGCCCAGAAACGGCAGCTTGACCGAACGTCTGAATGTCTCGAACAGAGAAACCAGACGCTTCTTGCACTCGGCCGGCTGATCGTTCAGAAACAGCAGATCTTTTTCCAGAACGGACCGGGCCACCTTGTATCCTTTTCTCTGGCAGAAGCCGCCGCAGATCTTCAGATACCGGAATCCGTTGTCCGTTGCGCTGTAAAGGACAAATTCCTGCAATGTACGTTCGGTATTTTCCCGCTTAGCTATTTTTTTGTGCAGGCACTTGAAAAGAAAGACAGTATCCAACAGAAAATCCGGGAAATCATTGCCAAAGAAGATAAAAAGCATCCGCTCTCCGATGCCCGGCTCGCAGAGATACTTGCAATGGAAGGCCTCACCGTTTCCAGGAGACTGATCGCCAAGTATCGAAATGAGATGGATATTCCGGAATCCGGCAGACGGCGTGAATTCTGAGACGCATCCATTCGCCATTATTATCGATAAGCATAAATAAAACTGCTGTAATACAAAGTCGGCTGTTATATGTTTCTTCCATATGCCGTCTCTGTTTTACAGCAGTTCTGTTGTCAGGTCTTTTATTTACGTCTCTTAATTTTAGTTTCTTGATTTAGTTTCTGTGATTTAGCCTCTTTGATTTAGTTTCTTTAATTTAGTTTCTTTAGATTTAACTTCTTTGATTTAGTTTATTTGATTTAGCTTCTTTGATTTGGCTTCTTTGATTTAGTTTCTTTAATTTATTTTCTTAGATTTATTTTATTTTCTTCTTTTAAGTCCTTTTCTTCTTTTCCTGTTCCTTCTTTTTCCGTTCTTTCTCTGTTTTTTCTGGCTTGAAAGTGCCGTCTTTGGAACTCTGCATCACGTCCTGCGCCGGTCAAACCTGCGTGACAGCATCATACCGATTCCCTGCATAATCTGTACCAGGAGCACCAGCAAAATAACGGTCACAAGCATAATATCAAACTGATAACGGTTGTAGCCGTAGCGGACTGCAATCGCACCCAGGCCGTCCGCACCGACGGTACCTGCCATCGCTGAATAGCCCAGAATCGTTGCTGTCACAATCGTGGCGTTCACCATCAGAGAAGTCCTGGCCTCGGTCAGAAGCACCTTGAATACAATGGTCAGATTGCTGGCGCCCATGCTCTGTGCTGCCTCGATAACGCCGTGGTCTACTTCTTTTAAAGAAGATTCCACCATCCGGGCAATATACGGAGCCGCCGCGATGGTCAGTGAAACAATCATTGCATTAGAACCATAGCTTTTTCCCACCAGTATCTTGGTCAGCGGAATCAGCAGAATCAGCAGAATCAAAAACGGAATACTGCGGAAAATATTGGAGATAAAATCTATCACCTTATAGACAACTGCGTTTGGCCGAATCCCGTCCTTATCTGTCACAGTCAGCAAAATTCCCAGCGGCATTCCAAACACATAACCGAGAAGCGTCGGTACCAGAGTCATGTACAGCGTCTGGCCGATTCCTTCTATCAAAAGCATAATCATCTTTTCATCCAACATAGTCGATCAACTCCTCCACTGCCAGTTTTGCGCCTTTTAAATACGCAATCATCTTATCTCCCAGCACTTTATCCTCCGGAAGCTGCAGAATCATCTCTCCTGTCGCAACTCCGTCCAAATCCTGCGTATTCGCATACAGAATATTTACCGGCGTCTTAAATGCCAGTACCATGTTTCCGATTACCGGCTCAAAAGAAGAATTCTCAGAAAAGACAATACGCACGCAGCGCCGCCCTTTCATCTCTGCCACCCGTTCAAACCCCTGATAAATCAGCCGCTTGGCCTCTTTTGATTTCGGTGACTGGAAAATCTCTTCCACTGTGCCGTGCTCTGCAAGATTGCCATGGTCGATAATCGCCACATGGCTGCAGATTTCCTGTACAACAGCCATTTCATGCGTAATCACCACGATCGTAATACCGTACTTTTGATTAATCTCCTTCAGAAGCTGAAGAATCGACTTCGTCGTCTGCGGGTCAAGCGCACTGGTCGCCTCGTCACAGAGCAGGATCTTTGGATCTGACGCAAGCACTCTTGCAATCGCCACCCTCTGCTTCTGTCCGCCGGAAAGCTGAGCCGGATAGGCCTTCGCCTTTTCCTCCAGTCCCACAATCTTCAGATATTCCATTGCCTTCTCTCGCGCTTCCCGCTTTTTCATCCCCGCAATTTCCAGAGGAAAACATACATTGTCAATCACACTGCGCTGCATGAGCAGATTGAAATGCTGAAAAATCATACCAATATCCTTGCGCGCCTCCCGCAGCTGCTTTTCGGAAAGCGATGCCAGATCTTTCCCATCCACGATCACGCTTCCGCCTGTCGGCCGCTCAAGAAAATTGAGACAGCGCACCAGGGTACTCTTACCTGCCCCGGACATACCAATAATACCGTAAATATCACCTTTATAAATATCAAGATTCACATCCTTCAGCGCATGGACCTCCATATCCCGCTGCCGGAACGACTTATCCAGATGTACGATTTTAATAATCGGCTCCATATTCTTCTCCTTCGTGCTCTTTTCTCCCAAAACACCAATCTTTTCTGAGTATACCGTAAAACGAAGGCAGTTGCAAGATAATAATCCCGCATCTGCCTTCTGTTTCCATTCCTTTATTCCATTTTATCCTAATTCTTTAAATGAAAGTCTTATTCAGCCTCTTCAAACGGAATAACTGCTCCATCATATGTTTCATTGATAAACTTCTGAATCTCCTCGGATTTCAGAACATCCACGAGTGCCAGAATCTTTTCACTCTTTTCATTTCCTTCTTTTACGGCAATTACATTCACATAGGTCTTTGCTGCCTCAGAATCAGAAGCCTCGAAAGCGATGGAATCCTTTGCTACGGAAAATCCTGCATTCAGCGCATAGTTTCCGTTCATAACAGCAAAAGCTACCTCGTCCACCACTCTCGGCACCTGAGCTGCCTCAAGCTCGAGAATCTCCACATTCTTCGGATTGTCTTCAATATCCATAACCGTAGCAGTCAGCCCTGCGCCCTCTTTTAATGTAATCACGCCATTATCCTGCAAAAGCAGAAGAGCTCTCGCCTCATTTGTGGTATCGTTCGGAACAGCAATCACATCGCCGTCCTCCAGCTCATCCAGCGCGGACTTTGTGCCCGGATAAATACCAAACGGCTCATAATGAATACCGCCTGCATTTACAAGATGCGTACCCTTCTCCTCATTAAAGCTGTCGAGATACGGGATATGCTGGAAATAGTTTGCATCCAGTTCCTCGCTCTCAACCACCTCGTTCGGAAGAATATAATCGTCAAACTCTTTTACTTCCAATGTCCATCCTTCTTCCTCCAGAAGCTTCGCAGCTTCTGCAAGAATTTCCGCATGCGGTGTCGGAGATGCTGCAACCGTAATCGTCTTGTCCTCTTCAGCTCCTGCCAGCGCTGCCGGAGCAAATGCAGCAGAAACAGCCAGTGTCAGTGCCAGTACTTTTGATAAATTCTTCTTCATAATCTCTCCTTCTTTCTTTTTCTGTAGTCCGCTTTTGCGGCAGTCCACTGCTCCTTCCGGGAACAGAAAAACTTAAAATTTATGATAACACCCGTGTACCAAAAATGCAATACTTTACTTCATGCAAAGTTCACATCCAGACGCAGGTCAGTTTACAAACAGCGGTGTGGAATAATAACGGTCCCCGGAATCCGGAAGCAGCACAACAAGAGTCTTCCCTTTGTTTTCAGGACGTTTCGCAAGCTTTATCGCAGCATGCAGCGCAGCCCCGGAAGAGATTCCCACCAGAATACCCTCACGCTTCGCCAGAAGCCTGGCACCGTCAAAAGCTTCTTCGTCCTCAACTGTTATAATTTCATCGTAAACAGACGTATTGAGAACCTCCGGCACAAATCCCGCCCCGATCCCCTGAATTTTATGCGGGCCGCTTTTTCCTTCTGAGAGTACCGGTGAAGAAGCCGGTTCCATGGCCACAATCTTTACTTCCGGATTTTTTGATTTGAGGAATTCTCCGGTACCGGTCAGTGTGCCGCCTGTCCCGACACCCGCTATAAAAATGTCTACCGTTCCGTCCGTATCTTCCCAGATTTCCGGTCCGGTCGTATTTCTGTGAGCTGCCGGGTTTGCCTGATTTACAAACTGTCCGGGAATGAAGCTGTCCGGAATCTCTTTTGCCAGCTCTTCCGCCTTTGCAATCGCGCCGCTCATACCCTTTGTCCCGTCAGTCAGTACAATTTCTGCACCGTAGGCTTTCAGAATATTTCTCCGTTCCACGCTCATCGTTTCCGGCATTGTCAGAATGATACGGTACCCTTTCACTGCCGCAATCGCCGCCAGACCGATGCCCGTATTGCCGGAAGTCGGTTCAATGATCACGGAACCGGCTTTCAGAATCCCCTTTTTTTCCGCATCCTCAATCATTGACTTTGCAACGCGGTCCTTTACACTTCCGGCCGGATTAAAATACTCCAGCTTCAGAAGCAGCTTTGCCTCAAGCCCCAGCTCCCTTTCCAGATTCTCTGCTTCTACAAGCGGAGTATTTCCGATCAGCGCAAGCGCTCCCTTATAAATGTTCATCCTCTTATCCTCCTTTTTCCTATCTGTTTACTATGTTTTTGTTAATTGGTATTATAGCACTTTTGTTTTATCTGTCAATCAAAATTTTTTCTGTATACTATTTTGCTTCTAATTCCATATTATTTTTGCAAATACAAAAAATATTTAGGAATGTCACTACGTACAGGATAAAAAGTCACTCATTTTTTGTCGAAAAATAGTTTTTTTATTAAGAACATTTGACATTCTCAATGTTTTCATTTAAAATAGAAATACTTTGCACTTATTATTGGAGGAACCTATGAAAACACTGTTGATTATCTACATTATCATGATAAACCTGATCGGTTTCTTTATCATGGGGATCGACAAAAGAAAAGCCCGTCGTGGAAAATGGCGCGTTGCGGAACGGACGCTCTTTACGATTGCTCTCCTGTTTGGCAGCATCGGTATCCTGACCGGTATGTACGTATTCCGCCACAAGACGAAAGATCGGAAGAGCGTCGTGTAGGGAAAGAGTGTGCGCATATGTGTAGAT
>CAOJHI010000082.1 GCA_948436005.1 uncultured Lachnospiraceae bacterium
TTTCACAGGTGGAACGAATCACGGCTACCAAGAAGCCAAGAAGAATACCGATCAGCACCGCAAAAAAAGTAACCGTCAGCGTGGTTTTTAAACCATTTACCAGATACTTCCACCGGTTATCTGAAATAAAATTAAGATAAAATCGATCCTGTAAATTCTGTAACATATCCATAACCTTTCACGGGAGCCCCCGCATTTTCCCGGGCGCTCCCACTCTCTTTTACTTATTCAGGTTTCCTGTTTGGTGCTGCGGCTCCTCCTGCAATCCTGCACGCCTCTGCCGCTGCAAATTATTTTGCCTCTGTGGCAGCTTCTGTCTCATCCTCTGCAGCGTCGTCACTTGTAATGTATTTGTCAACTACTTTCTGGAACTCGCCCTCTTCCTTCAGCTCGTTCAGTGCTGTATTCACCTTCTCAAGCAGCTCCTCATTGTCCTTGGAGATTGCAATTGCATACTCTTCCTCTGTGAACGGCTCATCCAGAAGCTTCAGTCCTTCATTCTGTGAAACAAATACCTTTGCCGGCTCGCCGTCGATCACGACTGCATCAACCTTGCCCTGAAGAAGTGCCTGCACTGCTTCAAAGCCCTTGCTGAAACGCTCTGCCGTAGCCCCCTCTACATCATCTACATAAATGTCGCCAGTCGTTCCAAGCTGTACGCCGATTGTCTTTCCTTCCAGGTCATCCGGGCTCGCAATTTCGCTGTCTTCCGTAACGATAATCATCTGTGTGGCTTTTGTATAGGTATCTGTAAAGTTTACCATCATCTGGCGGTCTTCTGTCACTGTAATACCTGCCATAGCAATATCAGCCTTTCCTGTCTGAACTGCTGCCAGTACGGAATCAAAGGCCATATCTTCAATCTGCAGCTCCATGCCAAGCTTCTCTGCGATCAGGCCAGCTACTTCTGCATCAATTCCTACAATGTCATCGCCCTCACGGTACTCATACGGCGGAAACTCTGCATTCGTAGCCATCACCAGAACATCACCTTCTGCCATTGCTGTCATCCCAAAAGTCAGAACCATAGCGCCTGCAAGCGCTGCTGCTGCTAATTTTTTCATATTTTGTTCCTCCTCATAGTTTATAATAATAAATCTTATTGAATTTTTATGAATTTTAAGATACCACTATTCAAATCCTGTGTCAATCGTTATTTTGCATAAATCACAACAAACAAAGCCCGGAATATAATGGCATATCCCGGACTTATCATCAATACGTTTATTTGCTTCTATTTATTTATGATTGTCATGCCACCAGCACCAGAATGTGAGACCGCATGCAATAACAATAACCGCGCCAATCAGTATATTGCCGACCATTCTGCCCCTCCTTCCTGCAAATTTATTTCTGAAAGAAAGGCGTCCTGCTTATAGATAAGCCAGTCGGTAAATATAACTGAGTATGTACTTTGATTTTCGATAGGGTCTGTTGTCCGACAGAACATACAGCATCTGCCGAATCACATGGTACAGGCAAAGCAAAAACAAACCGCACAAAAATAAGTGTGCTCTGGAAACTGTTCTGGTTCGAATTCTCTGCTCCTGTCTCACTGTGTGCAGGATTTCTCCTGCCCCCCTTTTAGCCGATGACAGTACGGCATCGAGGGTACCCAGCCGGCTTCCCGTGATGACAGCGGATGCAGTCTGTCTCTCTGCATCCAGCGGCAGAAATGTAGTCATCCCGATTCTGCCGGAAATAACAGCCAGTTCCAAAAAGAGCAGAAAAACCAACAGCCATATGAACTTTGCTTTGGAAATCTTCTTTCCTACCAGATTGCCACGCATCTGCGGTCCTCCCTGCATTTCTGTATCCTTCTCTCATTATATGACACAAAACGCACAAGGACAAGCAAAAATTTTACTATAAAAGGCTCATAAATGAATCGGAATTGTTGCAATCGCTGCCGCGCACAGAATACCGCCTGCCACAATAGAATCTTTCATGCCTCCCAGCGCTAATACCGAAGTGGGTATGCAGCAGTAGCCAATATACAGCACAGTCGCTGCCAAAAAGATCCTCAGATGCCGGAATGCATAACGCCTTCGCTCATCAGCCGATGCCGCAGCGGCCTCTTCATACGTTACGCCGTTAATCCAGTAAATACTCTGCCTGATATAAATCAACAGCATCAAAAGATCCATCGTCACATAGATCACGATACAGTTTGAGCGCACCGCTCCAAGGCCCCCGAAACTGATCTCATTGACTGCTGATACGTACAAAACCACAACAAAAAATGCCATCCAGGCTACAAACAATTTGTAGGATTTCTTCTGATATGCTTCTTTTTTTTCTGTTTCTTCTGATAATCTGTTTTCCATAATTTCCCCTGACCTTTTTCCCATGTTCTGCATTTTCAAAACTGTCATTCTGTAACATTCTGTCAGATTTATCTTAACCAATGCAACTGCGAAATGTCAAGGGAAATTATGGCCCTGTTCTGCCTTATTGCTTTCTGTATTACTTATCTTTATTACGATTTTTACTTATTCTTTAATTACGGTTTTTTACTTATCTCTGTTGCTTATCTCTGTTGCTTATCTCTATTGCTTATCTCTCTGTCTTCTTCTGTTCTTTTTCCAAAATATGCGCGGCAATGACTTCCTCCACAGTTATCTGCTTCGCTTCCAGAATCGTTCCGTCTGTGTCCCGTTTTACAAGAACATAAATTTTATCCTCAGCGGCTGAACCGTTCTGATACATACTGCCGTCCTCATCGACAAGCCAGTAAACAGCCTTTCCATTCCATGTCCAGGCACCGTTTCTGTCATCGCAGTCAATTCCTGCTGCCCTGTATTCCTCCCTACGCCGGTTATCCTCCAGCCATCCGGAAGCATTTCCTTCTGCCACAGTGCTTTCTTCCGCCTCTGCACTGACTGAAATCATGCGTTCTGTCTGTGGCTGTACTTCATCTTCCCGGTCTGCACCTTTTTTCTCCACCTGTATCACACTGTCATAGCCCATAACTTCTGTCTCTGACTGCACCTGACGTCCGTAAAGCACATCCTCTGTCATATCCTCGCTTTCCTCTTCCACTGCCTGCGCAAAATCCAAAACAGCGTCCCGGTCCGCATGATATGTGTACATGTCGCCGTTCTCTTTTACCTGGAATGTATACCCGCCTTTGTCCTCTTGATCCGCTATCTGGAATGTGTACATAATAGTTCCGTCCGGATCTGTCAAACGATACTTGCATACAGCATCTTCCTGTACGCACTCCCCTGTCTCTCCCACATAAGTGATCGTTACTCCGGCATCTGCCAAACGCGTCTCTGCCAGCTCATCCTGCTTTGTCCTTCTGTCATATTCCTCCTGTGTCGCTGTCCTGACACCTGTGACACGATAATTGGCATCTCTTTCTGTATACAGATCAATCTCGCCATCCGGCATCTGATATGACGTGCAGCTATGATCCATCCTGTCATCAATCAGCCAGCGCACCTTTTTTCCACGATACATAATCGCATCCTGTTCTGTATCATATGCCACCCCATATTCTTTCAGGTATGCAAGCGATTCCTGCAACTCAATCCGCCCCCACTGTTCCAGTCTCTGCTGCTCCTCCTCTGACATCACCTGAAGCTCTGTTCCGTCAACCTCTGCACGGCTGAACTCTCCAGCTGCCGCTTTTTCAGAAATATACTCATCCACGGACGTTTCAAAGCTGCCGCTCTCTGTCACATAACGGTTGATTGTTCCATTTTTGCCTTCCCACGATGAGCCCCAGGTCTGTGCATGAACCATGCCTCCAAGCGGTCCTCCTGCCACTGCGGCACACGCTGCTCCTATTGCAAATAATGCCAAAACTGCTTTTCTTTTCATAATGAACTCCTTTCTCGGGCCGCATCCGAATAAAAAGTATGTGTTGCCGCCCTCTGTTTGATTTGACACCATGATCATAACAGTCTGTTTTGGAGTCCTTTTGTAATTTTTATGTAGTTTTTATGGATTTGGGAATTTCAAAGAAAAACCGTACGCCGTCTTCTATATTTTCAACGCCGCAGCGTGCCCCATGCTGTTCCAGAGCCATACGCACAATATAGAGCCCAAGGCCGCTGCCCCCGGTTCTGCGGCTTCGCGATGACTCTACGCGGTAAAATGCATCAAACAGATGCGGAATTGACGCATCCGGTATCTGCACCCCTGTATTTTCTGTCCGGCACACAATCCCCTTTGGCTTGTCCTGTAAAAAAATACGGATTTCATTTCCCTCATTTGCCGGTGTGTAACGGATGGCGTTTGTCAGAAGATTGCGGAACACCTTTTCCATCATACCGGAATTTACCTCTGCATACAGATGCTCCGGCACATCAACTGCCAGGGCCAGTCCCTGCATTTCAATCAGTTCTGTCATCTCCGCAATCTGTTCACGCAAAAGCTCTGCAAGATCCACGATCTGTGTCACAAAGGTATTGCTCTCCATGCGCGATACAGTCAGAAGCTCTCCCACCATCTCTTCCATTTTTTCTGTCGTCTCCTGGGAGCGGAGCAGATAATGGTCACGGTCACGGTATGCGCCGATTCCCCGCAGCATTCCTGAGATATGGCCTTTCAGGATTGTGATCGGTGTTTTCAGTTCATGCGAAACCGCGGAAAAAAATGCAATCCGCTTCCGTTCCAGTTCCCGTTCCAGCTCAATATCTGACTTCAGCTTTTTATTTGCCAGACTCAGGTTTTCCAGTGTACCGGACAGATTACGCGCCATTTCGTTCAAATTCCGCCCCAGCTCCCCGAGTTCATCCTTCCTTGTCCCCTGGTACTTGTCTGAAAAATCAAGTGCTGCCATTTTTCTGGAAATCCTGCTCAGCCGTACCACAGGAGCAGTCAGATAAAACGAGCCCACCAATGCAAATACTAATGCCATGAATACCGCTAATCCGAAAATATAAGGAAAAATCTGATACAGGATTTCCATGGTCTGGTTAACGGACTGCATATCTCCTGCAACCAGCATCATATAATCCGTATCACCAAGTTTCAAATCATAGGATTTTATTGCTGACGCGTCCTTTCCCGCAAAACCGGAAAGCTCTGCATCTGATATCAGGCTGTAAGTGGCATCCGCGCTCCACTCATATTCCGCAGTGATTTCATCGCCTTCCAGAAACTGTGTGATCACGCCATCCCATTTTTCTGATGTGCTTGTCCCCTCTGTTCCCATTGTCACAACGGTCGCGTTTTTTATTTCCTGTTCTGTCTCCATTTCTCCTGCTGTGACTTCTTCCGACCCTGAAACCGTACGTTCCGCTTCTGCTTCCCCACCAATTTCTCTAGCAGAAGTACGTTCTCCGATACCTCTTTCTTTCTCTTTCCTTATATCTTCTGATCCCAGTACATCGCTTTCCTCCTCCCAGACCGTACATTCCTCCTCTGTGATAATTCCCACGGTTCCTTCCACCACAGCATCTTTTGTTACTTCGGTCTCATGGCTCTCATCCTGCTCCTGCACCATAGAACCAATGTTCAGCGCAACTAAATTGCGGCGCGGCCACGCAAGCATTCCATTCTGATCCAAAACCGCTACCGGCATCTCCGTACTGGCTGTAAACAGCTGAAGCGTTGCCATTGCTTCCTCAATTGACTGGTAGCTGCTCAGATTCTCGGTCAGTTCACGGGACAGCTCATCCAGATTTTCATCCAGACGGTTCGAATAAAACACCGGGAGAAATTTCGCTACTGCTGCATACGTAACGCCGCTGGCCAGGAGCAGCAATACACTCATAAGAAGACAGATCCGGAGCGTCAGGCTGTTCCTAATTTTCTTTATCAATGCGGTATCCCACCCCTCTTATTGTGCTGATGTAATTCTGCCCCAGCTTTTTACGAAGATTTTTAATATGCGTATCCACAATCCGTTCCTCACCAAAATAGTCCTCACCCCACACCAGATTTAAAAGCTTCTGTCGCGTAAGGACAAGCCCTCTGTTGATCAGAAGCACATGCAGAAGCTCAAATTCCTTCTGCGTAAGCTCAACTTCTGACCAGATATACAGCGTCTCCCCCGTTTCCGCACCTGCTTCCGGTTCCTGTACGTAAACGCGGTATCCTGCAAGGTCCATGCGCATTTTCTTATAAAAAATCTGCTGCGCCTCCTCTTCCCGGTGCGCCCTGCGCAGCACGGCTGCAATCTTGCGCATCAGTACCGGAGCCGAAAAAGGCTTTGTGATATAATCGTCTGCCCTCAGGTCAAGTCCCCGGATCTGATACTCCTCCTCTTCCAGCGCGGTCAGCATAATCACAGGCACATCCGATTCCTGCCGGATGAGCTCACATGCTCCGAATCCGTCAATTTTGGGCATCATAATATCAAGAAGAACCAGATCAAACCTGTCCTTATGAAACTTCATGATTCCATCCACTCCGTCTTCCGCCAGCACTACGTCATATCCCTCTGCCAGCAGATAGTTTTTCAGGATTTCCTGAATATCCTCCTCATCTTCCATCACCAAAACACGATACATCACATTTTCCTCCGTCCAGTTCAACGTAAACTTACGTTCCTCCACATTTTTGTTACCTTTCACACCATCATCGCTGTATCTAACACGATGAAATATGCCAAATTCGCATATGATCTATTTCATAACATACAAATGTGTAGTTTGCATGGAGTTACACGTTTCCTTCCAAATCAGCAGGAATCTTTCTGCGTTCTTTCGGAAGCCCGTTTTCCATATCCCACAGAAGCACAAGCGTTCCATCCCGCACCTCAATATAAGCCGGCTCTCCCGTGAACTCATTGCTGACTCCCCGCGTAATGTCACAGAGAAGCGTTGCGTCAGTCAGCGAATATTTAAACCCACGCTCCCACACACCAACTGCCGGTTCGCTCAGGCAAAATACGGAAAACATCCCCTTTGCCGAAGCGTCAAATACTGCCCGTTCCCGGGTGATTGCGGTCAGAATATTTCCCTGGCCGATCAGATACGCTTCCATCCCTGCCCGGGAAAGGCCCATCAGAAGCTGCAGGTTTGCAATGGAGTGATCCAGCCTCCCCCCCAGCCCCCCGTAAAGAAAAATCCGGTTGCACCCCTGCTCCATCGCATATGCTGCGGCCAGTGCCATATCCGTATCATCCTTGATTGGAGAATGCCGCACTAAATGTTCATGCTCCGGCACCTTTTTCAGGGAATCAAAATCACCCAGAAGAACATCCGGAACAATTCCCAGTTCTTTTAAATAAGTATATCCGCCATCCGCCGCTATCAACAGATCGCCCGGCTCCGGCCTTCGGTCCAGTCCGTCAAAACTGCCTGCGCCAACAATAAAACACGTCTTTTTCTTCATCTCAGTCTACACCTTCCTCAGTTCTGTTCTGCGTCATTCTATACGTACCTGATTTTTCGTTCTATTTTTATTCTATCTTGTTTCACCTATTATCCTGGTTCATTCATCACAGCCAGCTACTATTATGTACCATCTTATATCCACAGTCAACCAGCCTGTCTTTTAAACCGTCCATTTGCCGGAAAAAGGTAAAGACGAAGCAAAAGCTCCGTCCCAGATCGTTTGCTAAATGTGAAACAATGTGGTTGTCTCAGATCTTGTTTTCAAAGGATTCTATTCTATTTGCATATTGTCAGACATACCAAGATTACATTATAATAGAACAGACCAGACAACAAGGAGGAACAAACGTGATACAAAAACAAAAAAACATACTTCAGACACTTAACCCGTTAAACCTTATTGCCCTGACCCTGGCGGGAATCATCAATGCCTGTGGCGTTACCATGTTTCTTGCGCCTGTGAAACTCTTTGACAGCGGTATATCCGGTACTTCCATGCTGGTTTCCCAGCAGACACCTGCATGGTGCAGCCTCTCTCTTATCCTGCTCCTGCTCAATATTCCGATTTTTCTGTTCGGTTACAAAAAGCAGGGCGCTTCTTTTACCGCCTATTCTCTTTATGCAGTCTTTGTCTATTCCGTAACAGCATGGCTCATCACTGATATTTTCCCCGTAGATGTAACCATCGCCTCACCGCTCGCTGAACAGGATCTCTTTCTGTGCGCTATTTTCGGCGGTATCATTTCCGGATGCGGCAGCGGCCTCACAGTACGTTTTGGCGGAGCCATTGACGGTATTGACATCATCGGCGTTATGTTTGCAAAAAAACTCGGGCTCAGCCTTGGAAGCTTTGTCATGCTCTACAACGTCATTCTCTATGTGATCTGCGGAATCGTACTTGGAAGCTGGATTCTTCCCCTGTACTCCATCGTTACTTATGCGGCTGCTTCTAAAACAATTGATTTCTGTGTGGAAGGCTTTGACCGTTCAAAGGCTGCATTTATCATCACAACAAAACCGGAGGAAATCTGCAAAGCGCTATCTGATACCTTTGAAAACGGTATTACTACCTTAAGTGCCAGAGGATACTATTCGGATTCCGAAAAAACTCTGATCTACTTTGTTGTCAACCGCTTTCAGATCAGCCGTATGAAAACACTGGTACATACACATGATCCAAAAGCTTATATCGCGATCAATGAAGTGGCTGATATTTTCCCTGCAAACATAGACCCGGAACCGCACAAAACACCTTAAATCAAATAGAAAGCTTTCTTCCCCTGACGACAGTTTCTATATGATGAAAGACCGCTGTCCTGATAAAACCAGAACAGCGGTCTTTCTATTTTCACATTTCTTTCAAATCTCTTTCACTTACACCGGATATGCCTTATTTGCATTGTCTGCCATATTCGGATCTACTTTTTTCTTCTGAGCTTCTCTGTATTTGAAGAAGTCTGTAGCTACCTGCGGGAACAGTGCGTAGGACAGAACGTCCTCATCCTGCTCGGACCACTGAGCCATCTCGCCGCGCAGTGTATCCAGCTCGTCCGGAATCAGATCTGCCGGACGGCAGGTAATGATCTCTGCATTGCCGATGCACTTCTTCTGTACTTCCGGATTGAATGGTTTTACGGTAGCGCCGTATTTTCCGGAGAGAACATCCTTCGTCTGCTGCGGAACCATCTTGTAACGCTCGCCCTGGATGACGTTCATAACAGCCTGTGTACCAACGATCTGAGAAGACGGTGTTACGAGCGGGCACTCGCCAAGGTCTTTACGCACACGCGGTACCTCTTCGAGCACTTCGTAATATTTGTCCTCTGCGCCGAGATCTTTCAGCTGAGAAGTCAGGTTGGAAAGCATACCGCCCGGTACCTGGTAAAGCAGAGTCTTGATATTTACGCCAAGGTTCTTTGGGTTCAGCAGGCCGCTGTCAAGAGCCTCGTCACGAATCGGACGGAAGTAATCAGCGATCTCTGCAAGAAGCTGCTGGTCAAATCCTGTGTCATACTTTGTACCCTTAAATGTCTCAACCATAACCTCTGTAGCCGGCTGAGAAGTACCAAGTGCAAACGGTGACATAGCAGTATCGATTACGTCAACGCCGGCTTCTACTGCCTTCAGGTAAGTCATGGAAGCAACACCCGATGTGTAATGTGTATGCAGCTGAATCGGAATATCTACGGTCTCCTTCAGTGCTGTTACCAGCTCAGTAGCCGTATACGGAAGAAGCAGGCCAGCCATATCCTTGATACAGATGGAATTTGCTCCCATATCCTCAATTCTCTTTGCAATCTCTTTCCAGTAATCAAGTGTATAAGCGTCACCCAGAGTATAGGAAAGCGCTACCTGTGCATGACCTTTTTCCTTGTTTGCTGCAGTAACTGCGGTCTGCAGGTTACGCAGGTCATTCAGACAGTCAAAAATACGGATAATGTCAATACCGTTTGCGATAGATTTCTGTACAAAGTATTCTACCACGTCATCTGCATACGGACGGTATCCGAGAATATTCTGTCCACGGAACAGCATCTGCAGCTTTGTATTTTTGAAACCGTCACGGAACTTACGAAGTCTGTCCCACGGATCTTCCTTCAGGAAACGAAGGGATGCATCAAATGTCGCTCCACCCCAGCACTCTACTGAGTGATAGCCGACTTTATCCATTTTATCGATAATCGGAACCATCTGCTCTGTTGTCATTCTCGTAGCAATCAGAGACTGATGGGCGTCACGAAGGATTGTTTCAGTAATTTTAATTGGTTTTTTTCCTTTTCCAGCCATTTTATTCCTCCTGGTTTATTTTCCTTGTTCATTTATACCCCGAATATAGCCATGAATGTTCCGGCTGCTACGGCAGTACCGATAACACCGGCCACGTTCGGCCCCATTGCATGCATCAGCAGGAAGTTTGTCGGATCTGCCTCTGCACCAACTTTCTGTGATACACGTGCTGCCATCGGAACAGCGGATACGCCTGCGGAACCGATCAGCGGATTGATCTTACCTCCGGTCATCTTACACATAAGCTTTCCAAACAGGACGCCGCCTGCCGTACCAAAGGCGAATGCCACAAGGCCAAGGATGACGATCTTGATTGTGTTCAAATTCAGGAACGCTTCTGCACTCGTCGTGGCGCCTACGGAAGTACCGAGCAGGATAACAACGATGTACATCATAGCATTGGATGCTGTCTCTGTCAGCTGCTTTACAACGCCGCTCTCACGGAACAGGTTACCAAGCATTAGCATACCTACGAGCGGAGCCGTAGACGGAAGAAGCATACAAACAACTATCGTAATAATGATCGGGAACAGAATCTTCTCCAGCTTGGATACCGGACGAAGCTGCTCCATCTTGATCTTCCGTTCTTCCTCTGTTGTAAGTGCCTTCATAATAGGAGGCTGAATGATCGGCACGAGGGACATATAAGAATATGCTGCTACGGCGATCGGTCCCATCAATGTTGTCTGTCCCAGCTTACCTGCAAGGAAGATTGAAGTCGGGCCGTCAGCACCACCGATGATGGAGATAGCCGCTGCCGCTTTTCCGTTGAAACCAAGGAAAATTGCAAGGAAATATGCCATGTAGATACCGAGCTGCGCTGCCGCACCGAGCAGGAAGCTCTTCGGGTTTGCGATAAGCGGACCAAAGTCTGTCATCGCTCCAACGCCCATGAAAATCAGGGACGGAAGAATACTCCACTCATCCATCAGATAGAAATAATGGAGAAGACCGCCTGCATGCTCAATGCCGTTCGCATCAACATACGGCTGTGCCATAATATCCGGATAGATATTTACGAGCAGCATACCAAATGCAATCGGAACGAGCAGCAGAGGTTCAAAGCCATGCTTAATTGCCAAGTACAGGAACACACACGCCACTGCAATCATGACATAGTTGCCCCATGTCAGATTCAGGAACGCTGTCTGATCCAGCAGGTTGGACAACGTATTTGTAATATAAGACATTTTATTACCTCCCAGTTCGTATTCTCAGACAAGTCGCGGTTTAGTTCATCGTAGCAAGAACGTCTCCTGACTCAATTGCCTGACCTACGGTTACGTCGATGCTAGCAACGGTACCGTCCTGCGGAGCAACAACCGGGATTTCCATCTTCATAGCTTCCAGAATTACGATCGGATCGCCAGCCTTTACAGCCTGTCCAACGCTTGCTTCTACCTTAAATACCTTGCCCGGTACGGAAGCTGCTACTTTTACTGCGCCTGCGCCGCCTGCTGCCGGAGCTGCTGCCTTTGCCGGAGCTGCCTTCGGAGCCGCTTTCGGTGCTGCCTTCGGAGCTGCTGCCGGTGCGCCTGAACCAGCGCCCTCTTCTACTGTTACATCATATACATTGCCGTTTACTGTAATTGTATAAGTTTTCATGAATCTTTCCTCCTGTACTTATGCTCTCTGCCAATTTCTTTTATTTGATTTTCTAATAGAACGAACTACAAATCCATCGCTGGATGTATTCTCTGATGCTGCAATCGCTGCCGTAATAACAGCAACCAGCTCAAGGTCATCTGTATAATCTTCCTCAACAACCGGTGCTGCCGGTACTGCTGCCGGAGCCTGAGCCGGTGCTGCCGGTGCATTTTTCTTGGACAT
>CAOJHI010000083.1 GCA_948436005.1 uncultured Lachnospiraceae bacterium
AAAAAGGGGAACGATTGCAGATATTGAAAGCCAATTGTCAAGAGAAAGAGGCGGGCTCTGTTACGGCATTGCAGCTATGATGGGTCTTGTGAAAGAAGAGAAGTTATGGGTGTCTGATTTTGATGCAGGCGCAATGACCTTTTTCGGAATGGAGACGCCTAATACCAATGATGAATTGTATCATGAGTTGTGTTACCTTTATATGATGCAGTTTTTGATGAAGAACGAGGATTATAACAGCATTGTGCATTCGGGATGGTTTGGCCGCTGGAAACCAGATGATCTTAAAGGCATAGTAGATGAGATCACAAATTCTGACAAACAGCAAATGCTGATCTACACGTATGACGGGGGCGGACACGCTGTAGTAGTAAAAGGGCTTATTTTTTATCCGACTTTGGGGATTTATGACCTTACATTTTATGATATGAATTCTGTCAAGGAAGAGAGTCCGGATGGTGTTTATTACCATATGTACATCAAAGATGATTATTCTGATTTTGTAATACAGGGAAAAGACATTGATGAGCTTAAGCCGGAACATGAGATTCGTCCGGAGAATTTCCACAATTTGCAGTTAATTGATATTGATAAAATAGCAAAACATAAGCCGGTGAAAGTCTCTGAGGAAGAGATAGAGGAACTTGGTAGCGATCTGATCGAAAGCGGCAGGAACTCAATTATATCCGTTATACTGCCTCTTTCATTTTTACAGGTTGGCTGGGATTCTTCTTCAGAGGGAATCTGTTTCGAGGATGGACAAATTATGGGTGAGATACAGGCTGTGAATTGGATGCCAAGTATTGTGAACGATTTGGGCGGCAGTGAAGGTCAGGTGTACTACCGCATGGAGATCCCGAATTCGGAAAATTATTCAATAAAATGCTCACCGGATGAAGCGGTTAATTTCAGCATCAATACTGGAGATGGCTATTATTTTATAGAAGCAAACGGGATTGAAGCTGTTTCTGTTTCAGCGGAAGATGGTATTGCGTTTACTGGTAATGATTTTACTTTTCAGGCAGGACAGATGCTTGAAGGGAGTGAGACGGTTGTTGTTGCCCAAGTTGCAGGCACGGGGAAGGGTACGGTCAGTATCACCCAGACCGGGAAGGAACTTCGCGTGAACGCGCAGGAGCCTGTTCAAATTGACAGCATTGCGACAATACAAGACATGGAAGTCACAAGACATGAAGTCAATGAGGAAACAACAGATTTTGTTTGGGAACCGGGCAGTACACCAAAAGCAGAGTCTTCTGTGAACTGGCCATTGATGCTGGGAGTCGGGGTTCCAGTTTTGACGGTTTCCGGACTATGGTTTGTTCTCGCCCATTATTAAATGAATGCTCAGACGCAAAACATGTTATAAAAGAAAAAGGCAGCATTATTCCGGGTATTTTAAGGGAACAGCCGATACCTTTTTATAAAGTACAGAAACCCCAAAAGGCATTGGTGAATATAATGATATTGAGGTATTTCTCCGGCTTGAATAAGACAAGGATGAAATGGATTTCATGCCGGAGATGCCATCAACTTTTTATATTGCGTTTTCTTAAAAATTAAATTTATCAGGAGATTGCTTGTATGGAAAATAGCTTTGAAATGGCAACAGACTGTAAACCTGAACAGGTCGGATGTCCGACAATGGGTTATCAGGATGTAACCGTTTGTGTTCCGGTGACGATTAAAGCTTTCGGAGAAGTAGGCAATGCCAAAACAAAGTGTCTGGGAAAAGCCGTTATTTTATCCGGATGCGATGCTTGTATGGACAGCTCAGGTGATGTTTGTAAATTTGCAGTAAGTCAAAAGCTGCGCATTGAAGTTCCGATTGTTTTCGGAGCAAGAGCAGAAGCTGGCGAAGCCATTATTGATTGTGACTGCGCTGAAATCGGAAACGATTGTGAATGGCACAATGAATAACAGCGGGAACTGAGCTTCATTGGAAGTTCTGAAATAAATTTATGATATCATGAATAACGAAAAACCGCGTAAATACGGCATTCCCGTACATACGCGGTTTTTCAGGTATGGAGATAGGGGGACTCGAACCCCTGACCTATGCGTTGCGAACGCATCGCTCTCCCAGCTGAGCTATATCCCCAAAATGGAAGCAAGGAGGCTCGAACTCCTGACCTTTCGCGTGTGAGGCGAACGCTCATCCCGGCTGAGCTATGCTTCCCTTTCAACACATTTATTATAATACTTTCTTTTAAAAATACAATATCTTTCAGAAAAAATCATAATAAAAATCCGCCAAAAGTTCCGGGAAAAAATGCAAAAAGTTTTCTTAAGAAGGCATTGCTTGTAAGTTGACAGTGACTAACCAAGATGATACGATATCCACGGACTATAATAATGAAGCGATAGAAGGCCGGCAAGTGGTTCCAACAGGAATACAGAGGCCGGCAGACAGTGAAGGAAGGCGGTAATATGACACTGGATAAGCTCCCCATTGGGGAAAAAGGAATGATTCGTGCAGTAAACGGAGAGGGAGCACTTCGTTGCAGGCTGCTGGATATGGGATTGATACCCGGAACAGAGGTTATGATTCGCAAGGTGGCGCCAATGGGCGATCCGATTGAGATCCATATCCGCGGTTATGAATTGACGATCCGGATTGAGGATGCCCGAAATATAGAGCTTGCGCCAAAAGGACAGGAGGTAGCAGGATGATACTTGCCTTGGTTGGAAATCAGAATTGCGGCAAGACAACGCTGTTTAATCAGCTGACCGGTTCGAATCAGCATGTCGGTAATTTTCCAGGGGTGACGGTTGATCAGAAGGTCGGCCAGTTACGGGATGTCAAAGGCTGCAGTGTGGTGGATCTCCCGGGAATTTACTCGATACGTCCTTATACAAATGAAGAGATCGTAACACGTGATTTTATCCTGAATGAAAAGCCGGACGGTATTCTGAATATCGTGGATGCGACGAATATTGAACGGAACCTTTATCTGACACTTCAGCTTATGGAAATGAACGTACCAATGGTGCTCGCGCTGAATATGATGGATGAGGTGAGGGGAAACGGAGGAACGATTAATATACGGAAAATGTCAGAAGCGCTTGGCATTCCGGTGATTCCAATCAGTGCGGTTAAAAATGAGGGGATCAGCGAACTGACACGTACAATTGTGGATGTGGCGCAAAAGAAGATCTGCCCGAAAAAAACGGATTTCTGTGATCCGGGTCCGGTGCACAGGTGTATCCATGCTGTGTCGCATTTGATTGAAGACCACGCACAGAGACTTGGGATTTCGGCACGGTTTGCGGGAACCAAGCTGATTGAAGGCGATGCTGATATCATAGAGCGTCTTGGCCTGAACCAGAATGAGCTGGAGCTCATGGAACACAGTATTGTGGAGATGGAGCACGAGCGCGGACTTGACCGCAATGCGGCTCTGGCTGAGATGCGTTATACTTTTATTGAAAAGGTCTGCGAGCAGTCGGTTGTAAAATGCCATGAGAGCAAAGAGCATATCCGGAGTCTGAAAATCGACAGTGTACTGACGAATAAATACCTGGCGCTTCCGCTGTTTTTGCTGATTATGCTCACGATTTTCTGGCTGACCTTCGGTGTGGTGGGCTCCTTTTTAAGTGATTTGATGGCTTCTGGTATTGATCTGGCCGCGCAGGCAGCAGCAGCGGGACTGGAGGCATACGGCATCAATCCGGTGGTGGAAAGCCTTGTGATTGATGGTATTTTTGCGGGTGTTGGAAGTGTGCTCAGTTTTCTGCCTCTGATCGTGGTTCTGTTTTTCTTCCTTTCCATTTTGGAAGATACGGGATATATGGCAAGGGTTGCGTTTGTTATGGATAAGCTGCTGCGTAAGATTGGATTGTCAGGAAGAAGTTTTGTGCCAATGCTGATTGGGTTTGGCTGTTCCGTTCCGGCTATTATGGCGTCCAGAACGCTGTCATCCGAGCGTGACAGGCGGATGACGATTCTTTTGACACCATTTATGAGCTGTTCTGCA
Organism: uncultured Lachnospiraceae bacterium; assembly: GCA_948436005.1. GTDB lineage: Bacteria > Bacillota > Clostridia > Lachnospirales > Lachnospiraceae > Choladousia. Next base: position 3,978 of record CAOJHI010000083.1, read on the forward strand.
AAGATTCCGATTTATGCAGTGTTTGCAGCAGCATTTTTCCAGAAATATCAGCCGCTTGTGATGATTGGCCTGTATGTGTTCGGGATGCTTGTGGGAATTGTCTGTGCGATTATTCTGGAGCATACGGTTTACCGCGGGAACCCGGTTCCATTTGTTATGGAGCTTCCCAACTACCGTTTTCCGTCTGCGAAAAGCGTGCTGCTTCTGATGTGGGATAAAGCGAAGGATTTTATTCAGAAAGCATTTACGATCATTTTTGCAGCAACTGTAATTATCTGGTTCCTGCAGACCTTTGACCTGAAACTGAATGTGGTGCAGGACAGTGCAGACAGTCTGCTGGCTCTGGTCGGCAAATGGATTGCCCCTGTGTTCAGGCCGCTCGGTTTTGAGGACTGGAGAGTATCTACTGCTCTGATTACGGGATTTACAGCCAAAGAAGCAGTTGTCAGTACGATGAGTATTCTGCTTGGGACGTCCATGGAAAATCTGGGAGCAGCACTTTCCGGAGTATTTACGCCTGTGACAGCAATCAGTTTTCTGGTGTTCACCTTACTGTATACACCGTGTGTGGCAGCGATTGCGGCGATTCGCCGGGAACTTGCATCCGGATGGAAAGCAGCGGGCGTAGCACTGTTGCAGTGCATGGTAGCGTGGATGGCGGCATTTTTCGTGTATCAGGCATTGCATCTGTTTGTGTGAAAAGCAGGAAGTATTTACAGTTTGCTGTCTCGATAAACTGTGGCAGATGGAGAAAATATAAAACAGTGTCTGGAGCCTTGAACAGAAACGGAGGCGGTATATGAAGATTCTGGATTACATAATAGTTGCGGCCGTAGTCATTTGGTTTTTACTTGCGCTGCGGAATATTCTGAAGAAAAAGGGCGGATGTTGTTGCAGCTGTGGGCATACAGAGAACGTTACAGGAAAAAAACATGCGGGAAATAACATACTGGAAGAAAAAGCAGGAGATAGAACAGGCGCAGGCTGTCCGTGCAGCAGATGCAGTGGGTGCAGTGCCTGCAAAAAATAAGACAGACTTGTAAAAAGACAGGAGGAAAAAATGGCAATTGAAGTAGTAAGAGAGTATTTAAAACAGTGGGGAGCACAGGAGAGGATTCTGGAGTTTCCGGTTTCAAGTGCAACGGTCGAGCTGGCCGCGCAGGCTGCGGGCTGCGAGCCGGCAAGAATTGCAAAAACCTTATCTTTTCTGGTCGATGACCATGCAGTGCTGGTGGTAGCAGCAGGCGATGTGAAGGTGGATAATGGGAAGTATAAAGCATTTTTCCATACAAAAGCAAAGATGTTGTCAGCAGATCAGGTGACAGAGATGATTGGCCATGCGGTTGGCGGCGTGTGTCCGTTTGGTGTGAAGGACGGCGTGGAAATCTATTTGGATGAATCCCTGAAACGGTTTGAGACCGTGTTTCCGGCAGCAGGAAGCAGCAACAGTGCGATTGAGGTGACGATGGCGGAGTTGGAACAGTTCTCAGGCAGCGATAAATGGGTGGATGTCTGTAAAATAAAATGACAGCCGGGATAAACGGTTGTGTTTTGCGGCAGAATATAGTATGATGTTCAAAAAGCAGAGGAGGCTTATTTTATTGGAAATCAACGTACAGGCGGTGGTTTGGCTGGTGATCCTGGTGGTTTTGCTGGCTGTTGAGGCAGTAACACTGGGACTTACTACGATCTGGTTTGCAGGAGGCGCGCTGGTGTCTTTTGGGATGGCGATTGCAGGGACAGAGGTTTTCTGGCAGATTGTTGTGTTCTGTGTAGTATCTGTGGTGCTGTTGATTGTCACGCGTCCGGCGGCGGTCCGTTACATGAACCGGGGCCATGTGAAGACAAATGCAGAAAGCCTGATCGGCGAAATTGCCGTTGTGACAGAAACGATTGACAATCTGGCAGGTACCGGGCAGGCAAGAGTAAAGGGGCAGTACTGGACTGCGCGTGCTGCGCGCGAGGATGCCAGGATAGAGAACGGAAAGACAGTCAAAATAAAAGAGATCAAAGGCGTAAAGCTGATCGTAGAGGAGGTATGAAACAATGGCAGGCGGATTATCATTTAATGTAATTCTCGTTGTGATTCTGGTTGTACTTGTGCTGCTGGTTCTGGCCAGCTGTATCAGGATTGTACCGCAGGCACAGGCATTTATTCTGGAACGTCTCGGGGGATACCGTTCCACCTGGAACGTAGGCATTCACTTTAAAATGCCGTTTATTGACCGTGTGGCAAAGCGGGTAAATCTGAAGGAGCAGGTCGTGGATTTTGATCCGCAGCCGGTGATTACAAAAGATAATGTTACTATGCAGATTGATACGGTCGTATTTTTTCAGATTACGGATCCAAAGCTGTTTACGTACGGCGTGGAGAGCCCGATCATGGCAATTGAAAATCTGACAGCGACTACGCTCCGAAACATTATCGGCGATATGGAGCTTGATCAGACCCTGACTTCGCGTGAGGTGATTAATACAACCATGCGCTCTACGCTGGATGTGGCGACAGACCCATGGGGAATTAAGGTAAACCGCGTGGAGCTGAAGAATATTCTGCCTCCTGCACAGATTATTGATGCCATGGAAAAACAGATGAAGGCAGAACGTGAACGAAGAGAGGCAATTCTGAAAGCAGAAGGAGAAAAGAAATCATCGATTCTGGTTGCAGAAGGAAATAAACAGTCCGCTATTCTGGACGCAGAAGCAGAGAAACAGGCAGCCATCCTGCGCGCGGAGGCGGCGAAGGAAAAGATGATACGCGAGGCAGAAGGTGAGGCGGAAGCAATCCTGAAGGTGCAGCAGGCGAAAGCAGAGGGTATCCGTCTGATTCGGGAGGCACAGGCAGACCAGACCGTACTGACGCTCGAAAGTTTTGAGACGCTGGAGAAAGTGGCTGACGGCCGGGCAACCAAGATTATTATTCCATCAGAGCTGCAGAATGTGGCAGGCATGGTGAAGGCCGCTGTTGAGGTCGCGAAAGACTGAGAAGGAATGGATAAAAAAATTTTACAGTTAAGGATAAACAGTGAAAAACGACAGAAACACTGTGACAAGCAAAGGAGAGGAACATGGATTTAAAAGGAAGAAGTTTCCTGACATTGAAGGACTACAGCGCAGAGGAGATCAGATATCTGCTTGACCTGGCAGCTGATCTGAAGGCAAAAAAGAAAGCCGGAGAGCTGACACCGTATCTGACAGGTAAAAATATAGCGCTTATTTTTGAGAAGACCAGCACCAGAACGCGCTGTGCATTTGAGGTGGCAGCGCATGACCTTGGCATGCATGTGACGTATCTTGATCCCCAGGGTTCCCAGATCGGGAAAAAGGAAAGCATCAAAGATACGGCGCGCGTGCTTGGGCGTATGTATGATGGTATTGAATACCGCGGTTATGGGCAGGATATTGTGGAGGAGCTTGCGAAGCATGCAGGCGTGCCTGTATGGAATGGCCTGACCAATGAATACCATCCGACACAGATGCTGGCGGATATGCTGACTATTCAGGAGCATCTCGGAGAACTGAAGGGAAAGAAGCTGGCATATTTCGGAGATGCACGTTATAACATGGGCAATTCTCTGATGATTGTCTGTGCAAAGCTCGGTATGCATTTTGCAGCGTGTACGGCAAAAGAATATTTTCCGGAGGAAAGCCTGGCTGCACAGTGCCGGGAGTATGCAAAAGAGAGCGGCGGTACAATCACGCTGACCGAAAGTATCGAAGAAGGTGCAAAAGACGCTGACGTAATTTATACAGATGTGTGGGTTTCCATGGGAGAGCCGGAGGAAGTATGGGCAGAGAGGATTAAGCTGCTGCTGCCGTATCAGGTGAACGCCAGAGTGATGTCTCTGGCAAAGGACAGCGCGCTGTTTATGCATTGCCTTCCGGCGTTCCATGATCTTGACACAAAGATTGGAAAAGAGATTCACGAAAAGTTCGGGCTGGATGCAATGGAAGTTACGGATGAGGTATTCGAATCCGAACAGTCTGTTGTATTTGATGAGGCAGAAAACCGGATGCATACAATCAAAGCAGTCATTGCTGCAACGATGGGGATTTAAATGGTTCGCAGGGCAGGGAATGCGATGAAAAAAGCAAGAGAAAAGGATATCAGGATTTTAGAGGGATTTTGTGCTGTAATTGTGATGCTTGCAGGTATGCTCTGCGTACTGTACCTGTTTCACATCCTGCAGAATCACTGGTTTTTGAATTTTATTCTGATTCTGGGAGTTTTGCTACATGTATCGCTTGCATTACTCTTTGTGGTCCGGGGGAAAAAGCTTTTGATGAGCGGTGCAGGGCTATTGACTGTCTTTTATGTGGCCGGTCTGGTTTATTTTAATATCCGATGAGACAGGGCTGTGTCCTTGGAGATACAGCGTTGTTTTATTTAAGAAAGGACTGACAATGAAAAGTAAAATACTCTGGGCGCTTTCGCATGCGGAAGGCTATGTGTCCGGGCAGGAGCTGTGTGAACTGTTTCAGGTTTCGCGCACTGCCGTATGGAAAGTAATCAATCAGTTAAAAGAAGAAGGCTATGAGATTGAGTCAGTGCCGCGGAAAGGCTACCGCATTCTGGCCCGGCCGGATATCATTACGCCGGAGGAAACCGGAAGCCGGATGGATACTGTGTGGGCAGGAAAGAATATCTGTTTTCTGCACAGTGTTGATTCAACCAATAATGAAGCAAGCCGTCTTGCAGAGAGCGGTGCGCCGGCAGGGACGCTTGTGCTGGCAGAAGAGCAGAATCAGGGCAAGGGCCGGAGAGGGCGCACATGGGTGATGGCTCCGGGCAGCGCGGTTGCCATGAGCCTGATTGTCCGTCCGGAGATGCCGCCCGCAAAGGCTTCTATGCTGACACTGGTTATGGGCATGGCAGTCGCCTGCGGATGCAGGGATTACTGTGGAGTGGATGCAAAAATTAAATGGCCGAATGACGTGGTCATTGATGGAAAAAAGATCTGCGGAATCCTTTCAGAGATGAGCAGTGAAATCGATTATATTAAATATGTAGTAATCGGTGCAGGCATCAATACGAATGTGGCAGGATTTCCGCCGGAGATTGATCAGAAAGCAATTTCGCTGCATCGTGTAATCGGGTACCGGCCGAACCGTGCGGTTCTGATTGCAGCCTGTATGAAGCGGTTTGAAGAGTTCTATGAGCGTTTTATGGAAACGCAGGATTTTTCAGCTCTGAAAGAGGAATATAACAGCCTCCTGGTTGGAATCGGAGGTAAGGTCCGCGTTCTCGAACCCGGTAATGAATACGATGGGGTGTCAGAAGGAATCAATCGTGCAGGGGAGCTTTTGGTCCGCCGGGAAGACGGGACAATTGCATCCGTATACGCAGGGGAAGTCTCTGTGAGGGGTATTTACGGATATGTATGATGGAATCAGGAGGGGAACAATGGCAAAAGATTCAATGGTGCTTTGCGGAGCAAATGCCTATGAGGAGAAATATTATCTGGGTGAGCAGTTTCGAAGCCTTCCACAGTCTGTTCAGGATGAGCTGAAGATAATGTGCGTTCTGTTTACACACGATGTAGGCGGGATTTTTCTGATTGAATATGATTCAGAAGGAAAACTGCAGTTTAAAACAGAGGCGGCAGAGGGTGACTATACCTACGATGAGATCGGAGCTGCCCTGAAGGTGAAAGAGCTGCAGCGTAAAAAAGAAGGACTGATGCGTTCTCTTGAGCTGTACTATCAGGTTGTAATCGACGGGGCAAGAGAAGTTCATGTGTAGGGTTTTAACAGAGGATTGAGTAGTTCACGATGAAGATAGGAAATGTAAATCTGAGAAATCGTATCATACTGGCGCCGATGGCAGGGGTAACTGACCTGCCTTTTCGTTTGCTCTGCAAAGAAAACGGTGCAGGCATGGTCTGTACGGAAATGGTGAGTGCAAAAGCGATTTCTTTTCATAATAAAAATACGGAAGCGCTGCTTGAAATTTCTCCGGACGAGCATCCGGTGTCGCTTCAGCTTTTTGGTTCAGATCCGGATATTATCAGCGAGATGGCGGCGTATATTGAGGAGCGCCCGTTTGATATCCTGGATTTGAATATGGGATGTCCTGTCCCCAAGGTAGCGGGAAACGGGGAGGGTTCTGCTTTGATGAAAAATCCAGCATTGGTGGAGCAGATTATCAGCAAAACCGCACGCGCGATCAGGAAGCCTTTGACAGTAAAAATAAGAAAAGGTTTTACAGAAGAGAGCGTCAACGCAGTGGAAATCGCAAGGATTGCCGAAGCCTCGGGAGCAGCTGCGATTGCAGTTCATGCCAGGACAAGGGAGCAGTATTATTCCGGGGAAGCTGACTGGGATATCATCCGCCAGGTGAAAGAAGCAGTGCACATTCCTGTAATTGGAAACGGGGATGTGGATTCCGGGCGCAAGGCGAAAAAAATGCTGGAAGAGACCGGCTGTGATGCAGTCATGGTAGGACGCGCGGCCAGGGGAAATCCCTGGATTTTCCGGGAAATAGAGCAGTACCTTGAAACAGGCGAGACTGCCGGGCGTCCTTCGAGAGCACAGATTGCAGAGCTTATGCTGCGCCATGCGCAGATGCAGATCGCATATAAGGGCGAGTATGTCGGAATCCGGGAGATGCGCAAGCATTTCTCCTGGTATACAACAGGCTGTCCCGGGGCAGCGAAGCTGCGCGCAAAGATTAATCTGGTGGAGACATATGAAGAACTTGAAAGGCTTGCCGACGGGTTTGCCAAAGGTGGGGAAATCCCTTAAAAACGCCGGTTTCTGCCCTGGAAAATGCTGTTTGTGTAATCTTGACAAACAGAAGGGAATCGGCTATAATTGTGTGATTGTTGGCATACAATAGATGATAAAAAAATGTCAAGGAAGGGTGTAGATTGGTAATGGAAGAAAAGAAGAAACTTCTGACCTATGCGGGTCTGAAAAAGCTGGAGGACGAGCTCCATGATCTGAAGGTCAATAAAAGAAAAGAAGTGGCAGGCAAGATTAAAGAGGCCAGAGAGCAGGGTGACCTTTCGGAGAATGCAGAGTATGATGCAGCAAAGGACGAGCAGCGTGATATCGAGGCCCGGATTGAAGAGATTGAAAAGATTCTGAAAAATGCCGAAGTAGTAGTGGAGGACGAGGTTGATGTCGGAAAGATCAACGTCGGCTGCACGGTCAAAGTGTTTGATGTGGAATTTGAAGAAGAGATGGAATTTAAGATTGTAGGATCTTCTGAGGCGAACAGCCTGCAGGGAAAGATTTCCAATGAGTCTCCGGTAGGCAGGGCCCTGATCGGGCGAAGTGTTGGCGACAAGGTATCGGTAGAGACACAGGCCGGGATTGTTGAATACGAAGTGCTGGAGATACAGCGTTCCATCTAGTGGGCTGTACAGCTGATGGAGAGCTGCACTGCAGATTTCCATAGAAGGAATAGAGTATGATACAGTACGCGAAAGAGAGAAAAGACGGATCTTATTCAGAAAGGATTCGCTGAGTATAGAAAAAGGAGTGGAAGAAGTGGCAGAACAGAAGAAGCAGCAGGTGCAGGAACAGGATATCAATCAGTTGCTGAAGGTGCGCCGTGAAAAGCTGGCAGAGCTTCAGGCGGGCGGTAATGACCCGTTTCAGATTACAAAATATGATGTGACAAACCACAGTGCAGATGTAATAGATAATTTTGAGGCTTTGGAAGGAAAAACAGTTTCCATTGCAGGCCGTATGATGTCCAAACGTGTGATGGGCAAGGCTTCTTTTTGCAATGTTCAGGATTTGAAGGGAAATATCCAGTCTTATGTGGCGCGTGACAGTATTGGCGAGGAGCCGTACAAGGCGTTTAAAAAAATGGATATTGGCGACATTGTGGGAATCAAAGGCCAGGTGTTTAAGACAAAGACCGGTGAGATTTCCATTCATGCAGAGTCTGTGACACTCCTGACTAAGAGCCAGATCGGA
>CAOJHI010000084.1 GCA_948436005.1 uncultured Lachnospiraceae bacterium
TGTATGATGTATTCTGTCAGGGCGCGCGCCGGTTCCCGGATGCACAGATTTTGCAGTTCCGCAGCTTCACGAAATACTCTGACGGCGCCGGAAACATAGACAGACAGAAATGCGCGGATTTACTGAAGCAATATGAGTACCTTGGCAAGGATGCCAGGGACAACCGCTGGGGGCACCTGTATTTTGGCCGTAAGATCGCAGCGTCGGAGCCGATCAACAAGCAGATTAAGGTTCAGGCCGGTAGTTTTGACGTCAAGGCCAACGCTTACAACGTTGCAGCGCAGATCAGAGCAGCCGGCTTCCAGGCGATCGTAAAGAAGGAGGAGGGCCAGTACAAAGTGCAGTGCGGCGCATTTGATGTTCGAGCAAACGCCGAGAAGCTGATGCAGCAGCTTGAAGCAGCTGGTTTCCAGGCGATCATAAAATAAAAAAAGTGCCTCTAAATTTGTAAAGATTTGTCGCGCTGGACACATACTAGTCACAAAACCATTAAAAAAGTGCGGTATTTGGGAGCTTCTGAAGAAATGCTTTTAAGATTTATTTAAGTTTTTTTGCAATTTTTCTTTAGCATTTTCATTTATATTATGTAGAGATAAAGTTTTTCTGTAAGGAGGGGGCAAAATGATGGAAGAGATGGCGATGCTGTGTGTCATGCTTGGGGTGGCAGTGACGACGGCATTTGTAATCTGGGCAGTGCGAAGTTATCGAAGCGGAAAACTGCCGGGTGCTGCGGCTTCAGGGAGCGTGATTATTTACACGTTGATCTGGGCCGCAATTGTTTTCTGGCAGCTTCCGATTGCCAATGGGCATGGCATAAGAGAGGCTGATTTTCAGGAGATGTCAGGGCGGATTTTGGCTGCTCAGCAGTATGCAATGGAGCAAATATTGGAAGACTGTGAAATTAAGCCCGAGGATATCCGGATGTGCAGCAGCAGTTCTTTTGAGGATGATCCGGATTATCATGTTGTGTGGATTTCTTATGACGGTGCGGATGAAAAGGATTCTTATGGATACAGGCTTCAGGTGGACCAGAACGGAAAATGTAGTATTCTGGAGCAGGGCAGAGAAATCGGATTAGAATAAAAGGTAAATAAAAAATGGAAAAACGCTCTTGACAGATATAGAGATATAGTGTACTATTCAACTAGTACACAGATACAGAAAAAGAGAGGAGGACTATGGAATTTCATTCAGCGCTTCCTATTTATTTACAGGTAATGTCATTTATCAAGAGGGATATTGTGAACGGCACATTAAAGCCTGGTGAGAAGCTGCCATCTGTCAGGGATACCGCGATTCAATACGCGATTAATCCGAATACGGTCAGCCGTGTATACCGGGAGCTGGAGATGGAAGGTGTCAGTTACACAAAGAGAGGTATGGGTACTTTTGTGACAGAGGATGAGAATAAAATCAGCCAGATGCGCGCAGAGATGGCAAAGGATCTGGTGTCCGGTTTTCTGGAGGGCATGGGGCAGCTCGGGATTACGGCAAAAGAGGCGATCGAGCTGATACGGCAAAGCTCCGGATGACGGTAAGGAACAGGAAACAGTCAGGACAGAAAGAGATTAATTGAGGAGAATCAGAGTATGCTGGAATGCAGGGAAATTACGAAAAATTATGGAAGAAAGACAGCAGTGGATCATGTATCTTTGAAAATTGAGCCGGGGCGGATTTATGCGATGCTGGGTCCGAACGGCAGCGGGAAAACGACATTGATGAAGATGGCAGTAGGGCTTGTGAAACCGAACTCAGGAGCATTTTATTATAAGGGCCAGCCGATTGGCATTGAGAGCCGCAAAGAGATTGCGTATATGTCTACAGAGCCATATTTTTATGCCTGGATGACTGCAAAGGATATCGGAAAATATTATGAGGACTTTTTTGAGGATTTTTCGATGAAGCGGTACCGGGATTTGCTGGCGCGTATGGAGCTGACCGAGGATTTGAAGGCAAAGTCGCTTTCTTCCGGTATGATGGCAAAGCTTAAAATTGCGGTCACGATGGCCAGAGAGGCAAAGATTTATCTGTTGGATGAGCCGCTTAACGGGATCGATCTGCTGGCACGCGATCAGATTATTAACAGTGTGCTGGAGGCTGTTTCTCCGGATGTGGCGCTGGTAATATCAAGTCATCTTGTGGATGAGCTGGAAAAGATTGTGGATACTGCTATTTTTATGAAGAACAGTCACCTTGTGGAGGTGTGCGGCGCTGAGGAGGTCCGCATTCAGCAGGGAAAATCGATTGTAGATAAGTATCGTGAAATCTATGGACACGGAGGGGAAGAGTTATGCTGAAACTGATGAAATATGAATTGCGGAAAACGATGTTTTCCAAGCTGGTGCTTCTGTGCATTACAGGAGTGGCGGAGATTGCTTACCTGGTGGGCGTGTTTTTAAAAGCAGATAAGGGAGATCAGATTCTGGCATTTGGCGCCATTGGTATCATCATGTGTATGACGATCGGCATTTTCTATATCGGTATTGACAGCCTCATTTCGTTTCACAGAGATTTGAATACAAAGCAGAGCTATATGCTTTTCCTGACGCCCAAAAACAGTTATCAGGTGCTGGGAGCAAAGATACTGGAAAACGGAATTTCCATCTTCCTGGCTGGAGTATTTTTTGCAGCGCTGATTGCAGTGGATGCCACAATCGGTATTCTGTATATTGGTGGGGTGAAGGAATTTCTTGATATTTTGGATCAGCTGATGATCAGTATTCGGGTTGATATTCATGTTACGCCGCGGGAAATACTGATGCCGTTTTTTGCGGTTCTGGCAGGCTGGCTGATGACGGTTGTATCAGGTGATCTTGCGATAGTTCTGTCCGCAACAGTGTTTGCAGGGAAAAAATTCAGCGGTATTGTGAGCTTTCTGATTTTTCTTTTGCTCGACTATATTGCATCGAAGGTTTTGAATATCCTTCCTGACCTTGGCGATATGATGGCGCAGTATATTATGATTATTGGTGTGAGCTTCGTGATGGTTATTGTCATGTATGTTGCGACCGGATGGATTATGGAGAGAAAACTGAGTGTATAAAACAGCAGGCGCGGTACTCTGCAAAGGCACTGCTGTCTGAACCACGGAAAATAAAAGCTTCTGGCATATGGAACACTGCCGGAAGCTTTTATTCTCGTATATTATCGTACAGGAACTGTATGGCAATTGCCTTCGCGAGCTGCGCATTTTTTCAATCAAACTTAAAGTCCCTGGCTTTTGAACATATCTGCTATTTCCTCTGCTGTTTCCTGCATTCCACGCTGAAACCATACTTCAATCCATCCATACAGAACATATGCAACATAAGCTCTGGCATATGCTTCTATCTTTGTATGTTCCGGATTCGGTCCGCAAAGTCCTATGATGACATCTTTCAAAAGATAGATCAGATTCCTTTTATTGAGTAGTTCGTAGAACTCTCTGTGCTTTTCAAAATGCGCAAACATAATATAAAGGAATTCATTCAGTAATTTAGGGTCGTTCTGACTGTCCTGAGCGGTCCATTCCTGAAATATTGTATTGATATAATTTCTGAGAATATCCTCTTTGCTTTCAAAATTCCGGTAAAAAGAAGCCCTTCCAATACCTGCAAGACTACACAATTCACTGATGGAGATATCCCCGATCGGCTTGTCCTGAAGCAGTTTCAGAAGCGCATCCGTGATATGCTCTATCACATAGGCGTTCCGCCCCTCATTGCTCATCGGTGATACATTTTTGGGGGTTTGTCTCATTTTTTTCCTCCTGTTGACACTGAAAAATCTCGATGATACAATTATATCAACGAGACAATTGTTTCACCAATATGATAGCATGCTAAAAACAAAGCGTCAATTCTAAATGACAGAAAGGAATAAAAAAATGGGACTTACACAAAAACAGCTCATGATTCTGCTCGTAATTGCCATACTTGCTTTTATCTTAGGACGATTGGCAGTCCGTGGTATTATGAATCTTTTGCTCGGAGGAACAATGTTCGGAGGCAACTTTCTATGAGGACTGAAAAAAGGAGAGGCAGAGGAATGTTTCTATTTATTTGTATCATCGTGTTTCTTGTTTCTTTTGGGCTCGGAGTAGCTTCAAAGTTTGTTATAAAACCGTCATGGTCTGAGGATTACAGTGTTGAGTGGAGTGATGCACTGGGAACTCTGAAGATTGATCTGCCCTATGGAGAAGGAGAAGCGAACAAGTTTGATCTCTATCTCCCAAAAGATCATACGAAAGAAAATTACGGACTTGTTGTGTATCTTCATGCAGGCGGCTTTACATCCGGAGACAAAATCGGTGACAGAGAGATGCTTTCATGGCTGTGCAGTAAGGGCTATGTAGCCTGCGGCATTAATTATACGCTGCGCACGGAAACGAACAACGCCAGCGTTCTCACACAGTCAAATGAAATTAAAGAAGCGATTCCAACCGTGATTGAGGCTGCAGAGCAGGAAGGCTACCATATTGATAAGCTGGCAATGGCCGGCGGCTCTGCAGGCCATGCACTGGCTATGATCTACGCTTATCGTGATGCAGACGAATCCCCGGTTCCGGTTGTTTTTACTTTTGGAGCAGTCGGTCCATCCTGTTTCTACAAAGAGGACTGGGATAATTACGGTCTTGATCAAAATACCGAACAAAGCGATCAGGCAGCAGCAGATTTATTCAGCGCTATGCTTGGAGAAAGAGTTATGGCGGATGAAATAAAGAGCGGCGCTTACATTGAAAAAATGAAACCGATCTCGGCTGCGGACTGGGTTACGCCAAATTCAGCTCCAACCGTTGTTGCATACGGTACACATGACCGTATTCAGCCGTTTAAAGCTTCTCTCCGTCTGAAAGCAGCACTGGAAGAAAACGGTGTGGATCATAAGTATTTTGAACTGCCCCATTCTGGTCACGGATTACAGAATGACAGTGCGATACAAAAGCAATGGATGGAAGCCATTGATGAATACCTGAATCAGTATATGCCGGTGAATGAATAGAAAATTTAATATTGCCTCTTATGTGATATTCCGCTATGCTATAGAAAAGGAGGCAATCAGATGAAGCGTATTGTGGGAACCATTGTTGGTGTGTTGTTTGTACTTACAATTTCTGTGGCCTGTATCTGTCTGGTGTCAGGGCTGCCGGGAAAAGGAAAGTATCCGATCTGGAATTATGAAAAAACGCATCGTGAAAAGGGAAATTATACGGTGTATGACTTTGAAGATGTGGAGCTGATGCTTCCGGCAGAATGGGAAGGGAAGTATGGGATAGAACGGTTCGAGGACCATATTGATTTTTTCCACAGCGCTTCGCGGAATGCATGGGAGAAATACGGAACAGGTGAAGAAAAAACAAGAGGCGTTCTGTTTTCGCTGTGGTGCAATTTTAATGGAGAATATCCGGAGAATTCGAGTCACCATGAAGTTTTAGGAATTGGAAATCATGGATTGTATTATCTGCGTTTTGCTGAAGACGGAGAAGGATATGTAGAAAGCAAAGAAGGCTATATGGAAAATGAGGAAGTTTGGAATGAATGGAGACAGATGGCAGCTCAGTGGATATGGAAACGGGCAAGGCTTCAAGGAGAGGAAAAGAAAGAACAGTCAGGTGAAAAAAGACAGCCGGGTGGAAAGCCAATAGAGGTTCATGAATTTTTGGAATTGAAGAGACAGGGAGGATATCTTGCCGGAACTATTCTTTCAAGAACCCAAAATGAAACGGGATTATATGAGACAGTTGTGATTCAAACCGAAGATGGGGAACAATTAAGTTTTGATTCTTGTGAGTGGAGCCACATGGGAAGTGACGGTCCGGGTGATTTGGTTCGTCTGCACTATTTGGGTGATTTGTACGGAGCGCCTATGATTCGGATTTTGAAGCGGCAGTCTTCCCGCGAAGAATTGGCGGGCGAAGTACATTCAATAGAAGGAATTTACGATGAGAATAGTGATGATTATTTATTTTTTTATATAGGTTCAGAATGGGTTTCATTCATGGACAGACGTATGCCGGAACCGGATAACTATAAAAAAGGTGATCGTATGCGTATTGAATATCTCGGGGCGCTGAGAGATCCCTGGTTGGTGCGGCTGGAGAAGATTGAGTAATTTATATCAGGAACAGACCGGAGGCCGCCGCATATCGCAGAGGCAGCTTGCTTAAGTCGCACCCACGTTTATGCAGCTTCCCAAGGCTGTGCATCTTACAGTAATTACAGACCCAGAAGATAATTCTGAAGATCTGAAAAATTTCCCTGCGGGTATCTTGCGATATCCGCATTTTTTTTGTTTATCAGGCAGTCTGTCAGCAAAAATACCTGCATGCCAAGTGTTTCCGCTATCATATCTTCGTCAATGTCGTTTCCGACCATCAGACATTCATCTGCCTTACAGCCGAGTTTTTGCAGAATTTCGGTATAGTAATAAGGATTTGGCTTGCAGTAATGTGAGGTTTCATACGTGGTGTACAGCTCAAAATCAGACGGCTCAAGCCCGGCCCAGCGGATACGGCTCTCTGTAGCGATTGCCGGGAACAGTGGGTTGGTGGCAAGTACGAGCCGGAAGCCGTGCGCTTTCAGGTCATTGATCAGGTTCCGCGCTCCCTTGTGCAGACCGCAGACTGCTGCAGCCTTTTGAAATTCTGTGCGGTAGAACTCCTCAAATACCGGATGCGCAGCCCTTGCATCGTCTCCGTAAACCTCGCAGAAGAAATCCCAGAACCGCTCTTCATTGGTACACGTTCCGTCATTTCTGACCATAACTTCCGTGCCGGCCCAGATGGTCTGAATGAGCTTTTCCGGCTCATAACCAAAAGGCAGCAGCTTTTTTGCAAGCTCTTTAAAATAGGATCGGACAAAAACATCCTGATCCATAGGAAGCAAAGTACCGTCAAGGTCAAATAAAATGGTAGAAATCATAGTATAATTATCCTCCGAAGATTGTTATAATGCGTGGATATCTGCCACAAGGGCGTCAATCTCTTCCTGCGTGGTGCTCCAGCTCGTGCAGAACCGGACGCAGCTGTGTGTATCATCAATTTTCAGTTCAAATTCAAAAATGTATTTTTGTGCCAGCGTTTTCATCATACTGTCTTCCAGGATGACAAACTGCTGGTTTGTCGGGCTTTCGATGTAAGCAGGAATGCCTTTTTCGGCAAATGCCTGCCGGATTTGCATGGCCTGCCCGACTGCTTTTTTGGTCATTTCAAAGTACAATCCATCCTTGAACAGAGTATAGAACTGCAATCCCAGCAGCCAGCCCTTGGCGAGCATGGCGCCGTTTTGCTTCATGGAGCTGCGGAAGCCATCTGCAAGTTCCGGGCAAGTAAAGACAACAGCCTCCCCGAAGAGCGCGCCGCATTTGGTTCCTCCGCAGTAAAAAACGTCGCACAGGCGGGCAAGGTCGGCCAGCGTAACGTCGCAGCCGTCAGCCCCGAGTCCGTAACCGAGGCGCGCGCCGTCCACAAACAAAAGCAGGCCGTATTTGTCGCATACGGAGCGGATGTCTGTCAGCTCCTGAAGGCTGTAGATGGTGCCATATTCGGTCGGAAAGGAAAGATAGACCATTTTGGGCTGTGTAATATGCTCTTTAATCTCACTGGATGCAAAAAGACCGGCTTCTGCGTCAATCTGCTGTGCTGTAATTTTTCCGTTTGCAGCAGGAAGTGCCTGGATTTTATGGCCGGCATTTTCCACTGCGCCGGTTTCATGGACATGAATATGTCCCGTATCGGCACAGATCACACTCTGCCAGGGACGAAGCAGGGCAGCAATTACCGTATAATTCACCTGCGTTCCTCCGATAAGAAAATGGATATCAGCGTGTGGGCAATCCAGATATTTTTTGATTTCCTGCGCAGCGCGTTCACACCAGCAGTCCAGTCCGTAGCCGCCGAAGCTGTTATTATTTTCAGCGGTGAGCGCCGCCAGAATGGCAGGGTGGGCGCCGTGGTTGTAGTCATTGTTGAAACGAATCATAACATACTTCCTTCTTTCTAATACAATCTATTTATGGTTAATCTCTCGTATAGCCAGTAAGGAATTCCCCATCATGTTGCTTTCCATAAAGGCTTTCCTCTGCACATTTTATCATGGTTTTGGCCCGAAAAAAAGTGTTTTCGTTTCAGAAGCGGCTGTACCGGATTCAGAGAGACAAAAAACAGCCGCCACTTTCATTGTGACGGCTGAATAATTTCAGTCAGCAGATTCTGTTTATAATGCTTCAAAAACAGGAATCTGGTCTAAAGGTGCGTCCACGGTATACCACTGGCCGCCTGCATATGTTTCTCCGGTAAAATAATGCTGCCAGTTTCCTTCCGGAAGATAAACATCCCAGGTAGTTGCGCCCTGTTCCGTTACCGGGCATACGAGATACTTATCGCCAAACATGTACTGTGTTTCTGCGTTTCTTGCTTCCGGATCATCCGGATATTCATAAGCCAGGGAGCGTACCATCGGATATCCGGTTTCAGCTGCCTTTTTTGCATGTTCCAGGATATAATCCTGAAGTTCATAATGGATATCATTAAACACATTAAAGATCTCAATAATGCTGTCATCGTGATAACGTTCTGCCAGATTCCACGGCATTCTGGTGCGGCTCAGGTTCGGGTTATTATAGTTCCGGCCTTCAGAGTGAAGCTGGATAGCCGGAGAGAAAGCTGTCTGCGCAAGGGCTCTCAGATACAGTTCTTTGTATTCATATCCCGGGAGGTCTCCTCCGAATCCGGCCATATCCGGGGTATTGAAAGGAACATTGGAAAGGGCCAGATTCATCTGTGCATTCAGTACAGCCCGGAATTCTTCCCAGGTCGGATTCTGATCGCCCATCCACATCCATGGATGCTGGTTCATATGGCGGCCTGCGGCACGGCTGAACATAACCGCATCTCCATCTGTCAGTTCATTGGCAATGTCATAGAGTACCTGGGCATACAGATCCGGGTAATCATTTCTGAGCTCATCTCCGCGGCGTCCGTCAAAAGCAACAGCGTCACGTCCCCAGAGGAATTCTCCGCCGTCTGTTTTAAATCCACTGATTCCGACCTCAGTAAACAGATAGTTCATTTTTCCTTTCAGCCATTCTTTTGTCATCGGGTTGGTGAAGTCCAGAATCATATTATTGGTAAACCAGTCATTTGGCTGACGGTAAGGAGTACCGTCCTCATTCATAATTACCATGTTGTTTTCAATCAGGTATTCAATGTCTGCCGTCATCTGCGGATTTCTGGAATTTCCGTTTTCGTCCAGGCGGGGCTCTGTGATCGAAGGAATCATCCAGAGAATAAAGTGAGCGTCTTTTTCCTTCATTTTTTCTACCAGAGCCACTGGATCAGTCCAGCGATCTCCCCAGATGAAATCAGAGACGCTGAAACAATAGTCTCCAGACTGAGGTATATAAGTCGCGTCATTGAAGAGATAGAAGTTATTTTTCCATCCTTCTGTAATAATGGCATTATATTTTACATCATATTCCTCAGCTTTGTTCATGACATCTTCAATCTCTGCAGTAGTATACCATTCATTTGCGCACAGCCAGGTACCAAACGACCATTTGGGCGGCATGGCGGCATGACCATTTGCATCCGCATATTCCGCTGCAATTTTCTCATTGTCTCCAAGGAAAATATGGAGATCAGTCTGATTCTCTTTTCTTGAAGAAACCCGGTCAATGATCTGGATATCTTCGTTTTCAGATGCCATCTGGAAGGAAATCTGATCAGATTCATCAATGTAGAGGCCGTATTTTCCCGGAACTGTATAATAAGGAACCGGCGCATAGGTGGCACCGCTCTTGTACTGCTCCAGATACCAGTTTATGGTCTGAATATGGACTGTATTTCCGCGCTGATCCAGATCAGCAAACTGCATACCAAAGCCCATATACTGATCATCCTCGCAGCTGTCGAGGTCATACTGAATCTGTTCGACATTACCGGCAGAGTCTGAAATTGCCTTAATTCCGTTGATTGCTGTAACATACTCATCATTTTCATTGTAAAAACGGATGCTAAACGGATTGTAGTTTACTTCCACACGGCAGTTGGCAGTTTTGGCAGTAAGGCCGTCCTCATGCTCGGTGATCTCAGGAGTCTGCTCGTCCGGTATCAGTTCACCGAAGCCGGTATTCAAGTGAATGCCGCCTGTTTCTCCAAATACCATTTGTACCTGGAAACCGTCCTCTGCTTCTAATACAAGACCGGGCTTTTCCGGATTACGTTTCATCTGTGTATAGTTCTCATGTGCCATAACAGTTACCTCATAATCCTCACTGACTGTATCGCCAACCTGGAAATGATAAGTAACCACATCATCCTTTTCAAGAGCCGGGAGATTGCAGGAATAGATTTCACGGTCTACTTTACTCAGATCTACCTGGTCCGCCTTATCAGCGGTAAATCCCGGGATGGCAAAGGGCAGGCTGAATACGTCCTCTACAAGCCCCATTTTGATAGGCTCCTGCTTTTCACCATTTACGGTCCATTCGAGCGTTACATTGCGGATCATAAAATCTTCTGAATCCACTTTGGCAGAAACATAAATGGCAGTTTCCTCACCAGAGAGGGGAGTCGTAGGATTCCGCACTGCAGTGACTGGGTCTACAACCTCAATAGAGTAGACCTGCTGGATGCCATAAGGGATATGGCGGAAGGTGACTTCTCCGCTGTTTTCCGCGGCGCCTGCATAACCGGACAGGCTGAGCGGCATGGATAACGTTAATAAAAGTGCTAAAAACTGCTTTCTTTTCATGTGTATCATCCTCCTTTTTTAAAAAATTTTTTGTGCAATTTCAGTGTCCACTATAAATAGTTTCAACCAATATAACAATTTCTTTATTTTGCCCATATGAAATTAGATATGTCAGATATTACTGATAAAAGCAGAGGAGAAACTGTGTGTTTTTGTATAAAATATACAAATAAATTGAAAAAAGTATAAAAAAACAGAGCCGTAATTTCAGGACTTTCATCAGGGGATATGATAAAATTAATTTCAGGACGTGTAAAAATTAAGCCGTCAGGGAAATAAAAGGAGATCTGGAAAAATGAGGAATGGATTCAGAAAAAGTATTTTTATGACAGCGGTTTGCAGTATTGTTTGCAGTTTTACGCTGACAGTACAGGCCAGGGGAGTACATACCCCGCGGGTTGCAGGGATTCTCTCTGCGAAATCCACATATTGGCAGGAAATGCTGCATGGAATAGAGGATAGCTGTATGGAACAGAATCTCTCCTTTTTTTACCTGGATATCTCCCTGCAGGATAAGGATGCAATGACGTGGAGCGCACAGGATGCCTGGAAGCTGGTTTTATTATCAGATGTGGATGTGATCATTGCTGACGGGAATCTTCCGGACACCGAAGTGGTGGAGGAGGCCCGGAGGAAGGGCATGAAAGTTGTTTTGGTGGATTCGGATGCAGGAAAGGAATTCAGGGATGCCTACGTAGGAACGGATAATGTACAGGCGGGGTATTTGGCAGTACAGGCACTCGATGAGCTGTATGGGGTCAGCAGCGGTCCGGTCATGATACAGAAGAATGAAACAATTACCGCAGTATTTGAACGGTTTTGTGGAATCTGCGGGGCATTGAAGGATAAATGGCCGGATGTGGCAATAAAATCTCCTGAAATTCCCTGGTATTCAGAACGGGTATCGAATTTCAGCCTGGAGGATTTCATCCTGAAAAATGAGGATATACAGGCTGTTTTTGGCTTAATGGAGTCAGAGACTGTCTTGTATGCGCAGGTGCTCAGGCAGACAGGTCTGGAAGAGAACGTGCATTTGATTACCTTTGACCTTTCCAATGAGATCCTGGAGCTGTTGGAAGAGGGGATTGTTGATGTGGCAATTGTACAGAAAAGCTATGAAATCGGG
>CAOJHI010000085.1 GCA_948436005.1 uncultured Lachnospiraceae bacterium
GAAAGTTTACAGAAGGGCTGGAAAGCAGTGACGGATAACCGCGGTGTACGGCTCCTGATTGCGGTTTCAGCGGCGATCACCTGTTTTATGGGCACGCTTCAGGTTCTGGCGGAGCCTTTGATTCTGGATTTTGCGGACAGCGTGACGCTGGGAGTCGGCGAGACGGTCTGCGCAAGCGGGATGCTGGTTTCCAGTATTTTTCTGGGCATAAAAGGAATCAGGGCCGGTTATGTAAAGGTACTTTGCGGCTCGTTGTTTCTGGCAGGAATCGGGATGGTTGGTTTTGGGCTTCGGGAAAATACATACATGATCTGTGTGTTTGGATTTCTGTTTTTTGCAATGCTTCCGTTTGCAAATAATTGCCTCGATTATCTGGTGCGGATGAATATTCCAGATGAGCTTCAGGGAAGAGCCTGGGGGCTGATCGGATTTTTATCCCAGATCGGGTACGTGGTAGCCTATGGGGGAGCGGGGGTGACGGCAGATCATCTGGCAAACCGGTTTCAGATCGGAGTCGGAAGGGGCGCGGCAGTGGTGATTATGGCAGCCGGTGTTTTGCTTGGCGTGACTGCGCTGCTGCTGTATCCTGTCAGAAGTGTGAGAGCGCTGGAGAAGCAAAAGGTGTGAGAAAACAGGCAGGGGAGAAGTGGGAATGACTGGAATTTTAAAATATGGCGTACGAAGGACACTGATGTGGAACGATATCAGGCGCAGCAGGCTGCTGTCTGCAGCGGCCACGATTTTTATGGCTGTATCAGCCATGCTGATGGCGCTCACGGTACTGCTTGGCACAAATTTGCTGCGCTCCATCGACACGCTGATGGAACAGGCGCAGACGCCGGACTTTTTGCAGATGCACACAGGAGACCTGGATGCGGAAGCGCTTGAGGAATTCGCCGGTGCCCGTGCAGAGATCAGGGACTGGCAGGTGAGCGGATTTTTGAACCTGGAAAACGCAGGAATCATGCTTGGAAACCACAGCCTTGCAGACAGCACGCAGGATAACGGACTGTGCGTACAGGGGCAGAAATTTGATTATCTGCTGGATTTAAACGGCGCTTTGCCGGAGGTACAGCCCGGAGAAGTGTATGTGCCGGTTTGTTACCGCGCCATGTATGAACTCGAAAAGGGAGATGTCATGCAGGTCGGCAGCAGGGAGTTTATGATTGCAGGTTTTATCCGGGATGCACAGATGAATTCGATGATGGCCTCCTCCAAGCGCTTTCTGGTCCATCCGGAGGATTATGAAACAATGCGGGAACAGGGGCAGGAGGAGTATCTGATAGAATTTTTGCTGGAGGACGGAGTAAAAAGCAGCGGGTTTGCTGCCTCTTATACGGCGCAGGGGCTTCCGGCAAACGGCCCTGCGATCACAAAGCCGTTGATGCGTATGATGAACGCGCTGTCCGACGGAACGATGATTGCCGTGATTTTCCTGGTAAGTATTGTAATACTGCTGATTTCCCTGCTGTGCATCCGATTTATTTTACGGTTACAATTAGAAAAAGAGAAACAGGAAACAGGGATGCTGAGGGCGCTCGGAATCGGGAAAAAGCGGGTCAGACAGCTGTATTTTACAAAATATATCGTACTGTCCGTGTGCGGGGCGGCCGCCGGGCTTTTGACGGCCTGGCTGCTCTGGCGGCCGCTGGCGGTACAGATGCAGGAGCTGTACGGCGCGCCGCAGGGCACGTGGAGGATCGGTATGCTTTCGCTTCCGGCCGTGTTTGCGGTGGAGGGGATTTTTCTGCTCTCTATCCGGCGGACTCTGAAAAAATCAGAAGGGCTTACGGTACTGGAAGCCCTGTTTCCGGTACAGGAGAAAAGGGAGAGGCGGAGGCAATATCTGCTGATCGGTTTTGTGACAGCTGCCTGTATGTTTCTGATTCTGGTTCCGGGAAACCTGTACAGTACGCTTTCTTCCGCCGGGTTTGTGACGTATATGGGAATCGGGGATGCAGAAATCCGCATGGATGTCAGGGGTGACGGAAAGAGCGATGCAGAGGCAGCTTGGATTGCGGCGGCGCTGGCAGAGGATCCGAAGACGGAGCGCTGTGTGCTTTTGCGGACAAAGGCATGTCAGGCTGTGCTTTTGGACGGAACGGTCTGTGATCTGAAGGTTGAAATGGGAGACCATACGGTATTTCCGGTCAGCTATCAGGAAGGACGGGCGCCAGGACAGGAAACAGAGGTGGCGCTGTCCGCTTTGTGTGCCAAAGAGCTTGGAGTGACAGTGGGAGACGTACTTACGCTGCAAAATAGCGGCAGGGAAATTACGTGTACGGTGTGCGGGATTTATTCGGATATTACAAACGGCGGTAAAACGGCCAAGGCAGTTTCCGGCATGTGGGAAGAGGCGCCTGCAGTCTGGAGCGTGCTGTATGCTGCATGGAAGGAAGATGCGTGGAAGCAGGAGGGGGCGCAGCGTGATGCGGGAAGTGAGGAGACAGCCAAATGGAGGTGGATGGAAGATTACCGGCAGCTCGGAGCGGATGTGACGGAAATAGAAGCTTATGTGAAAGAAACGTATGGACAGACACTGAGTCAGATCCGTCTGGCGTCAGATGTTGCAGCCGGTACGGCTGTCCTTATTATCTTTGTGGTAACTGCGCTTTTTATGCGGCTGCTGTTGGAGCAAAACCGTTATACGGTTTCCCTGCAGAAAGCGCTTGGCTTTTCATCGTGCGGTATCCGCAGAGCTTATCTGAAAAAGGGCTGCTTTTTCGCTGCAACAGGAATTGCGGCAGGTGTTGCGGCAGGAAATCTGCTGGGAGAGAGGCTGTGCGGCGCAGTACTGCAGTCACTTGGGGCAGGCAGCTTTCATTTTTTAATCCAATGGGAACGGGCATTGCTGCTTCATCCTGCCCTGCTTTTGCTGACAGCTGCCCTGGCTGTCCGGGTCGGTATAGCAAAGATCGGGCGAATCCGGGCATATGAATGCTGTATGGGAAAAGAATAGCACGGATCAGAGTAGCACAGATTAAAACAGTATAGAGAGGAACAGAGACTATGAAAAATTTGTTGCGTGTGGAGGAGTTGTGCAGGGAACCGATTCTGGATCATATTTCATTTACAATGGATTCCGGAGAAATGGCAGCTATTATGGGGCCGTCCGGCTCCGGTAAATCGACGCTTTTGTACCAGGTGGCAGGTATGGATCAGCCGACGGGCGGGAAAGTATATCTGGGGGGAAAAGAAATTACAGGGCTTTCCGAGGATGAGAGAGCGGCGATTCGGCTGCAACAGATTGGCTTTGTATTTCAGCAGATGAATATGATGGGAAATCTGAATATTCTGGACAATATTTTATTGCCAGCCCTGGAGGAAAACCGCGTCTCGCACAGCAGATCGAAAAAGGAGCTGCAAAAAGAAGCGGAAGAGCTGATGCAAAAGCTTTCGGTTGCAGAGCTTGGAGAACGCAGTATTACGCAGGTCTCCGGCGGCCAGCTTCAGCGGGCCTGCATTTGCAGGAGTATGATCAACCGGCCGGAAATTCTGTTTGCCGACGAGCCGACGGGGGCACTGAACAAAAGCGCTGCCGCGGAGGTCATGGACGCATTTGTAAAACTGAACCATGAGGGAACAACGATTCTGATGGTTACGCACGACAGCAAGGTTGCCAGCAGGTGCAGCCGGATTCTGTATCTGCTGGACGGCCGCATCTGCGGAGAACTGCTGCTTCAAAAACCCGGAACCGGAACGCAGAAGCAGCGCGAAGAAACAGTAAATGAATGGCTGGGAAAGATGGGCTGGTAAGCCCGCAGAGCAGTTGCTGGCCGCAGGCAACATAATACTTTATTCCCGCGAGCAACGAGCCAAGTGACCATGTTTACAGGGGTATTTGGCGACTGCCGCGAGGGTGGAATACCCCGCAGCTTGCTGCGGGGCATTTCACTTCGCCTTGTGCGGGGGATCAGACGGGTATCCTCCGTGCAGCTTCTGCATGCCGCGCTGCAACGCATCCCTGGAATTCTTCCAGTCCGCGTCGCGGTTGCAGTAGTCAAATTTGTCGGCAAGCCAGGTGAGCTCTTCTTCGATCCTTGCAAAATTCTGTTCCATCAGGGAAAACATGGCAGGATAAAACTCTGCTTTTTCTGCATCTTTCAGATAACGGTCGGCGCTGTCGCAGAGGATACCGAAGTGATGCAGGCAGAAGCCGTGTCCGCTTTGGATTCTGGACCGGAACTCCACGTCATTTCGATAAAGGTAAAAAAAGGTATCAAGATAGCGGTCAAATGTTTCCTTAATCCCCTGACAGATATAGCAGGAGCAGTCCCGCTTCTGCACCCAGGTTGCGACCGCGTTCTGCTCCGGAGACTCCTGCGTGCGGCGAAGCCGCCCGAGCAGTGAAGTTTTGCCGGGCGTAAAACCGTCGAACATTTCTTTCATTTCTTTTTGAATTTTCCTGTAATGTGTTTTTAAAATCAATGCGTTACCGAGCGTATTGCCGTAGTCAAACATTTTTTTCATATGTTCGCGGCAGAATCCGGCCTCGTCCGTCTGGTCGCGGATGTCGCTTTCCATGTAGGAGGAGCTGCTGCCAAGGACGAAATCGAGCATGTCCCGTTCGAGCTTCCGCTCAATAAAACAGAGCGGGCATTCATCTTGCTCCGCTACCGCGTCATTCAAAGGGATGGTGTAGAGTTTTTCCTTCATGGCAGTTCCTCCGCTTTTTTGTTTTTCTGACTTCTATTTTAACAGATGTCTTTCTTTCTGTACAGGAGAACGCGAAGCCCTTTTTCTGCATACGCGGAATGTTCTCCATATGCGCCATGGTACAATTTCCTTGTCATAAAAAACCGGAAGAGCTATACTGAATGTAGGAAAACAGCAGTTGCAGCAGGGAAAAACGGAGGCAGGGGGATGATTCGAAGTCGTATGTCCCTAAAAAAACGTCTTGTTTGTAAAACACAGGAAGGAACAGGAGATGAAAGTACCATGTGTAATATACTCGTGAGCGCGTGCCTGCTTGGCGTTAATTGCAGATACAACGCGGTACCGAAGAAAAATGAGGAGATTGTCCGCTTGCTGGATAAGAAGGTGATTCATCTGATTCCGGTCTGTCCGGAGCAACTGGGCGGTCTGGCTACGCCGAGGCGCCCGGCAGAGCGAAAAGGGGAGCAGGTCATCAATGAGACAGGGGAGGATGTGACAGAGCAGTATTTTCGCGGGGCACGAGAAACCCTGCGCATTGCGCAGATGTACCATTGCAGAGTGGCATTGCTCAAAGAGAGGAGCCCGTCCTGCGGCTGCAGGCAGATTTATGACGGCACCTTTTCCGGCACATTGACCGAAGGAGACGGTGTGACGGCAGCGCTGCTTCGGGAAAACGGGATCGAGGTATTCGGGGAGAGTCAGCTGGAGCGGCTGATTGAGAAAATATCAGAACAATAATGTTTACCCGAATGCAGTTATTCAATATTCTTTAAAAGGCGATCATAAACCGGGAGGTGAAACCGATATGATTTTAGAGATTGGCGCAGCTCCATGCAGAGTTTGAGGATACTGCATGGAGGAAATGATTTCAGGATGTTTGAATGAAATCTCTGTCCCTGCAGGCAGGGGCATCCTCAGGCTTTGCTTTTTATGAGACAGATAAAGAAAAATCATAAAGGAGCAAAGTAAAATGAATAGCAATATAAAAAATACATACAGAGAACTGAAAACCTTTCTGATTCTGTGGAGCACGCAGTCGCTCTCTCAGCTCGGAAGCAGTATGACTGCTTTTGCACTCACCCTATGGCTGTACGAAAAAACAGGCTCCGCGCTGCAGACAGCGTTGCTGTCGGTCTGTTCGTATGCGCCCTATGTCGTAATGAGTATATTTGCAGGCGCGCTCAGCGACCGGTGGGACAAGAAAAAAATCATGCTAGCCTGCGATACGGCTGCGGCAGGCTGTACCGTGCTGATTTTTGTGCTGCTGAGGGGGAATCTGCTGATGCCGTGGCATTTGTATCTGCTGAATGCAGTTAACGGCCTGATGAATACCGTACAGCAGCCTGCCGGAGATGTGGCCATGACTCTGATTGTTCCAAAGGAGCATTATCAGAGAACCAGCGGCATGCGGTCGTTTTCCCAGTCTCTGATTACGATTCTGAATCCAGTATTTGCAACGGCACTGTTTACGCTTCTTGGGATGAACGCGGTTATAGCGGTGGATCTCGGATCTTTTGTGGTCGCTTTTGCAGCACTTCTGTTTCTGGTAGATGTACCGCAGGTGGACAGAAATGAAAACGAGGCGTCGGAGTCTCTGCTTGCATCGGCAAAAACAGGCCTTTCTTTTTTGAAGGAAAACGGCCTGATTCTTGTTTTGATTTTGTTTCTTGCGGGAGTGAATCTGGTTGCGTCAGCCTTTGATGCGGTGCTGCCTGCGTATATTCTGTCAGCGCCGGGTGGCGGGGAAATGGTGCTTGGCCTCGTGACCTCCATGGCAGGCATCGCAACGCTGGTCGGCAGCGTATTGGCGACAGGGATGAAGAGACCAAAAAACCGGATACGGATTATTTATATTACAATGCTGGTTTCTCTTGGCTTTGAAAATTTTCTGCTGGCCTTTACCAGAATCCCGGCCCTTTGGTGTCTGGGACAGCTGATTGGCTGGCTGCCGGTTCCGATCATGAGCGCCAACATGGATGTGATTCTGAGGACCACCATTCCGGTGGAGCTGCAGGGAAGAGTGTATTCGTGCAGAAATACGCTTCAGTTTTTTACCATACCGGTCGGATTTTTCCTGGGCGGTTTTCTGGTGGATAAAATTTGCGAGCCGCTGATGGAAAGAACAGTGCCTGGGGGAATGCTGAACCGGCTGTTTGGAACCGGAAAAGGTTCGGGAGCGGCAATGGTGCTGTTTCTCCTTGGGATTTTGGGTATTGCAATCTGTCTGGTGTTCGGGCAGATTTTGAAGAAATACCATTATGAGGAAACCTGATACTTTCTGTTCCGGTATGCGCGCGGCGTACATCCGTAGTGCTGGCAGAAATATTTGGAAAAATAACTCAGGTTGTTGAAACCACAGGCAAGGGCAATTTCGGTAACGCTTTTGTCTGTGGCAGCCAATAAGTTGCAACTTATTTTTAGACGGTAGGCGTTCAGAAAATCAACCGGCGACTGCTGTAAATAATGTTTGAAGATACGACAGCATTTGCTTCGGCTGACGTTTCCGGAGGCCGCAATTTCATCAAGTGATATCTTTTCCGGGTAATGCCGGTAGATGAAAGACACCATGTCTTTTTGAAGTCTGAGATCGTCCGGCATTTCCTGGCAGGATTGCCCTGGACTTAGCTGGTTCTGCTGCCAGAGCCTGCTCCAGAGTGTGTGCATGAGAGCGATAATTTCCAGTTCATATCCGTTTGGCTTCTTTTCGTTCAGTTCCACAATCTGCGTGAGAAAATGCGATACTTCCTGACCCTGCACAGAAGGAATGTGCAGATACTCGAGGGCACCGTTTTTTAATACGGGTGTGACATATTTTTGCAGCAATGCCTGGTTATTGCAAAACAAAGCAGGATGAAACAGAATGCAGGAAAACTGACAATCCTGCTTTTGAAATGAATAGCCATAATGCATCTGGCGCGCATTTATCATGAGCGAATCTTTTTCATTCAGAATAATCCGTTTCCCATTTATATAATAATACATTTTTCCTTTCCGGATATGAATCCATTCAATGTCTTCATGCCAGTGGCAGGGCGCGCTCATGTCCGGGTAAGCCGACAGATTAGCAGTACTGATATACAGAGGAATATCAATACGCTCATACTGTACAATTTCAGAAAAATCCTGCATCAGTTCAAGGTTCTGCATGTTTTGCTCCTTTTTAACGTTCCGTTTATCATTCTGAATTCTTCCTTTTGACACAATAATTATAATATTCTGCGCAAATATTGATAGATTTTCGATTCTTTTGCTACTATCATTATAACATGAGTAAGGAAACAAGCGCAATGCCGGCACGCTGGATATCCGTACGGAAAAATGGAATGGAGGAAAGGAGAAAGAACAGTAAAATGAAAAGAAATCTATGGAGGCTTATGCTTCCTATTGCATTTCAGCAGTTTATGCTTGCGCTTGTCAGTGCTTCCGATGCGCTGATGCTCGGAAGGATGAATCAGGATTCTCTGTCAGCGGTATCGCTTGCTTCACAGGTGACATTTGTTTTTAATCTCTTTATGGCTGCTCTGACGATAGGCACCAATACATTTGCAGCACAGTTTTGGGGAAAACAGGACAGGAAAAGCATAGAAAAGGTGATGGCATTTACGATACGGACTACTTTTCTGATTGCAGTAGTTTTCTATGCGGGTACGTTTTGGGCGCCCGGGACACTGATGCGGATCTTCACAAATGATAAAACGTTAATCAGGCTGGGGGAATCATATCTGAAAGCAGTCGGGCTCTCGTATATTCTGTCAGGTGTTTCGCAGATTTATCTGTGCATTCTGAAGAACAGCAGCCATGCCGGAAAAAGTATGCTGATCAGTTCCGTAACAGTTGTGCTGAATCTTGTTTTGAATACTGTTTTGATTTTTGGCGCCGGAGAAATAGCAGCCATGGGGATATCAGGTGCGGCCCTGGCGACTGTGCTTGCAAATGCGGTGGGCTTGCTCTGGCTGGTTCTGGATTCTCTTCGAAAAGAACGTCTGCGCCCGCAAATTTCGTATTTCAGACTTCGTATTTCTGATCTGGAAAAACGTTTCTGGAAACATACGGCTCTTGTGATGGCGAATGAGATTATCTGGGGCGGAGGGTTTACGATGTATTCTGTCATTATGGGGCATTTGGGGACAGATGCAGTGGCGGCGAATTCGATTGCGAATATTGCGAAGAATCTGGTGGTTTGCTTTTGTCTTGGACTGGGCAGTGCAGGGAGCATAGTAGTGGGCAATGCACTTGGCGCCGGGGAGATGGAACGGGCCAAAAGGGAAGGTGCGCATCTTTGCAGGGCATCCATAGCAGGCGGTATTCTGACAGGAGTTTTTCTTCTGGCAGTTTCCCCGGCAATTCTGTCTTTTTGCAGGCTCAGTGCGCAGGCGCAGGAGTATTTAAAATATATGCTGTTGATGTGTTCGTATTATCTGGTTGGTAAATCTGTGAACAGCATGACAATCAGTGGCATTTTTTGTGCCGGAGGCGATCCTGGATTTGGCCTGCTCTGTGATGCGGTGACACTTTGGGGGATCATCGTTCCGGTCGGGTGGGTTGCGGCCTTTGTGTGCAGAGCTCCCGTTCTGGTAGTTTATTTTCTTCTGAATCTGGATGAAATTATAAAACTGCCTGTGGTATACTGGCATTATAAAAAATATAAATGGGTCAGGAATCTGACGGAAGAAGTAGGATGAATGTCTTCTTAAAATGTATTATAATTAAGATGTATAGTAATATAAAACGATGGAAAAAAGACAGATTTTAAAGCGGGTTTTATGAATCAACTGAAATTTAGTATAAAAGAAAAGGAGCAAATAGAATGACAAACAAAGAACGCATGAATGCGCAGATGGCTTATATTGCGGACGACGCTCTCTGGGAAGAACAGCAGATATGCAGAAAGAAACTGCAGCGGCTGAATTTTATGGATCGTTCTGATTTTCAGGGACTTGAGGAGGCGGTAAGGGATTTGCTGGGTAAATCGGACGGGGCTTTTATTAATCCGCCGTTTTACTGTGATTACGGAACAAACATTGAGGTCGGGAAAAACTTTTTTGCGAATTATAATTGTACGATTTTGGATGTGGCAAAGGTGCGCATTGGAGATAACTGTCAGCTGGCCCCGAATGTGGCAATCTATACGGCAGGGCATCCGGTTCACCCGGTCAGCCGCAATTCCGGATATGAATATGGAAAGGAAATAACAATCGGGGACAATGTCTGGATTGGCGGAAACGCTGTCATTTGCCCGGGGGTGCATATTGGAAATAATGTTGTGATCGGGGCAGGCAGCGTGGTTACGAAGGATGTTCCGGACTGGGTAATTGCAGCAGGGAATCCCTGTCGTGTCCTGCGGAAAATTACGGACCAGGACAGGAGAAAGCTGTTTGGCAATGAAGAGATTGATGAGGAAGCCTGGAATGACATTGTAAGCAGAATGGAATTTTAACTTGCAGGGAAAGGACCGGGGTAGTCACGGAAATCAGAAATGCCGCAGGATGGGAAACATTTGCTTTTGAAAGGAGAGTACAATGAGAATCGAGCATGTAGCGTTGTATGTGAAAGACCTGGAAGGCGCAAAGGATTTTTTTATTAAATATTTTGGAGCGCAGGCAAACGGGGGATATCATAACCGGAAAACGGATTTCCGTTCTTATTTTTTAACGTTTGCGGACGGTGCAAGACTGGAGCTTATGAACCGGCCGGATGCGACAGAGAACAAAAAGGAGCCTGTGCAGACAGGATATATCCATGTAGCATTCAGTGTGGGAAGCAAAGAGCGGGTGGATGAGCTGACCGGCAGGCTTAAAGCAGACGGGTACGAGGTACTCAGTGGACCGCGGACAACCGGGGATGGGTATTATGAGAGTTGTATTCTGGATTCAGAAGGAAATCAGATCGAGATTACGGTGTAAGAAATCAGAAGTTTACAATCAGTAAAAGCTGCTTTGTCAGATCATGGATGAGGGAGCATACTGCTAAAAATGGAGAGGCGTATGAATTATAATATCAGTATGGCAGTTCACGACACGGTATTCGAAAACATTAAGAACAACTACGATTCGCTGCACACGGCGGAAGCGAAGGTGGCTGACTTTATACAAAAAAATCCCATGCAGGCCCTGGAAGCAAATGTCTCAGAGACTGCGGAGCTGAGCGGCGTCAGCGATGCGACGGTGGTGCGGTTCTGTAAGAAAATCGGCTATGCCGGTTTCTATCAGATGAAAATCCAGCTGTCTCTTGATATGGGAAAAAGCGCGAATGCGGGCAAAGGCGAGGGGCCTTTGAAGCCGGACTCGGCCCGGGAACGGGTGCTTTCCATTGGCCGGAATATAGAAGTGATTTCAAAGCATGTGGATACAGAGCTGATGAAAAAATGCGCAGCCCTGATTGACCAGAGTAATACCGTTTTTGTGATCGGCAATGGCTATACCAAGATTATTGCCTGCGACATTATTTACCGCCTGACCCGTATGGGAATCCGTTGCAGCGGCGGCGGTTACGCGGAGACTGATTTTGAAAATCTGTATATGGGGCAGAAAAATGACGTAGCCATTTTTATTTCAAGGTCAGGGGAAGATAAGAAGACGTACAATGAAATGAAGCTGGCCCGCAAGCGGGGGCTCATTACCATATCGCTGACGGATGCGATCAAGTGTCCTATGGGGCAGATTGCAGATTATTCCCTGACAACCGGAATTGAAAATCGGGCCAGAGTATATATTCACGAGAACAGCTCCTGCCTGAATATGATGGTTCTGGCAGAGGTGCTGCTTGGCTATGTGGTAGAACGTAATGAGAAT
>CAOJHI010000086.1 GCA_948436005.1 uncultured Lachnospiraceae bacterium
AAAATCCTCGCATGTCCCCACCATCGGCTTCTCGGCTCCGACACATACGGGAACCTGTCCCTCTTTTCCTGCAAGTTTCAAAACCCTCAATGTATTGTCTGCTGCCTGAGCCGCAGTTACATTTCCGATACTGGTCGAGATCCCGAGAATCTCCACATCCTTACGATGCAGTGCAAATAACAGCGCAATCGAATCATCGACACCGGTGTCACAGTCAATCAGCATTTTTACCATATTCTCACCTCTCATGTTTTCTTTATATCTGTTTTGGCCTTCTTTCCTGCCCTCAGATTATAACCACCTCGGCAAATCCATATGCTTTTGCAATCTCTTTGCAGCGCTCCAATTCCTCCGCGGACGGACTGTGAAGCATCTCCTTGTATGGAGCACGTACGCCAAACGGACGGTACGCAATGATTTTATAACGGATCTTCTGTTCTTTTAAATACGGTTCCAGCATTTGTCCGACTTTTTCCACCGTCTCTGCACCGGACAGATAATCCGGAACAATAACGGTCCTGATCTCCTCCAGCTTTCCGCAGCCTGCCAGATAAACAGCATTTTTCAGCACCATTTCCCGGCTCTGCCCTGTCAGCTTTTTATGCTCTTCCTCATCAAAAGCCTTGATATCAAGCATTACACCGTCACAGACTGCCAGCAGTTCTCTATCCTGTGAATAATCATAAGAACCATTGCTGTCCATTAGGGTGGAAAGCCCCTCTGCTTTTGCCAGCCGGAACAGCTCTGCCACAAAATCCCTCTGCAACGAGCACTCTCCGCCGGAAACCGTAAGGCCCCGGATAAACGGAAGATCTTTTCTGATTTCCTCCATGATCTCTGCTGCTGTGTAATCCTTTGTCCGAGGCGAAGCCAGATGCGGACATTCGTGAATGCATTGGTCGCATTCACAGCAGAGCTCCTGCAGCCACCTCACCCTGCCGTCGTGAAGCGTCAACGCTCCGGCTGGACAAATATCCACACAATGGCCGCATGACGTGCACATCGCAATCGTCTCCGGGTTGTGGCAGTACGCACAGTGGAAATTGCAGCCCTGAAAAAATACGGCTGCCCGGTTTCCCGGCCCGTCCACCACGCTGTGATGAAGAATTTTATTGACTGTGGCGCGCAGAACCTTCGGCCCTTCTGCCGTTTCTGGCTGCTGCATGCCTTCGTTTCTGTTCAACGTCAAAGGTTCCGTACCTTCCTTTCGTAAATACGGGCATTCTTTACTTCCCCGTATCCCCACATGGCATTGGCCTGCTGCACGCGGATTCCCTTGTCCAGCTTTTCAATATCTGATTTTTTCACAAGATATCCCGTGATCCGAATCACGTCACAATCATCTGAGTACGTTGAAAAATACCGCATTCCTTTTGAAAACGCACCTTTGATCAGGTCAACGATGGCTGCCGGGTTCCGCTTTGCAGTCTCATCAAACGGAAAGATATCACCCACTCCGGAATTAAAATACGGCTGCATCTTTGCACAGTGCTCCAGATGCTCATACAGCGGCAGCTCATCCCCAATCCGGATTCTCACGCCCGGGCTGATGTCATAATCCACATCAATTCCGACCTGTGCGTGCATTGTAAAATGATGGTCCGTACAGTCACAGTATTTGCTCTCAAAATCCATGACACACTGCGTCATTTTTTCCATGATATCCTGTGCCAGACGGTCCGCTTTTTCGCTGTACCCATAGCGGTCGCTGCAGCCCTCTTTCTCCATGAGCGTATTGACACACTCATTCATCCCCACAACGCCAAACATTCCGGTAAAATTCTCAAGCTTCAGAAAACCTTCCTCCACCAGGAAATTTGACGTAAAGAAATGGGTCCGTTCCACAAGGAATTCGATTTTCTGTTCTATGTATTCACACAGCACGCGCACCGTATGCGGCAGAAGGTCATGCAGAAAATGCTCACTGTCTTTTGCCCGCGCGGCAAGGCGGCTCAGCACAATACGCGATAACGTAAACGAGCCTCCCCCGACCGGAAGTGCATTGTAACAGCTTGCAATCCCGTACGGTGTGCGGTAAATTTTCTGATACTCTTTGTGGTTGGCAAAGCTTGGCTTCGCACATGCAAGCGCGCATGTCACGCATTTCGCCGCAAAATCGTCCGGCGTGATATCCGGATCATACAGAAGTGTAATTGACGGAATCGCATTTTTCAGCTCTGTCTGAATCTCCACGATCATTTCCCCGGCCTTAGTCGCCTCCGGCCCGAGATTCATATGGCAGTACGAATCCGGAATCGTCCGGTCCAGAAAAATCAGAAAGCTTTTCAGGATCTCATACGCGTGCGGATCATCCATGAACGGCTCCAGCATTTTGTCCACAGAACCGAGATACACCGGATAGTGCGTAACAGACGGAATATGCCGGTAAAACATTTCGAGCGTCTGTGTGGCCTCAAACAGTGTCTTCGGCGGATCCAGCCGGAGGAAACGGCACCCGTCCCGCATCAGCTTCTCATAATCCGGCAGCGTATAACGGGGACAGTAGGTCGCATTCCCTTCTGTCATCGTGCACACACACCCAGCCTCCAAAAGCTCCCGGAATTCACTGCTCGTCTCAAAAAATTCCACATAATTAAACGGCACCGCGGACAGGTTCATGGCAGCCTGTTCATTCGTAAGCGCCGTATTTGTAATGATACTCTCAACATCTTTTTTCATATCTGTAATATTCAGCATATCCGGATACTCCTTCTTTTTAACGTTTTCCAATCCGCTATATACGCAATCTGATACAAAGAAACCAATCTCTTATTGATTTATACTACAATAGATGGTAACATGATTTTGCAGTCAAAAAAATGACAAATGGCAGTTTTTAGAAAGGATTTTCCATGACGTCAGATTTTTCCAGAATATTAAAGCGAATCGTCTCTGATTCTTATGAAAATTATAAATACGATGCAGAGTTTGAAGCGCTTCTTCAAAAGGAACACCTGCGCTTTGAACAGTTTGCGGCCGGTTCGATGCTGATTCACTGCCAGAATCCGATTTACTGTATCTGCATTCTTGTAGACGGACTCTGCTGTACAGAAAAATACAATATTCATGGCAGGCTCCTGACCTCTGAAAACATCGGCCCTGTTGAATTTTTCGGTCTTTTTGAAGCAGTCCACCCGCTTCCGCTGTATCAGCATGAGGTCTCAGTCCGCTGTGTTACTTCCTGTACCTGTCTGAAAATCCCGGTACAGCGCTATCTGAAGGAACTCAATTCCAGTATTGATGCTTTACAGGTTTCTCTGCAGGCGCTTTCCAAATTTGTTTACCGGATCCTGCTTCAAAACGACGGCCTTATTTTGAACAATGCCAGATGTAACATCCTTTTAAAGCTGCTCGAATGCTGTGAAGGCAAACCTTTTCCCTATCTTCTTCCCATGAAAAAAGAAGAACTGGCACAAACGCTCAACATCAGCCTGCGCACACTTTACCGGAAGCTTGACGCAATGTATGCAGAAGGACTGATTTCCACCAGGAGAGGTAAAATCCTGATCACGCAGGAACAGTACGGCAAAATTACTGCTGCGCTGCAAAAAGAATTGCAAAACGAAACAGCGGACAATTCCTGACATCGTCCGCTGTTTTGTATCTATATTTGCCATATTAATTTACGTAATGCTGTAAGTGAAACCGCCTCTGGAA
Organism: uncultured Lachnospiraceae bacterium; assembly: GCA_948436005.1. Lineage (GTDB taxonomy): Bacteria > Bacillota > Clostridia > Lachnospirales > Lachnospiraceae > Choladousia. The sequence goes on from CAOJHI010000086.1 coordinate 3,658, forward strand.
TGGTCCTTCTTGCTGCATTTCGGAAGTCCTTTTGTACTCCAGGACATTCTCATCATATTGCGCCATGTATCGGTTCCGACAAGGAAAAATCCGCCCTGCGCGTCAATGATATACCATTTCCCTCCGATTTTTACCTGATTCCACTGATGGCTTGGGTTGGAAGCCTTCGAATCCGCGTGCACATACCGGCAATCAATGCCAATTGCATCGCAGAGTGCCTTCATACCTCTCGCAAAACCGGAGCACTGTGCTTCCCCGTAAACCAGGGCTCCCCAGGCTGTATTCGCCCCGTTGTACTGCCATCCGCGGCGCGCATATCCGCTGTTTGCACGGATGAAGCAGAACGCAGCCCATACTTTCTCATAATCAGTCATGCCTTTCCGGATATAGTTATCTTTGAACCCCTGCACAACTCTGCGCACTTCCGTAAGCTTTCCGGTTGAAAGTGACGGGCCGTATACGCTGCCCTTTTTGTAGCTGCCTTTTACCGTCAGTTTTTTCAGTGAAGCTTTGCTGGTCGGACTGTAACTGCTGTAATACGTCTTTCCGCCTGTCTTGCAGTAAGCCCTTACCCGGTACTCATACGTCTTTCCGGATTTCAGCTTCTTGTTTGTCCATGTAACCGTGCTTCCCTTTTTAATCGTCGCAACCTTGGTCCATTTCTTTCCGTTTTTCCGGTAAACTATATAGCCGCTCGCTTTATCCACACGCGTCCACGCTACCTTGACAGAAGTGTTCGATGCGCTGCAGCATTTCACAATCTCCGGTGTCCCAATCGCTGTTTTGCCGGATACCATATTCGAGCTGACTGTCTCTCCATTGTCGGATGACCGGAATACAAGCTGGTAATAATAAGTCCTTCCCAGTCTTGCCTTTGTGTCCTGAAAGACCACAGAACCGTTAAAGGTCGGACTCTGCTCAAAGGAGTACACCTCTACTGCTCTCTTTTGTCCGCTCCTGTGCCATCCGTTGCCTTCATTGCCCCACGATGCGCCATACGCTTCAAAGCTGTCCAGCAAGGTATACTTGCCTCCGCTCGCCGGATTCTTCGTAGCCCGGTAGAGCTCATACGTCCCGTTCTCCGTGCAGGAAATTTCTGCTGGAACCAAAATCACTGTTGTTCCTGCACTCTGGCATTTTCCCAGGGTTATCGTATTTGCTGCCTTTGAAACCAGCATATTCTGCGAAAGCCCGATACTGCCTGCCAGGCAAAAAATAAGGACAAACAACAACTTTTTCCATCTTAAATACTGCTTCATCTCTCTCCCTCTCTCTGCTTTTGCGAAATACTTCCGCCTGTTTTTTCTTCTTTGAATTATAAACCTCTTTTTTCACAAAAGCAAGTGAACTGGAGTCTCATACCAATAAATTGTCAATTTTCCAACATTGCGGCAATCTGCGCTTTCGTTTTGTAACCAATCGATGTCTGAACCACCTTGCCGCCCTTCAGAACAACAACCGTCGGAATACTTGCAACCCGGAATGCAGCTGCCAGTTCCGGCTCCTCATCCACGTTTACCTTGCCAACCTTTACACGGCCTTCATATTCCTCGGCAATCTCCTCCACTACAGGCGCCAGCATACGGCACGGACCGCACCAGGCAGCCCAGAAGTCGAGCAATACCGGGATATCTGATTTGATTACTTCTGCCTCAAAATTATTTTTTGTGATTTTCAGTTCAGCCATTTTTATGTCCTCCTCTGTCTTTTCTTCTATTAAAAATATAATTCCTGCAAATAAATGTTTATCGGCTTACATGGTAAAGCATACAGTGGCAATATCCCTCAAAATCAGGGTCTTTCATCTGCGCCTTAAACTCTTCGCACATACATTTATACTCTTCTTTCCGCTCCATACGGCACGGACAGTACCCGCCGGTTTCCTTCAAACCTTCTTTTACTACCCGGACAATCTCTTCATCGGGATTTAATGTAATTTTCATCTGTCTCCACCTCCCAGATTAAATTTCTTTTGCTGTTTTATGTGCTTATTCTAACAGAAGAGGAACTCGTTAACCGTGACCAGGTCTCATTTTACCTGTTTTTTTTCCCAATTTCTTTCATTATATGTTTTTTATATCTTCCTCAGACTCTCAATATCCCGTAAAATAATAACGCCCCTGCCGACTTCAACCAGGCCATCCGCAATAAACCGTTTGAGCATCCGAGCCACAACTTCTCTGGCAGAATTGATCTGCAGTGCAATCTGCTCCTGGGTCATCCGGACTTTTACGTTTCCTGTTCTGTCATATTCCTGGAGCAGGAAACCAGCAAGGCGCTGATCCATCCTCGCAAACAAAATCTGCTGCATGGTCCACATAACAGAAGAAAACCGCTCTGTCATCTGTTCATACATAAAACATTTCACATAAATATTCTGCTCTGTCAGGCGCCCGAACGCACCGGAATTGATAATCAGCAAATCGCAGTCTTCTTCCACAGTCATCTGCGTGTCAAACGTAATCTGGCTGATCACGCACGACGCAGAAAGCACGCAGGAATCTCCTTCTTCCACACGAAACAGCGTAATCTCGCGGCCTTCTTCCGAGAGAAGGCTGACCCGTATCTTTCCCTTCAGCACACAGGCCATTCCAAGACAGACGCCGCCGCTGCCATAAAGAAGACTGTCCTTTTCGTAATGACGAACAGACGCATTGCGCGCCGTGTACTCCTTTTCCTTTTCATTCAGCCTCTCCCAAAACGGGAGATTCAATAAAACATCTGCTGCCATAGCTATGTTCCCCACCCTTTCACACTCCGTAAGTCAAAATTATTTCTCATGCACAAGTTTACCGGTCATGTGATCAATCGTGACTGCTATCATCTGTACGCGGCCTGCCGATCTGTCCACCTCCGCTTCTGCTTCCTCTGCGGTCGGATAGTATTTCAAAGCCAACTCTCTCACCTTTGCAAAAGCAGCCGATTGGTCGCTCACAAGCTCTGCTTTGCCCATCACAACCACACTTGTAACATAATACGCCCAGTCTCCGTCTTTCTGAACACCTTCATTCCATACCGTAAAGCATACCTTTTCACAGCGCCTGACCGCGTCTATTTTATGGCCCTCCCTGGCACAATGGAAATAAATCTTCCCCTCATCTTCATCATAAAAAAAGTTCATCGGAATCGCATACGGATATCCCTCGTCCCCCGCCACAGCCAGAACGCCACGCTTCTCCGATTTCAGAATCGTTACACATTCCTCTTTCGATATTTCCTGTTTCTTACGGCGCATTTCTCTGAACATACCCTTCATCCTCCTTTTTAAATTTCGGTTTTTTTCAAATATTTAATCACAAAAACACCGATCACACGTCCCTGGGCACAGTAATTTCTAACGCTGCGCTCCGATATATTCCACTTTTTGGCTATCTCAGCAACTGAAAGGTACCGCATCTGCTATCCTCCGTCATAAACCGCATCAAAATACTGCACTAATCTGCTTCATAGTATATCTCATCATTGGCAAAAACACCAACTGTTTTCATTTCATGCAAAACTTTTTTGCCGACACAGAAAATTCTATTCTATGGGCATTGAAAACCTCATTGCAAATTCAAAATCCTTTTTACAAAGCATTTTTCTATCTCATAGAGCATAAATGCAACCGAAAAACGTCTGACAGGGAACTTTCACCTCCCTGTCAGACGTTTCATTACTCCGTATTCTATTTTTCCTTTACCGGAATCCAAACCTCCGCATAATACTGAGGATCCTGTGTCCCGCCCTTGAACTCAGCCGGATCACTGTAATATTCAATATTATACCCTTCTGCAATCTCATACCGGTTTGCCGGCAGCCACTCCGCAAAGATTCTGCGGTTTACCTCCTGCAACGGCAGCGGCATCGCCCCACGGCATGGAAAAATCGCCCACTTATGCGCCGGAATTTCGTGTACCTCCAGTTTCTTCCTGTCTGCCTCTGTCCCGTTCCAGTCATCAGCAATCATATAGCGGAACTGATTTCCGCTCATCTCTTCATCAAAGCAAATCCCGTACGTTCCCATGACCGGTTTCTCTTCTGAACGTATATATACTTCGTTCCAGTATTTCGGGATATCGGAATTGGCTGTCTCATAAGAGAACATTCTGGATACGCCCATCACTTTTAATGCAGGTTTGTTTTCAATTCTGTACTCCATCACTGTACCTCCGTCTAATGAAAGATTGATATGCAGCGGCGCAAATGATTTCACCGACGCACCGCCACGCCGTACATCAGTTGGTGTGCTTCCATGGAACCGGATAAATGCTTTCGTAAAGCTGTCCGGGGAATCGTAACCATATTTCAGAGCCAGGTCAATTACTTTGCTGTCCGATGCAAGCAATTCACTACCAGCCAGCGACAGCCTCCTCATCCGGATATATTCACTGACCGCGTATCCGCACAGCATGGAAAAGCCTTTCTGAAAGTAAAATGCGGATATATTTACTTCCCCGGCAATCCTGCCAACCGTCAGTTCTTCCGTGATATGAGTTTCAATGTAATTAAGCGCCCGTTCTATTGTTCCCGTCCAATCCATAGCACTTCCTCCTTCAGTGCTTTCAGTATATCCACTTTCCCCAAAAGCCGCCCGACTATTTCTGCTCACTTTTGTCCGTACAGGATGCTTCGCAGCGGTACTCCATAATATCCTCCAGCTTCTTTCTTGGCCTTGCCCCCGGCGCCTCGTCTGCATAGCCAAGCGCAACCGCGCCAAGCAGCTGTCCTTCCTCTTTTACAACTTCCATCAATTCCGGGTACGCAAAACATGTATTGGCAATCCACAGCGTTCCGAACCCCAAATGCTCTGCCTCCAGAAGCATATTTTGAATTGCTGCGCCGGCGGAAAGTGAATCTACAATTTCCTTCATGCGCTCGTCATTGGTAAGCGGTTCAAACGGAGATCTCCCTCCAGGGTTCATCACCACCACAACAACCGGCGCCTGCCGCATAATCCGCAGCGTATTTTTCGCATCCGGCAAACCGTAAGCAGACTCCGGAAGCAAAGCCTTTCCTTCCATCTCACGAAAAATGCCTTTTTCCATCCTGGCAAGGAGCTCTTCCTTTGCCTCTTTCTCGTAAACCAAAAATCTCCATGGCTGCCTGTTTTTCCCGGAAGGCGCCAGAGCAGCTGCCTGTATGATCTGTCTGACTATATCTTTCGGTACTTCGTCTTGCTTATATTTTCGTATACTTCTGCGTGCTGCGATTTCTGCTATCATAACTAATGCATACCTCTCTTTCTATTTTTCAAATTTCGAGCCATAATATTTGAAAATCTTTCTGTATTGCCTTCCCAAAAATATATCATTACAGGCTCTTAATTGCATCATAAATCGTTATACTGTCCTGAAATCTGGAATCATCTGTCTCAGCGCCCATGACCACGCTGATATAGGTTTTCCCGTTTATGACTGCTGCCGAAACAAGACTGGCACCGGCCAGATCACTGGTTCCTGTCTTGATACCGATCGCCTCCGGGTAATAATAGGCACTGTCCGGATTAAGAAGTGCATTCGTATTATAGTAAGTAACCTCCCTGTCACTCACCCATTTTTCATAAGAGATATTGCTTGCCACAATTTTCGCAATGCAGGAATGCGCCAGGCATGCTTTTGCAAGCACAGCAAGGTCAGAAGCTGTCGTATACTGCCCCTCGGCATCATACCCGTCCGGCGCTACAAAATTGGAGTTTTTGGCTCCAAGAGCCCTGGCCTTTTTATTTGCTGCATCCATGAACACCCCCACGGCCTGCTCCTCTGCCAGGCTGCTGTCCCCGGCAATCTTTCTTCCGGTATGAACGGAAAGTGCGTAAGCAGCATCATTTCCCGATGGAAGCATAAGAGCGATCAGCAGCTGTCTTACAGTCATAATATCCCCCTGCTCAAGCCATGCCCGCGATGAATCCTCGTTCATCATCTTAATTTCTGCACCGACTGTTATTTCTTCCTCTTCCGGGCAAACGTCAAGCGCGGTCAAAGCTGTAATCATTTTGGCAGTGCTTGCGGGCGCAATTTGAGCTTTGCTGTCTTTCTGATACAGCACAAGACCGGAATCAGCCTCCACCACAATGGCGTTCCTTGCCGTTATATCTGCTGAAATGGAATTCGTCTGCACTGTATCGGAATCTGTTTCGTTCTGTCCGTTGTCTGTTTCGGCCTGTCCATTTTCTGTTTGAGCCTGTCCGTTGTCTGTATCAGTTTGTCTATTGTCTGTTTCAGCCTTTCCATTATCCGTTCCGGTAAAAGCCGTTTCATTTTCTGTTCTTTCCGTTGCAGAAAAAACGGCGCCGTTTTCCGTTTTCTCTGTCGCAGAATCAAAGATCTTTCCGCCGTCCTGCTTCCGTGAAATATAAATCCCGGCAATAACTGCCACTGTCACTAAGCAAATCAGTACGCATAAAGATGCAGCAAATATCCTTTTTTCCCTCTTGCGCTTAGCTTTTCGCCTGTCTCTTTCATTCATAACAAAACCCCCTTCGCCTTCTTATTCAACCAATTACAGTAAAAAGCCTCTCTGTCCGTTACTTATTGTATCAGACAAATCCATTCTAAACCTTAATATCAACTTGTTTAATTCCTAAGAAAATCCTAATTTCCGGCAACCTTATGTGGCACTGTGCTGCCCCTTTATAGAAAAATGCCCATATCGCCTTTACCTTCTTTCTTCTTAATTATAAGTTTGTTCTCCAACTCAACTTAAATATTTCATTACCTTGTCGGTATTTGAAAGACCACAAATGCTTTGTTCAGACAGTCGTTAAAAGATTTTATCTCATGAACTCCCTGTCTTCTCACGCATATTTTAAACAAAAAAGGAGTGCTACTATGCCTGACAATTTTGACAATCGCCGCATGCGCCCTTGTCCCCCCTGTCCACCATGCCACTGTGACTGCAACCGTCGAGATGATCGCAGAGATGACAGAAGAGACGACAGACGCGATGATCGCCGGAATGACCGCAGAAATGATAGAAGAGACGACAGACGCGATGACCGCAGAGATGACAGAAGAGACGACAGACGCGATGACAGACGCGATGACAGAAGAGATGACAGACGCGATGATCGCCGGGATGATCGCAGAGACGATAGACGAAACCATTATTAGTTTTCTGTATGCGAACAAGAGGGTAAGCTGAACCGTTACTCTATTCTTATTATATCATGTTACTGTGAGAAACGCGATCTTTTGTTGACAAACTGAAACCACCGGCATAGCCGGTGGTCTCTGAATATTACTTATCGTATTTAAATGTTACTTCGATTCTGCCGCTTTCCTCACCAGGATATACTCTTACTTCAACGGTACCCCACTGAGTTGAACCATTACCAAACTGCGTCAGATTGAGTGCAGTGATCGTAGGCTCTGTGCCTGTTCCGATCAGTTCCTCTTCTGTCAGTTCTACCGGACCCCAGATGCCAACGCCGAACGTATGTCTTACAGAGTAAGTACCAGGTGTGATGTTGTCAAATACATATACCTCATCTCTTCCGTATGTTTCATACGTCATTACTCTGACTGTGCTGCTCTCTGTTCCTGCCTTTTCGTCGGCTGCTTTGATCAGATCGAGCTCAGCGCCTCTGCCCTGCGTTTCAAATGTGTTTTCCACGTAACGCGGTGTGTTGCTGGAGAAAGCCTCAACCTCGAAATAATATTCCGGATCAACGTTCAGGCTCGGAACGTCTAAGTAACCATCCCAGTAAACCATATAACTGTTATACAGTAGATCGGAAGAGCGTCGTGTAGGGAAAGAGTGTGCGCATATG
>CAOJHI010000087.1 GCA_948436005.1 uncultured Lachnospiraceae bacterium
TACATCATATATGCACGGCCAATTGTAATTACAGACTTTTTTACATAGCCAAACATGCTGTGAAACAGCCTTGATTCCCGAAGTTCCGGATTTGTCCGAATCGGAACTGATGTAATCGCCATTTTATTGCGCCCGGCCTGAACAATGGTTTCCAGTGTATACGTATATTCATTTATCACATTAAGCCGCATAGCCGTATTTCTGCTGTAAGCCCGGAAGCCGCTGGGCGCATCCGGAATCTCTGTTTTGGACGCCTTTCGAACCACCCAGCTTCCAAGATGCTGAAGCTTCTTCTTCAGGGGCGAAAAATGTTCTGTCTGGTCAATCGGGCGCTCCCCAACCACCATGCCTGCTTCTCCGCGCAAAATCGGCTGTACCAGTTTTTCTATATCAGCCCCGCAATATTGATTGTCTGCGTCTGTATTGACAATAATATCTGCTCCATTTCTGAGGCAGGCATCCAATCCGGCCATAAAACCTCTGGCCAGCCCTTTATTCCTGCGAAAGCTGACAATATAATTCACACCCCAGTTTCTGGCAACCTCCACCGTCTTATCCTGGCTGCCATCATTAATAATCAGGTATTCAATTACATCAATTCCATCTATTTTCTTCGGAAGTGCATTCAAAGCAATTTCCAATGTCTCTGCTTCATTATAGCAGGGAATCTGAATAATCAGCTTCATCAAAATCCCTCACTCTCTTTTTATCGTTTCCGTGTCGTTTCATCTTAGCATTAATCCCTGTAAAAAGCAAGTTACCGCTTTCGATCAGCTGCCTTTTGAAAAAATCCCCGAATTTCCCTTAATAATTGACAGGCAAACGCGTCTTTTGCCACAATTAATATTCCAAGATAAACAACAGCTGTTAAACAGACTGTCAAAATACTGCTTCCGACCACAGAATGTATCTGGCTATTCACACATATGCCAATCAAAAATACTGGCATTGAAGCCACTATACATTTGATGCAATGCCCAAAAAGCCTTGCAAAATTCAAATATTTTGCAGAATACAGCAGACATACACAAAAAACAGCCACCTCTGCTATAAGCGTTGCAGCTGCCGCTCCTTCAACACCTGCAAGCGGAATTAAAATCAGATTCAACACAAAATCTGCCGTAGCGCCCAGCATGGTTGCTCCCAAAAGAACCTTGTCCCGATTGTTTGGCACAAGAATCTGCCATCCCAGAAAACCATCAACAGCAGAGAAAAACAGATTCACTGCCAAAATCCTTGTTGCCGGTACAGCGTCTAAAAAATCTGCACCACTAAACAGCCAGATTGCCTGTTCTGCCAGCACCAGCAGTCCAAACGAGCAGGGCACTGCAATAAAAACAATCAGATTTGCTGAAGTCAGTGCCATTTCCCGAAATTTTCCGGTTTCATTTTTCCCGACATAATAAGACAGCCTTGGCAAAAAAACAGCACAGATTGCTGTAATAAGCTGTACCACCAGCCTGCACAGCTTTGACGCTGCCGTATATAGCCCTACTGCCGCATCACCATTCAGGATTCCCAGCATTGTCGTATCCAGCAAAGAATAAATACTGGAAGAGATAATAATTCCAAAAACAAGCGCTATCGGTTTGATATGTTGGCGCAAATCATATTTCTTATGCTGAAACAATGGAACTCTGCGCTGCATCTGTCTGAAATTGCCCAGAAAAATTCCAACATAAGGGAAAATCAAAACAATCGCATATACATTAACATCACTGCTGTTCTGCAAAAAAAGAAACATAATCACCAGCGACAGTCCGTAAACAATACAAGTCCGTACAGTAATATAAACATAGTCCTCAAGCACATTAAAAAACCAGTCCAGATTCAGCCCATAAAAAAGAATATATGCTGTATAAAGCAGCAGCAGCTCTCGATATGTGCAGAGGCCTTCCAGAAAAAACGTCACGCTATAAGCAGCCAGCGCAAGCGCAGTTGTAATAAAATTAAGCAGCAATAATTCCGTACACAGCTTGCCAAGCGCCTCCCTGTTTCCTTTTCTTTTTGCTCCTTCTCTGATTCCATAAGAGGATATCCCAAAAGTTGCAAACAGCTGAAAATAAGACGCAATGGACTGAATATACTGTACCCGTCCAACCCCTTCCTTACCTAGAATTCTTGACACATATGGGAATATGATCAATGGAACTAACAGCATAATTCCGGTCCGCAGAAAGCTGATCATGAAATTTTTCTTCATGGATTTTTCATTCACTGCGCTTCCCCCTTATTCCTGTACAAAAAACAACCTGCGATTTCTTGCATTACAATCCCCGACTTATTAACATATTTCCTGTAATCCCCCTGTAATACGTGGAATAGAATCTGACCAATTCCGTTTATTCTGCTTTTCTCATTCAGTGAATCCCGCCATCCGGAAAAATCCACCCATTTTTTTGCTTCTTCTATCAACTCAGGAAGCTGAGCTCTATTTATTTCAACAGGCCCTTTCTCCGTCCGCAGGATATTCAGATAATCATACAACCTCTGAGCCCGTATCCTTCGTTTTGTACGATCCGTCTGCATAATCTTTACCGTATGCATCCACCGTTTTAGTTTTCCGGCCCAGCCTTTTCCCGGTATACCAACCACGTTTTTACCATGCTGCCGGTACATCAAATCTTTTTCCGCGATCGGAAGAATGGTGCCATACGCAGGAGCACACAATGCATACCAATAATCATGCAGCGTTCCCTCCGGACCCGGAATACATGCTTCTGCGAATCTTTTCCGGATTCCCATAGCTGCACCGGTCACTACATTATCTGAAAATAAAACGCTGTAATACCTCTGTTCCTGAAACAACTGTTGCTGCTTTTCGCCAAAACCTGAAGCCTCCCAAAGGCTTTCACGTAAAACCTGTAGATTGACATCCGTCACTTTTGCATCAGAAAACGCCAGTACACAATTCGGATTCTCCAAAAAAACCCTTTCAAAATGTTCTGCCTTATCCGCTGTCCACACATCGTCCTGATCAGACGTCAGCACAATATCTCCCTGTGCCATATGAATTCCGTGTTCAAAGTTACGTGCTACTCCTACATTCTCCTGGTTCCGGACAATCTGCCAACGAATACCTGATTTCTCCAACAGGCGGGTTGCCAGTTCAACTGTCTCATCCTTTGATCCATCATCCAGCAACAGAATCTCATCCACCGGCCGTGACTGACACAGAATACTTTCCAGCTGCTCTTCAATATACAACGCTCCCTGAAAAGTACAAATTACCACTGATATTTTCAAATCATTTCCTCTTTTCCTATTTGTCCATCATCATCCGTTTCAGTATTTGTAAACTCTTTAACGTATGTCTGTATATAAAGATCTCTTTTTCAACAGATTTTCTGAATTGTTCTTTTGTCGCTTTTCCTTCCAAATGTAATACCTGGATTTCCGGACAATACATCATCTTGTAACCATTTTTCTGACAAATAAAACTTAAAATATCTTCTTCTCCATACATAAACGTATCCGGACAAAATGCACACAACTCATTTTTCACAAAACCAGGCAGAAAAACAAGGCAAGCCCCCTGCAGAACGATATCATATTGACACTTCTCCCAATCAATAGAAGCTCTGCGCCGTTTTGACTTTTTCTCAAACATATTTTCTAAAATAAAAATTCGCTGATCCAAATGAAGATATTTCTTTAAATAAAAATAGAGCAGAAAAACCCGCTTATTGCGCATCACACGTCTGATATCCGGCAGCGTATACGCAGCTTCCCTGAATGGATTTTGATGTTCATCCGAACATGTTACAATATCCGGTCCAACCACCTCAGCCTGTAAACCTTCCAGCTTTGAAATAAAATCCTTCTGCAAAAAAAGAATATCATTATTTGTGACAACAATCAAGTCAGCTCCCAACCGCTCCCTTGCATACTGATAGCCAATATTATTACCCTTTGCAAATCCCAGATTTTTCCCGGTTAAAATTACCGTTATATCCGGGTCTTTCTCATAATCCTCCGCCAAAATCCGGCCTGAACCATCCGGCGAACCATTATCCACGATTACTATTTTCTTTATTACTCTACAATTCAATGCTCTGACAGATGCAACGCATTGACGTGTTATCTCTGGAACATTGTAGTGTAAAATTACAAAAGCTACCTTTTCCAACTATGCTCCCTTTCCTATCCTGCTCTTCATAAAACAAAGCAAATTCACCATAAAAAACCACTTTTTTTTCACAAACCAAAATAAAATTCTCTTTTCCAGCCTGAAATTCTGAAGCGCAGCATGTTCTGCAATCTTGCCGAGTTCACTGTCACATCCCCGCATAAAATCCACTCTTCTTTCCATATAGGGCTTTGGATTATCTTTATGGCAATAATCTAAAATACAGCAAAACCCAACGGTCCAGATACAACGCTGTGCGTATACCTTTTCAAAAAGCTCAGGCTTTGGTGCATCCATGATATACTCCTGTAACTTTTTATGGAACATCTGAAAACGTTCCATTGTATATTCACTGTACCGCTGCGACACCGAATTGCCCCAAATACGATGCAGATACGGCGTATAATCCATATAAACGCCCCGCTTTGCGTAACGGTAAACCAGCAAATTAAATAAACAATCCTCTCCCGTTACAACCCCCTCGGGAAACAAAATTTTATGATCAGTCAGCAACAATCTGCGGTAAAACTTGCACGGAGTAGACAGTTTTATTTTATGATAATCATATTTTCCCGGATAATCCCTGTTAAACGCCGCAAGCTGAAATTCCGCAAAATCCGTGTCATCAAACTCCGTACAGCTCCCGGCTTCCATCTCATGAATCCATCCGGGAAACCGTTCATTTAACACTTCCAAATGTCCAAAAAAGCAAACATCGTATGTCTCGTTCAGATAGTTCCGAAAATCCTGACAAAGGTTTGGCACTACTGCGTCATCCCCGTCAATAAAACAGACCCAATCTCCCTGTGCAGCACAAAGCCCGGCATTTCTGGCAGCCGAAACACCTCTGTTTTCCTGATGAATCACAGTAATACGTTTATCTTTCTGCGCATATTCATCACAAATCCTCCCGGAATGATCCGGGCTTCCATCATCCACCAGAATTATTTCAATTTCATCTCCATTTTGTGCCTGCAAACTTTCCACACACTGTCCGATGTACGCTTCTGTGCAATAAACAGGAACTATAAAACTTATTTTCATCTGATCTTCCCTTTAATGATTGGTATGTCCTTTTTAAACACACCGATTTGTTATAACAAGCTGCCAGATACATTGCCCCATAAGCAGCAATACACCGCACAGCACAATTCTCACATACGTCAGCTCTTTGATTTTCATTACAATGCAATCATTCCACAGCAGGAAACCAACCGGAAGCATCAACGGAATAAAATATCTTGCCTGCACACCGCCAATCGACGATGCTCCTACCGGCGTAAATGTTACATACATCGCACCCCATATTGCCAAAATGCTAAGCAAAACACCGGCGCCCAGGATTCGTTTTGCTTTCCTCTCTGTAACTAAACCCTGCTTTTCCGGTGATACCAGAAAAAGTAATAATAACAGCGGAATCAAAATCAAAGACCACTCATCCTTGATACAGCCAAGATTCCCCAGATTCAACAGCATTAAATTTGTCGGAAGATAATCATCCATACCTTTTAAAGCCAGATTTCGAAAGTTATCCATGGTCAGCATCTCATGTATCAGAAGCCGGATACTCTCAAAAGGATGGCAAAGCATGGACAGCAACTGAGCCATTATTCCGGTTTCCCCACCCCGTACATCTGCTCCGTACATCAAATTGCCCTGCAGCGCAGCCAGGACAGACGGAAACAAAAACAACGCCAGTATCACAGCTGCCGCCAGTCCAATCAAACCGACTGCCCAAACCACCTTTTTCCCAGGTTTTTCTTTCCATACCATCAAAAGCAGAAGCAAAAGGGGTAAATATACTGGTTTAATTAAACACGCAAGTAAAATCAAAAAAACTGCTACAATTATTGCTGGAACATTCGGTTTTCGTCTCTCACTTCCTGTTTCATTCATCAAAAGAACAACTGAAAGCGTAATCATCGCTGCCAACAAACCGTCATACGTATACATGCTGGCCTGAAATACTGCTGTAGGAAACATTAAAATTACAGCTGTCAAAAGCTTTCTCTTCTTAGCAAGATGAATCGCCAGAAAACCTAAAACAATATAGACCAGAAGATTCCCCAATCTTCCCAGCATATATATATTAGAAAATGTAAATCCAAGGATTTTTCCTAATTGATAGAACAGCACCATTGGAAAATAAATGAACTGCCCGCGCTTCAAAAAAGAATTGCTATTCGGCTCACTGGAAACCGCCTGCTCCGATTGCTGATCCAGATAAGCTTTCATAAGAGAAAGCTCCTCTTTCGTATTCACTTCTGGCAAACCGCTCTCATATTCTATTCTCGCAGCGTCATTCCACTCCACTGTCTTACCATAAGACAGCATATGAACACACGAAAAATGTACTGTTTCATCCCACGTCGTATATTTCGGTCCAGCGCCGGCAATCATCAAAATACCAAATCCCAATGCATATACTACAAATAAATATTCCAGATAATTCAGCACTGCTTTTCCCTGAAAAAAAATCCACGCAATAAAAAGCACCACAAGAACCACAAATAAACAGCGATACCAATTAACAGCGGGAATCGTGACAGCCCGAAGCTGCGCAATACTTACCTTCTCGCTGTCAGGAAACGTTATCTTCAGCGAAGTTACCAGCTCATTGATCGGGGACCACGCCTCTGAATAGTATGGATAAACCATATCTGTATTCTTAACCGTTTCTTCCCGGTCAAAACCGTTTATAAAGGTGTATTCCAGCGTATATTTCTGCTCTGCCTGAAAAGAACCGCACACCTGCAGTTTACTGATATAACAGGAATCATGAAAATCATATTCGAGAATCAGTTTTCCTTTTTCCGTACTTTGCACTGGCTGAAATTCAAAAACTTCATTTTGATTTCTTATAGCTTTATAGTTAAATAAAAACTCTGCACCTGCAGCTACCATAACAGCAATCAGTATCCACAGCATCCAGCGCAAAAAAGTATTCTTCTTTATCGTCTCTGTCACATTCGGTGTCTTCAGACTCACCTTTCTTCTCCTTATTGATACTCCTTATGCCATTTCTGTAATACAATTTCTGCCGATACTATCATATGTGATTCCGGCCATTTCTTCTGGCCTGAAACAATTTCTTCCATCCAATACAATCGGCTTTCTCATCCTTTTGAAATCCTCTGCGGTCAGATCGCAAATCTCCGGCCATTCTGTGAAAATAAAGCAAATATCCGCATTCTCCAGCGTCTCTGCAATTGAAGTGCAGTAAGTAATATTTTCTGACTGTTCTCCGTTTCTGCCAAAAGCAATCTTAAACTTTTCAATTCCCACGGGATCAAATGCTTTTACATATGCCCCGTCTTCCAGAAACAACGGGATATTAACAAGCGACGGAGCTTCCCGCATATCATCTGTATTGGGTTTAAATGTCAGTCCTAATACAGCCACAGTCAATCCATCCAGAGAATCATAATATTTCCGTGCTTTTTTATAGAGCCTAAGCTTCTGCTGTTCATTCACTTCTATCGCTGCTTTAATCGTCTTAATCTCATAGTCATGAAAATTTGCCAGCCAATGCAGCGCTTTTGTATCTTTGGGAAAGCAGGAGCCTCCGTACCCAATCCCCGCCTTCAGAAATTTATTCCCAATCCTCTGGTCAAATCCCATCCCGCTCGTCACTGCTTCAATATCTGCCCCAATCAATTCGCAAAGATTCGCAATCTCATTAATATAAGAAATTTTTAACGCCAGGAAGTCATTAGAGGCATACTTTATCATCTCAGCTGACCGGCGGTTCGTAACAACTACCGGAGCATCAAATCCCTGATACACTTCCCGCATAATCTGCTCTGCTTCCGGACTCTCCACCCCGATTACAATCCTTGATGCATGCAAAGTATCCCGAACTGCCGTACCCTGTGCCAGAAATTCCGGATTAGATACAACCGAAAACTCCTCATCAAAACATTTATTCTCATTCAACAGTTCCTCAATCCGATCATTCGTCCCTATTGGAACCGTAGATTTTACCACTACCACACTCGACTTCTGGGCCGTCCGTGCAATCTGCCTCACCACTTCATATACATATTTCAGATTCGCAGATCCGTCCTTCTTTTCCGGCGTCCCAACACCAATAAAAATAACGTCCGCATCTTTATATGCCGACGCATAATCTGTTGTAAATATTAACCGTTCCATATTCCGCTGCATCAGCTCGTCCAGCCCTGGCTCATAAATCGGGCTGATTCCGCTGCGCATCATTTCAACCTTCTGCAAGTCTACGTCGACACACGTAACTGTATGCCCATGCTCCGCAAGGCATACGCCCGTTACAAGGCCGACGTAGCCGGTGCCTGCAATTGTGATTTTCATGGTTTATTATATTCCTTTCCCTATTACATTTTAATTAGGCGTTTGCGAAACATCAAAAGCCGCATAAATACGGCATTTTTTGTCGTTAAAAATAAAATATCTCCTCAAAATTTATGGTAAAATAGAGTTGACTAGAAACTAAATAACCATCCACCTTCAAGGAGATATACTCATATGATAACACATAAGCAACTCACTTTGGCAGAAGTTTTTGAAGATTACCAAAATAAATTCGACAACGACAAATATCAGTTCCTTACGCTTCTTGATGAAGCCATTGATCTTGACGAAATTGTTCCTGTTTCTTTTGTTACTCACTTTCACGCCCGCACCGGAAGACCTCGCAAACACCAGCTTTATCCTATGCTCAAGGCTCTTCTGATTCAGCGTATTTTCTCAATCCCGACTGACTCTCTCCTGATTGTATTTCTAAAATACTCTCAGGAATTACGTGATTTCTGCGGCCTTGATGTTGTACCGGATCCTTCCAAATTTACTCGCTTCAAACAGGATTTCTTATCGGACTTACAATCTATGTTCGATCTTCTTGTTGATCTGACCGAACCGATCTACCAGAAACTTAATCCTTCGCTTGCTTCCATGACAATCTTTGATACCTCTGGTATTGAAGCATGGGTGACTGAAAATAATCCCAAATATGCCAACCGTATCATCAAGCAGCTGAAAGCTTTTAAGAAAGCTCATAATCTTTAATGATTCCTATGATCTTTACAAAGCAGCTTATGGATCTATGCCAACTCATGCCGCCTCCAATCAGGCTATACAGCAGATGTACATCAATGGACACTTCTGTTATGCCTATAAATTCGAAATTGTTACAAATGGCCTTGGCATTGTCCGTGACATCACTTTCTACAACAAGGATTTTCTTATTGCACATCCTGATATCGTTGTAGAAAAGAAATCTGATTCTCCCGATGAGGATAAATCCTTTACCGACTCAAAAGCATTGCTTCCGGTTTTAATTGCTTTCTTCCGGAAGCATCCTTTGATAGAGCCAAAGACTTTTCTTGGAGATGCCTCCTTTGATACCGTTGAAATCTATAAATCTCTTTTCCAAAACATTGGATTCCACAAGGCTTTTATTCCTCTGAGAGTAAAACTATCCATGGAAGGAACGGACTACACGGTTAATGAAAATGGTATTCCTTGTTGTCCGCATAATCCAACTCTCCCTATGAAACTGGAAGGAAGCAAATCCCATTTACGAAGTAAACTTCCTACCATGAAATTTGTATGTCCCAAAATGAAATGGGAATACAATCCTGCCGATAAATCGAAACGCCGCGTATGCCACTGTGAGCATCCATGTACCACTTCTTCCTGCAGACAGATGATTTACATTTATCCAGAAAAGAATCTTCGTGCTTATCCTGGTGTAGAACGAGGATCACAGGAATGGGAAGATACTTACAAAATTCGTGTTAATGTTGAAAAATCAATCCATCATTTCAAGGATAGTTTTTGTATTGCTAATCGTAAAACTCAGAATGAAAAAACTCTCCAAGGTGATCTACTTCTTGCAGGAATCACTCAACTTGTTACCGCACTTGTTGCTGATAAAATCCACCAGCATCAATACATCCGAAGTTTAAAACCTTTGATTGCCTGACATTTGATATTCATAATGCTTTTCCTTCACAGTTTGTCTGGGAAGTCTTTTTGGCATGTATATATTTGTAATTACCTATTAAGAATCCTGCTTTGTAGGATTCTTACCGCATTTTTAATCAAGATTGCAACTTGTTTCGCAATTATTTAATACAATAGCACAAACTCATCAGTTTCCTAAAGTAAAGCTTTGTCCTGTCACAATGTTTTCCGCAGAAAAGATACAAAGCGCTTCGTCTTGGATCCATGTGAAGCTGATCTTCTACAATGCCACACAGATTGTCAATTGATTTTCACATATCAATTCTTCTGCAGGTGTTTTTTCTTCTCAGGAGCGGCCACCATAAATCTAATAGAGTAAAATACTTGCATTCTCTAATAATTATTAGGGACTAAGGTTTAAGGCAAATCAATTCATCGAATTTATCCCGAATACGAAAATAGCGGCATATAACGTTTCCCTTGTCCAAACAAATTATTGTACTGCAAAATCTTATACTCTGAGATAATTTGCGGATTTCCCGTGTCTTTTAATATATCTCTTTGCATCTGATGATCATAATAATTTTGCAATGAGATAATCGGATATAATAAAGCACACTCTTCTAGAAAATGCTGGTATCCAGTCAGCGGAAGTCCCGCCGCTCTCATTAATGCGGGCTGTAAATAACTCAAACTACTATATGCCGGCGTATAGGAATAATCCACGTCATAATTTGCCCAAAAGATAAATCTAGTTGTATATGACTCCAAACTATTTTTTGGTACAAATGTATTTATTGAATCCACTCCCGGCATATGATCTCCAAACATAAAAATCATCGTTTCTTTTTCATCGTTTCGATAATACTCTACTAATTCCTCGTAAGCAATATCACTGAGTTTTAATAAACTCAGATATTGAGCTACGGTTTCATCATCGTTCGCAACGCTGCCGGAATATTCCGGCGCACTATAATCACCATGATTTTGTACCGTGATGCAAAATAGAAATAATGGCCTATTCTCTTTATTTGCTTTTTTCGTCAAATCAAAGACTACTTTATACAGCGAACTATCTGACGCATATCTATATGACCTAGGATATTCAAAATTATATTCTCCAAGATTCTCTGCCGATAAAAACTGATCAAAGCCTAGTTTTTCATATCCTAC
>CAOJHI010000088.1 GCA_948436005.1 uncultured Lachnospiraceae bacterium
CACAGATCTTTTCACAGACAATGGCTATGAAGTTCCGACAACCGTTGCTGAATTTGAGGCACTCTGCGATAAGATGCTGGAGGATGGCATTGTGCCTCTGACGCTGGCTGGTGTGGACTGGGCATCCATTATGCATACGTGGGACTTCATGGTATGTACGCAGGCAGGCGGTCCGGATTTCTTTACGAGACTTGGAGAAGGCACGGCTGCATTTAATGAGGAAGTGAATGTGAATACACTTCAGAAAATGGTGGACTGGAAGAACAAGGGGTATTTCTCCATCAGTTCTGTGGCAAATGATGCAACAGCGGCATGTATGGAATTTGCGACCGGAAGCACTGGCATGATTATCTGCGGTTCCTGGATGCTCTCTACAATCCGGAATGCAAATGCAAACCTGAACTTTGATGTATTCAAGCTTGCAAATGATGAAGATGGAAAGGTTTATGCATGCATTACAGCAAACGGCGGTTACAGCATTAACCCGAACACGAAGAATCTGGAAGCAGCCAAGATGTTTGCACAGTGGATGACAACAGTCGAAGGCCAGCAGACTTATATCAATTCCAATGCATCCATTCCGGCCCTGGAGGAAACCCCTTCTTCTGACGAAGTTTCCACAAAGATCGGTATGGCAGATGTATTGCTTGCAGCAAATGAGGAGAAGGTATTTCTGCTCGGCGCAAAGGCAGAGGAATATTTTGAGGCAAATATCATGAGCGTATTTAGCGGTTCTCTTGACGCACAGGAGTTCTGTGACAATGTGCAGGCAAATATTGATTAATTGCAGAGCGGGAAAAACAGGTTAACTGGTTAACAGCACAGAGCATGCGGCGGCAGACAAGGTGATACGCTGCCACCGCACGTATGGAAAAGGCGGAGAAATGAGGAATAGTATGGGGAATACAGTTAAGAAAAAGAAAAAACGCAGACCATATCTGTGGTTTATGCTTCCGGGCCTGATTTTTTATTGCATGTTTATGATTATACCGCTGATAGCGACATCTTTTCTCAGCCTGAGCTCATGGGACGGACTTGGAGAACTGACGTTTACAGGGATTGAGAATTATAAACGGCTGTTTCTGGACCCGGCCAATGCTGCTACGTACTGGAATGCATTTGGAAATAATATAAAGTTTATTTTGTGCGAGTATTTTATTATCGTACCGATACAGGTGGGCGTGGCATATATGCTGTATTCTAAAATCCGGTGGTATAAGTTTTTTCAGGCCATCTTTTTTCTTCCGTACGTGCTCAGCACTGCAGTGATTGCTTTCTTTGGCACCATCTTCTTTAATGCCAGCTTTGGTATAGTGAATAAGGCATTGCTGACGCTGGGGGTTTCGCGGGTAAACCTGCCTGGATGGCTTGCAGATCCGAAGATGATGTTTCCGATTCTGATTGGGATTGGTATCTGGTCCAGTGCAACGATCGGTATGCTCATTATTCTGTCAAATATGAAAAATGTTTCTTATGAGACAATTGAGTCATCGACCATTGACGGAGCTGGTTCGTTCCAGAGATTTCTTTATATAATACTGCCGGACATCGGGCCGGGGATGATCAATGTTCTGGTTCTTGATATCATTTGGGGGATCACGCTCTTTGATCTTCCGTACATGCTCGCAGGTACGTTCGGCGGTATGGACGGCAGACTTGATTTTGTAAATATGTATTTTTACAGAATTGCATTTGGAAGCGGAAGCATGAGCCGTCTGAACATTGACCTTGGATATGCGGCAACGATAGGGACAGTAACGTTTTTGTTTATTTTGCTCTTTACCTCTGTGATGAATTTTGCGCTTGGCAAGGTGAAAGTGTGGAATGAATAGGAGTTGCGCAGGAATTGAAAAACAGGAAGATGACAGGTGATCATTATGAAAAAGAAACTGGGCCATAAAAGCTGGCTGATAACGTTGATTTGTCTGTTATACAGCTCAATTATCATACTGCTTTTGTTTATTACATTAATTTCCTCCTTTAAAGACAGCACGGAGATCGTGACAGATATCTTTGCCCTGCCATCCATGTGGAATTTCAGGCATTACATAGAAGTCATTACGCAGAATCATTTTCTGAAATCCATGTGGAACAGTATTTTCATCACAGGTGTATCGATTACAGGTCTTTTAATCGTTTCTTCTATGCTGGCTTACGGTTACGCCAGGTACGACTTTAAAGGGAAGTCATTTTTGCAGACCTTTATTCTTCTGGGTATGATGTTTCCGATTCAGCTTGGCGTACTGATTAATTACAGGATCATCAATGCACTGCATCTGGTCAATACGCCATGGGGACTGATTCTTATCTATATCGGCAACCTCTCTTTGGCAGCATTTCTCTTTATGAGATTTTTTAAAAAGCTGCCTGAAGCGCTCGCGGAAAGTGCCAAGATTGACGGTGCAAATGAATTTACGATATTTTTCCGGATTATGATGCCACTGTCAAAACCGATTCTCGGAACCGTGGCACTCGTATCAGGACTGACGATTTACAATGACTTTTATATGCCGCTCATATTTCTGAGCGGGGAACAGCGGACGGCAACTGTCATGCTTCAGGAGTGCCTGTCGTCCTTCCTGTTTTTCATTGAAAAAGTATTTCCGATGGTAGTGATCAGCGTGATTCCGGTAATTCTCATGTATCTGCTGTGCTCCAAGCAGCTGATCGAGGGATTGACTGCAGGCGCCGAAAAAACGTGACAGTGTTCTTGCCTGGAAAAAGATTTCGTAAATGGGCGATCGATTATATGTTGAAACTATAGGTTCAAAAAGGAGACAGAGAACATGTTATTTAATTTAAAACAATTGCTTGCTGCGGCAGAGGAGAATCATTTTGCCGTTCCGGCCTTTAACATCAGCAGTTATGCGATGTTTAATGGAATTATGGATATATCAGAAAGAGAAAAAGCGCCTGTGATCATTGAACTTCATCCGAATGAACTGAAGCATATCGGGACAGACAGCATTCGGGCAATGGCTGGACGCATTGCATTTTCACCGGTTCCGGCTGCGATTCATCTTGATCACGGCGCTTCCTATGAAAATGTGATGGCTGCAATCCGGGCCGGGTTTACTTCAGTTATGATTGATGCATCGGCACTTCCGTTTGAAGAGAATATTGCTATGTGCAAGAAGGTGGTGGAGGCTGCGCATGCGGCAATCAGCTATACCATGGCAACAGATACAGACGATCCGCGCAGAGCGCAGGTGTCGGACGGCGACGTATGGAATTATGCAGCTTCGTATTTTGCATCCGAGGTGTCAGTGGAGGGAGAACTTGGAAGTATCGGTGTGACTGATCCGGATAAGGCGTTTGATCAGATCATTTATTATACTGATCCGCAGGAAGCGGTTCGGTTTGTACAGGAAACAGGCATTGACGCCCTGGCGATTTCAATCGGTACGTGTCACGGGATTTATCCGAAAGGATATGAGCCGAAGCTTCAGATGGAACGTCTGGAACAGATTCACGATGCGCTTCGGGCAGCAGGCTTAGATACAAGGCTTGTTCTTCACGGAGGCTCGAACAATCCGGATGCGGAAATCCGCGAGGCAGCGCAAAAAGGAATCAGCAAAATCAACATATCAAGCGATATTAAGGTGGCATATTATGAAAAAATGCGTGAGGTGTTGAAAAAGGAAGGCATCAGGGAGCCGAATGAAATTGAACCGCATTGTATTAAAGCTATGCAGGAGGTAGCAAAGCAGAAAATTAAACTTTTTGGAGCTGCGGGAAAAGCAGAGTTATATTAAACAGGATGAAAGAATTACAGGATACGATAAAGAAAAGGATTGAGCGAAAACAGCTGACTGCACTTGGTTATACAAGCAATCTGGATATTGTTTATGAGCTGGATACGGTTATTGTAAACACTCTTCTTGCAAAACACGGGATCAGCTGTGGGATAATCTGTCAGGAGCCGACGTTTCAGCCTGTGAGCAGCGAGAAGGAATTCCTTGAGACACTCGTGTACTACTGCCTGAATGGATTGGGAGGAGAACGTGATATTTCTGATGCTTCTTTGCTGAATTGTTTTGGAGAGGGGCAGAAGGCAGTAGGGGGAACGGCAGCCCAGGCAGCTCTGGTGCTGTCAGGAACAGGCTGTCCGTCGCTGGTCCATCTGACGGATGATTCGGATGAAGTGCGCGGCAGGATGAATACAGAAACAATCTATACTGTGGACTCGCTGGGACGCGCGGTGCATACAGGGCAGGTAAAAAGCAGGGTTGGACAGGAACCGCATTTTATTATACAATACAAAAAAGGCGACGAGATTGAATTAGGGGACAAAACATATGTGATTCCAACCTCCAACAGACTGATACTCACCAAACGGGGAATCAGCGAATTGCTTCCGCTGTCTGCAAAGTATTTTCAGTATATTGAACATCATGCAACCTGTATCACGAGTCAGGTGATTTCTGGTTTTAACTGTATTCTTGATCTGGCTGTGCTGAAACGGAGACTGTCAGATACAGCGGCACATATCAGCCGTTACAGAGCGGGAAATCCGGCAGGAATCGTGTACATGGAGGATGCTGCATACCATGACAGCGTAATCCGGCAAAGTTGTATGGAACACATACTTCCGTTGACAGATATCTTCGGGATGAATGAAGAAGAGCTGGCTGACAATGCCAGAGGTATGCATATGGATACAGAGATCAGAGACATTGATTCTGTGGTCTGTTTCGCAAGAGCATTCCGGAGAAAGTATGGGGTAAGGCGTGGGATTGTGGTGCATACGGCAGATTATGCGGTATTTGTCGGTGACAAAGGAGATATGGCAGTCGAACGGGGATTATACTGGGGCGGTTTGCTGGCTACCGCACGGGCGTCCGTGGGCAGGTATCCGACATTGGAGGATGTAGAAAGGGTCCTTGCGTTGCCAATAAGTGAGAAAGGGGCAGAGTTTGCTGCCGCCATCTCAGCAGGTTCGTATGATGACGTGCAGCTTATTCCAACGAGATACATAGACAAACCGCGTTTTACGATTGGCCTGGGGGATTCTTTTACGGCAGGTATGCAAATATGTTTTGGAACTGAGACAAATGGAGAAGTCAGTATTAGAGACAATACGGTCAGAGTATAGTAAATTGCCGATGGCAGAACGGAAAATTGCAGATTTCATTCTGGAGCATCCGACTGAGATTAATGACAAAAATGTATCGCAGCTGGCAAAGCTGGGGAACGTCAGCGACGCAACGGTTGTGAGGTTCTGCAAACATCTGGGCTATAAGGGTTTTCATCAGTTTGCTATTTTTCTGGCAAACGACAATGGGAAAATTGCGGAGGAACGCAAAGCGCATGAGGAGCTTCTGAAAAGCGAAGATTCTGTGTCAAGCATCATCCGCAGATATACGGAGGAGATCTTTAAAATCCGGTATGAGCTGAGCAGTGAGCTTCTGGAAACGTGTGCGGATTTGATTCGAAGCAGCACGTTTGTGCATATCATCGCAGTTGGCAACACAAATCCGCTGGCGCAGTATATGCATTTTAAAATGGAGCGGCTTGGTGTACGGAGTACTGCGGAAATATCACCGGAAGGCTTTTTGAACCAGGTGAATCTTGCGGGAAAGTCGGATGTGGTACTTGCTATTTCACAGTCCGGAAGTTCCAAGCAGGTAGTAGAGGGCGTGCGTCTGGCCAAGAAAAGAGGGATCAAGGCAATCGCCATCACGACTTCAACGATATCGCCATTGTCTGTTATTTCAGACTATATTCTGAGCTCAGGGGGCGGCCATGCCACTTCGCGCTATCATATTGATTCAGAATTCCTTAAAATTGTAGCAGTCATAGATCTGCTGCTGGAATTTGTCATGAATTATGATAAGATCAACAGCGTGTGCGCATTTGCTCCCGAGGAAATACTGTCGGACAATAAGTTTTAGTCCAGGTTTTTTGCCGATATTGGATGAACCCGGATAAAACGCACAAAACAGAGTTCCAGAACAATCAGGGTTCTTTATGTTTTGTGTGTTTTATCCGGGCTTTGTTTTTAGGTTGAACATTTGAAAAGGAGAGGAATATGATTGAGCGTTTGAAAAAAATCCGGGAGGATTGCCTTCACAGGCGGTTTGGGAGGTATCGTCAGGATGTTGAACTGTCTTTTGCTGAAGAGTTCAGCAAAAAGGGGTACCCGGTGCCAGTCAGGAGCGTGATGCGGTATAAGCTGCTTCTGGAGGCAGAAAAACCGATAGTTTTTGCAGAGGAACGGATTGCAATTACAAGGACAATAAAAAAGATTCCGTCTATTTACACAGAGGAAGAATGGAAGGCACTGAATGAGAAGTATGAGTGCTTCCAGGATTACTATATGTGCAATATTATTACAGATTATGGATATACGATTGAGAGAGGATTGGGAGGGCGGCTGGCAGAGATTGATGCGTCAATGGAACGCGTACAGCGGGAGCAGGATCAGGAAGGAATAGAATTTCTGGAATGCGCAAAGACGGCAGTGCTTGCCACTATGGACTTTGCAAGGCGTTATCAAAAGGAAGCAGAGCGCGTTGGGAACGCAGAGGTGGCAGAGGCGTTTCGCGTTATTGCAGACGGGGAGGGGGCGCATACATTTCAGCAAGCGCTTCAGTTCCTGAGGCTGCTCAACTTTACGATCTGGTTTAACATTAAATATTTGATTCCGTTTGGAAGATTTGATCAGTATATGTATCCGTTTTATGAAAAAGACATTCAGGAAGGGCGGCTTACAAAAGAGGAGGCCTTTGACCTGGTACAGGAGTTCTTTCTTGCAGCAAACCGCGACTCAGACCTGTATTATGGAATTCAGGTGGGGGATAACGGACAGAGCATGGTGCTCGGAGAACGGCGCGAAGACGGGACCATGTACTACAATGATCTTGTTTTTCTCTGTATTGATGCATGCAGGGAAAACAATCTCATTGACCCGAAGATCAATCTCAGAGTAGGAAAAACGACCCCATTGGATCTCTACATCAAAGGAAGTGAGCTCACAAAAATCGGGCTTGGATTTCCGCAGTACTGCAATGATGACGTCGTCATTCCTGCGTTGACAGAGATGGGATATGAAAAAGAGGATGCTGAGAATTATGGTGTTGCAGCATGCTGGGAATTTATTATACCAGGTACGGGTATGGACCTGCCCAATCTTGATGCCGTGAATTTTGCAAAACTGGTGAATGATGCGATTCATACAGAACTTCCTTCCTGTAAGACGTTTGAAGATTTCCTGGAAGCGTATGAAAAAATCTTTCGGGAGGAGATTGACCGGTTGGTGAAGCGATATCATTATGTCCATGTGGAGCCGTGTCCGTGGCAGTCAGTGCTGATGAAGGGCTGTGTGGAGAAAGCGCGTGATTTTACGTCTGCTGCGAAGTATCACAATTATGGCCTGCACGGAGCCGGAATATCGACGGGCGTCGATGCTATGGCAACAGTAAAAAAGCTTGTGTTTGATGAAAAAAAGATTACGCCGGAGGAATTGATCCGTGCACTGG
Source organism: uncultured Lachnospiraceae bacterium (assembly GCA_948436005.1). Classification (GTDB taxonomy): domain Bacteria; phylum Bacillota; class Clostridia; order Lachnospirales; family Lachnospiraceae; genus Choladousia. The sequence goes on from CAOJHI010000088.1 coordinate 7,482, forward strand.
ACACTGATTTTGCGGACTGTCCGGAGCTCCGCAACCAGATCATTCAAGAGGTTCCGAAGATGGGACATAACGAGGAATACGTGGACAGCCTGGCGGTGCATATGATGAAACTGTTCTCAGACGCGATGCGGGGAAAGAAAAATGCACTTGGCGGGATATTCCGTCCTGGCACCGGAACCGCACAGTTTTATATATGGTATACAAGAAATCTTCCGGCTACGGCTGACGGAAGAAAAGCGTACGCACCTCTTCCGGCAGATTTTTCTCCTTCTCTGACAGCAACCTTAAAGGGGCCTCTTTCGACGGTGAAGTCTTTTACAAAACCGGATTTGCAAAACTGCTGCAATGGCGGCCCGCTGACTATTGAGCTGCATGATACCGTATTCCGGAACGATGAAGGAATTATGAAAACAGCAATGCTTGTAAAAGCGTTTGTAGACCTCGGGGGACATCAGCTTCAGTTAAATACAGTGAACAGAGAACAGATGCTGGATGCGCAGGAGCATCCGGAAAATCATCCGAACCTGATCGTACGAGTGTGGGGCTGGAGCGGATATTTTGTGGAGCTGGATAAGGAGTATCAGGATCAGATTATCAGCCGGACAGAATTTACTTTTTCGTAAAAGGACAAACACAGATGGCAGAGGGATTGATATTTTCGATTGAAGAATTTACGATATACGACGGGCCGGGAATCCGTACCTCCGTGTTTTTCAAAGGGTGTCCTTTGCGTTGTGCATGGTGCCATAACCCGGAGGGCTGGAAAGCCAGGCCTCAGATTGTGAAAAGTCCGAATGGCTGTACACACTGCAAAGCCTGCGAGAAGGTCTGCCCGTCTCCCGGGAACTGTATTTTGTGCAGGGCATGTGTTGCTGCCTGTCCGAATAACCTGATCAGAGTGAGCGGAACCTGGCGCGATGCGCATGAGCTGGCGCAGGAATTAAGGGAATTTACACCGTTTTTTAACAGCAGCAAAGGAGGGCTGACCTTTTCCGGCGGGGAGGTACTGGCGCAGCCGGAGTTTCTTCTGGAGCTTTTGAAAGAGACGAGGGGGATTCACCGTGCAATTGAGACAAGCGGGTATGCAAAGCAGGAGGTATTTGAAAAGGTAATTCACGACTGTGACCTTGTGATGATGGATCTCAAGGTGATGGATGATGAACTGCACAAGAAATATACGGGCGTCTCGAACGAAAGAATTCTTTCTAATTTTCAGGTTTTAAAAAACAGCGGAACGCCTTTTGTGGTCCGGATTCCGCTGATCCCGGGAATCAATGATACTGAAGCGCATTTTACCGGGGTTGCAGAGGCTGTCGGAGATGCGGCAGACCGCACGAGAGTGGAGATTCTGCCTTATAATACAATGGCAGGATCGAAATATGCGATGCTCGGTATGGAGTATCATCCCGGGTTTGATACAGAAAAGAAATTGCGCAGTCCATTTGCACTGCTGAAAGAAGCAGGGATAAACTGGAAAATTTTGTAATAAAAAGCAGGGCTTTGTAAAGGCACTTTCTGGTGTGGTTTACACGGTCCTGCTTTTAAAATTTCGTTTCCTGTTTGGCAAAAGTCTCAGGCCGGATTCTCTTTTAGAGGAATTTTGGAGATTGTAATAGTAAACTTTGAAAAAACAGAGGAGTATGTTAAAATGGAAAGGCCGGAGGAATGAAAAAAATTACAAAAGTATTCATTTACATATGGCTGTTTTTACTGGCTGCGGTGATCTGTTTTCCGGTGGTGTTTGCTGTTTCCGGAGTGTTTATGCAGCAGTGGGAGCTTGAAGAATATCTGGCTCCGGTGCTTGGCAGCATGGAGGGGATGGCACGGTGGGCAGTTTTGCCGCATGCGCCGACCTTACAGTCTCTGGTAGAGCTTTTGATGGATTCTCCGCAGTTTTTTGTCATGTTCTGGAATTCCCTTAAGCTGTCTTTCTGCATTCTGGCAGGGCAGACTGTATTTGGAGTGCCGACCGCTTGGGCTCTGGCCAGATTTTCTTTTCCGAGGAAAAGAATTATCCTGTTGCTGTACATTGTTTTGATGCTGATGCCGTTTCAGGTGCTGATGATGCCGGAATATCTGGTGCTGAACCGGATCGGACTTCTGGATACCCATGCGGCAGTGATACTTCCGGCTGTGTTTTCTACTTTTCCGGTGTTTATTATGTATCGGTTTTTTTGCGGGATTCCGGAAGCTATTTTGGAAGCGGCACGGATTGACGGCGCCGGTAATTTTCAGATATTCTGGAGAATCGGGATTCCGCTTGGGGCAGCAGGGATTGTATCTTCAGGGATTCTTGGATTTTTGGAATCCTGGAACATGATCGAGCAGCCTATGACATTTTTAAAGACAAGGTCCTTGTGGCCATTGTCGTTGTTTCTGCCGGAAATTGGTTTGAAGGAGGCCGGTATGGGATTCGCAGCGGCAATTATGATGCTGGTACCGGCACTGCTTATTTTTCTTTCCGGGCAGGAGTATCTGGAACAGGGAATTGCAGCGGCAGCGCTGAAGGAATAAGGAGGTACATGTTTTGAACAGAGGGAAGTTAATGAAGGCCACCGCAGTATTTTTTGTTTTTATGCTGTGTTTTACGATTCTGTCGCGTGCGGCAGACCAGATGGGAATTGCCGTAGTACAGGCAGAGCGGCCGCAGAATATGATAATCGGGCATTCTGTGAGGGCGACGGGGAGAATCGTCCAGAATCAGGAGCTTGCGGTGACGACAGAGCCGGACCAGCGCGTGACAGCGATTCACGTCAGGGAGGGACAGCGTGTCGCGAAAGGGGATTTGCTGTTTGAACTCGATACAATGCTGCTCGATGAAAAAATTCTGTATCAGAAGCAGGAAATGGAGAAGCAGGAGCTGAATGTAGCAGATGCAAAAAGCCAGAAGGATATCAGCAAGAGACAGAAGGAAAATGAGCAGGCACAGGCAGCAGAGCAGTATTCGCTCAGCACACAGAGCGCGGGGGTGCAATTATCCAGAGCGGAAAAGCAGCTGTCAGATGCGAAAAAGGAACTCAAAGAGTTTCGGAAAAAGAGCGGGAATGTGCAGACCGATGACAGTGTGGAAACAGCTTTGGAACGGACCCTTGCTGAAAAGAGTAATGCGTATATTGCAGCGCAGCAGGAACTTACTTCCTTACAGTGGAAAATTGAGAATGCGGTCAATGCAGCATTGCAGGCAGCGCAAAACGGCGCTTCGCTGACAAAAACACAGATGCCGCGCACGCAGGCATCGGAGGTATCACTCCTTTTGGAGGAAAATGAAGACAGTATTTGTACAGAAGAGACAGAGACGCCTGAAAGCGCCTCTTCTGGAACAGGTTCCGGCGCTGATACGTCCGGCGATATGTCGGGTGAAACTGTCATGGGAATAAAGAACGTTCTGTTTGATAAAAATGGGCTTAATGTAGATAAAGTTATATTTGGCAGCTCAAGTACAGATAAAAATATGCCGGAAATCAGTATTGATGCAGTGGAGGAGGTTGGAAGCAGCGCACCGTCCCAAGCGGCAGGCGGAGGCTCAGGAAATACATCAGGCGATCCATTCCGGGAGGTGCCTGGGACTACAGGCAGTGGCGTAAATGATATGAATACCGGAGCTATAGCAGATACGGTGCCAGGCAGTACAGCAGGCGGCGCTGACATAAATGGCGGGAATATAGCAGGTGGAATATCCGGGGAGATACCGGGCAGTACGACAGGCGGCGTAAATGATATGAATCCGGGATCTATAGGAGATATGACGCCGGGCAG
>CAOJHI010000089.1 GCA_948436005.1 uncultured Lachnospiraceae bacterium
AAATTATAACTAACTTAAAGACCAGACTATAACTGATTTGTTTTATATTGAAGAGTCAAAAATATACAGAAATCTTGGAACTGGAATTAAAACAGTTGAATTTATTCTGAGATATAACGAGAACAGCATCATTTTCCTGGAAGCAAAGAAAACCTGTCCAAATGCAGCAAACAGGTATGCCTCTGAAGAAAAAGAACTAAAGTTTGAGGAATATTATTCTGAAATTGCGGAAAAATTTATTGATTCACTGCAGATTTATATAGCTGCTTTATTGGATAAATATAAAGAGACTTCGGAAATCGGAACAGAGTTACGGAATGTGAAAAGCATGTGTGATATCCGTTTGAAGTTTATTCTTGTAGTGAAATGTGCGGAAGATATCTGGTTGGCGGGGCCTCAGGCAGAGTTGAAAGCGCGTTTACTTCCGTTCAGAAAGATATGGGATATTGATGTGGCAGTCTTGAATGAAGTACTTGCCAGACGGTATAAACTGGTGTGTTAAGAGTTTTTAAAAAATATACAGCTGAAGATTTGAAAAATATTTCAAAAAGGACAAAGAACCATGAACAGACGCTATGATGCGGTTATTTTTGATTTGGACGGAACACTTCTTGATACGCTGGCTGATTTGACAAACGCAGCAAATGCAGCGGCTGGCAGGTACGGATTTCGGAGCTATACGTTGGATGAGATCAGAGGTTTTGTAGGAAATGGGATTCGCAAGCTGATTGAAAGGATGCTGCCGGACGGAGTGGACAATCCTCATTTTGATGAGGTGTATACGTTTTTTTGCGAATACTACGGCAGGCATTGTATGGACGAGACAGAGCCTTATCCCGGCGTGATGGCTCTTTTGGATTATCTTCATAAAGAAGGATATCAGGTGGCTATTGTGTCCAATAAGGCTGATTTTGCAGTAAAAAAGCTGCGGGATGTGTATTTTGGCGATCTGGTTGCCGTTGCGATTGGCGATCGGGAAGGGTGCAGGAGAAAGCCTGCTCCTGATGCGGTCTGGCAGGCTTTGGAGGAGCTACAAATGGAGCGGGAGCGCGCTGTGTATGTGGGTGATTCAGACGTTGATCTGATGACAGCCCAGAATGCCGGGATGGATGGCATTTTGGTGAGCTGGGGATTTCGCAGCAGAGAATTTCTGCTTGCGCATGGCGGCAGGCCGGAGCAGATTGTGGCAAATGTAAATGAGCTGAGGCAGCATTTAGAGGGATAGATTTTAGAAAAAATTTAGAAATTTAGTTGACAGAGGGCCAGTGCAGGTGTAAACTACTGTCAATCAGGCAAAGGCGCTGTGGTATATCCACAGCGCCTTTTTCGTCGTATTAGAGACAAAGTCTGTTGTACGGTGAAAGCCTCCTGCAAGTTGCGCAGCTTGCGGCGGGGCGAACAGCAGTAAAGCAGCACCGCCCGCGCGCGGCAAATGCGCTCTGCGCATTCTTTTCCTGCAGGATGCATGCTTTAGCCTGTTGCTGATGTGATTTCAGAAAAGAGGAGGACAATATTATGGATGAATTAAGAGCTTTGGCAGGCAGTCTTGATACTGGTTGGATTCTCATAGGAGCAGCTCTGGTGTTTTTCATGCAGGCAGGGTTCGCGATGGTGGAAACAGGTCTTACACGGGCAAAAAATGCCGGCAATATCATTATGAAAAACCTGATGGACTTTTGCATCGGGACGCCGATTTACTGGTTTGTGGGGTTTGGCATCATGTTTGGAAGTACGGCGCCTCTGTTTGGCAAAATTGATCTGTTTTGTCTGAGCACGGATGATTTTGCAACCATGATTTTCCAGACGGTTTTTTGTGCGACCTCTGCGACAATCGTTTCTGGTGCGATGGCAGAGCGGACAAAATTTTCATCTTATTGTATATACAGCGCACTGATCAGCCTGTTTGTATATCCGATTTCCGGACACTGGATCTGGGGCGGAGGATGGCTGGCAGAACTCGGCTTCCATGATTTTGCAGGTTCCACAGCAGTACATATGGTAGGAGGAGTAGCAGCGTTTATCGGCGCGGCGATTCTCGGACCGAGGATTGGCAAGTACGATAAAAAAGGAAAGCCGAATGCAATTCTTGGGCACAGTATGACTCTGGCAGCGCTTGGCGTGTTTATTCTGTGGTTCTGCTGGTTTGGATTTAATGGATGTTCCACGCTTGCCCTGTCAGGTGAGGGGGCTGCAAATGCAGCGAGGGTATTTTATACCACAAATTTGGCAGCAGCAATGGCGACTGTGACAGTTATGATTATAACCTGGGTACGGTATAAAAAGCCGGATGTTTCTATGACGTTAAACGGTTCGCTGGCAGGACTGGTTGCGATTACGGCCGGTTGTGATACAGTGACACCGGCGGGGGCGGCAGTCATTGGTATAGTAGCCGGTTTTGCTGTCGTGTTTGGTATTGAATTTGTGGATAAAAAACTGAAGATAGACGATCCGGTTGGCGCAGTGGGCGTGCATGGAATCTGTGGCGCGACAGGAACCTTGCTGACCGGCCTGTTTGCATTTTATGATTTTGGCGGCGGCGAGCGGCTGGGAGTATTTTATGGTGGAGGTTTTCAGTTTTTCGGTATTCAGGCGCTCGGTGTTGGCTCAGTCATCGCGTGGGTGGTTGTGACCATGACTGTGATCTTTCTGGTATTAAAGCATACGATCGGTCTTCGCGCATCTGTGGCAGAAGAGGTAGATGGCCTGGATGTTCATGAGCACGGCCTTGCTTCAGCCTATGCTGATTTCGCCCTGACTTCCAGTATCAATAATTTCAGCGGCGCTTTTGCTGCATCCCGGGCAGGGGAACCGGAAAAAGCAGTTCCGTTGGATGATGCAGTTCCGGTACAGATCAAAACCTCTGCAGAAACGTTGGCAAGCGATACAAAGCTGACTAAGATTACAATTGTTGCGAAACAGAATAAATTTGATGATCTGAAAGAAGCTCTGAATGAAATCGGCGTTACGGGTATGACAGTGACAAATGTGCTGGGCTGCGGCATTCAGAAGGGAAAGGCAGAATACTACCGCGGCGTTGCAATGGATATGAATCTGCTGCCGAAAATTCAGGTGGATGTCGTGGTCAGCAAGGTTGCGCCGGAAACCGTGATTCGGGCAGCCAAAAAGGCATTGTATACCGGCCATATCGGTGATGGAAAGATTTTTGTCTATCATGTAGCAAATGTGATAAAGGTGCGTACCGGAGAAGAAGGATATGACGCACTGCAGGGAGAAGATTTTTTCTAAAGAAATTATATGGTTTTTCTTAAATTGTGTGGTTAAATTGCCGCCGGAGGGATTCTGTGTTATACTGACAGAAAAACTCCGGCGGTAAAATTTTTGAAGCAGGGAAAAGCAGCCGGCAAATAAAAAGCCAGGGAAAGATTAGAAAAGGAGAACAGGAAAATGGAAAGTACGGTGACAAGAGAAGAAGCAATGGCGCTTTTAAGGGAATACAATAAAGAGCCGTTTCATATTCAGCATGCGCTGACAGTGGAGGCGGTTATGCGGTGGTATGCGAAAGAACTTGGATATGGGGCAGAAGAGGAATACTGGGGAATTTCAGGACTTCTGCACGACATTGATTTTGAACTTTATCCGGAAGAGCACTGTGTGAAAGCACCGGAGCTTCTGAAAAAGGGCGGCGTGAGTGATGAGATGATTCATACGGTCTGCAGTCACGGATATGGTCTTTGCTGTGATGTGAAACCGGAGCATGAGATGGAAAAGGTTTTGTTTGCAGTGGATGAGCTGACCGGATTGATTGGTGCGGCGGCGAGGATGCGTCCGTCAAAAAGCGTTTCGGATATGGAGGTTTCCAGCCTGAAGAAAAAGTTTAAGGACAAGCGTTTTGCGGCAGGCTGTTCCAGAGACGTGATAAAAGACGGTGCGGAGCGACTTGGCTGGACTTTGGACGAGCTGATGGAGAGAACGATTTTGGCAATGCGTTTTTCAGAAAGTCAGATTGAAGAGGAAATGCAGCAGATTTGTGAGGAATAAAAAGGCGGGCATGAATTCAGAAAGGATCAGGGGAAGTATTTGATGAAGGGGAACGAAAAAAGGAGAAGCAGCAGGAACGGAGGAACGGGCAAAAGGGCAGCCAATAGAATGGGCGATGGAACGGATAAAAGAGGGGAGAATAGAGCTGGAAATAGAACAGGAGTATTTTTCCAGACAAAGAGGTTAATGTTCCTGGTCTTTGTTCTGATGATCTGTGCCGTGGGACTTGGCGCGATGGTGCTGCGGCAGGATAACAGCCGGGAAAGCGTGGAACGTACGAAAAAGGAACAGGAGCTTCAATCAGGCAGTGTATCGGAGAATGGCGCTGATTCGCAGGAGAAAAAAGCAGCAGGCGGGGCGAAGCTTGGAACCGCTTCCCCCAAAAGCCCGAAAGGGACAGAGGATGAATCAGGTGCAGAAAACGGAATAGAGACAAAAGCTGGATCAGAAGACAAGCTGGGAGAGGGAAAAAGACCGGAGACAGTGGTGATTCCAGCGGCAGAGACGGAATTGGTGAAAGAATTGGAGGCGGGCGAAGAGGTAAATCCGGGGACAGGTACGAAGCCGGAGACAGAAAAGGAATCGGAGATAAAGAGAAAGCCTGGGACAGAAGATGAATCGGAGTCAGAAACAGAAGCAGTGGAAAAGCTCGTTGTGGCCATTGATCCGGGGCATCAGGGCAGCTGGGTGAATATGAGCGATACGGAGCCAAATGGTCCGGGTTCCTCTGAGATGAAAGCGAAAGCAAGTACCGGGACACAGAGTCCGTTCAGTGGTAAGGCAGAGTATGAGCTGAATCTGGAAATTTCACTTTTGCTGCGCGATGAGCTGGAAAAGAGAGGGTATGAGGTAATTCTGACAAGGGAAGACCATGATACGGCGATCAGCAATTCCGAACGTGCGCTAATGGCGTATGAGAAGGGCGGAGATATTTATGTCCGTATTCATGCAAACGGTTCGGATAATCCAGGAGTCAGCGGTGCGCTTGCCATGGTACCGTCTGCTTCTAATCCGTATATCGGGAACCTGGCCGCTGATTCGTATCTTCTGGCAGATTGTATTTTAAATGGGTACTGCGAAAAAGCCTCGTTTTCTTCACTTGGGGTTCAGTATTATGACAATATGACAGGAATCAACTGGAGCAAGCTGCCTGTTATGATTCTCGAGATGGGATTCATGACGAATCAGGAGGATGATCAGCGTATGGCGGACGCTGCTGTCCAGCCGCTTATGGCAGCCGGCATTGCGGACGGCATTGACCGGTATTTTATAGAAAAGGGCCTCAGGAAAAAAACGGTTTCCAGAGAAGATCAGAAGAAAATGGATGAGGTTGTGACGCATCTGGAAGAAGAACTCATTACTCCGGCCACCGCGCAGGGGGAACAATGGTCTGTCAGCATCCTTGATCTGGAAACGGGTGCGGAAGGAAGCATTGACGGAAGTCAGGAACTGAAATCAGCCAGCATTATCAAGGTATTTATTATGGCTGCGATTTATGACCGGATCTGTTATCCGGCATCCGAGGAGCGGTATATCAGTTTTCCGGAGTCGTATGAAGGTGAGCTGAAGCAGAAAATTACGGAGATGATTACTGTGAGCGATAACGGTGCAGCTAATCTTCTGATTGAGAGTATGGGTAACGGTGACGCGCAGGCAGGCATGGCAGTCGTAAATCAGTTCTGTGAGGAGAACGGATATACTGGTACTCATTTGGGAAGAAAATTTCTGGAGGCGAATCCGGCTGGCGATAATTATACCTCAGCGGATGATTGCTGCAGGCTGCTTGAAAGTATTTACAGGGGTACCTGTGTGAATGCGGAGGCCTCCGCAAAAATGCTCGCTTATCTGCAGAACCAGACGCGGCGCAATAAAATTCCGGCCGGACTTTCCGGGACCGGCGCTTTGGTAGCAAATAAAACTGGTGAGCTTGCAGGCGATTATGGTGATTATGTGGAAAATGATATCGCGGTTGTAGAAGAAGGCGGCGCGGCCTATATCTTGTGCGTGATGAGCAATGGCGTGCAGGATAATGGGGCGGCAATCTCGCGCATCAGCGATATTTCCGGGATGACGCATAGGCTTATGCTGGAGTAGATTGGCGTTAACATCCGGCTTTGCAGTGCACCGGGATCTCGATTTGTATCACAGAATCTTCCGGTTGATCGGTTACGTTGCCGTTGATAATCATTTCATAGGCAAATCCGGTCAATTCAAGGTTATGTTTATAAACAAAAGCAAAGATTTCTTCATATTTGACGGACATTTTTGTCCAGTCTCCTTTATAAAATGCTTTTAGATAGGTTCCGCGGGGCTGTATGTGCAGCCCCGTTTTTTGTATGGAAAACGGAATTCGAATGAACAGCCCGGAATAATCGTCAAAATTTCTTTTATACAGATTTTCAACGGAAATCATGGTTCCATAGGAGGCATCGTGCAGACGGCGAAGCTGATATTTCTGTGTTTCAGCCAGAACCCGCTCCACCTGGCTGTCATAAGAGACGCCTTTGTCGATTTCTACGGTTACAAGGCAGCATTCTTCTTTTGTGATTATGCTGATTTCAGTTAAATCCACAGACAGCAGGCTTTCCATATTTTGTTGATAGGTACATAATGTGTTCCGCACCGCATTCAGATGGCTGAGATGCCGGTCCAGGTCTTCTATTTTTTCATCAAGCAGATTTTTCAGGGTTTGGGAGGAGCGGTTTTTCATAAATTCCTGTATTTCGTTTACTGATACGTCCAGTTCCCGCAGCAGCAGAATGGTTTCAAGAAGAGCACTTTGCCGGTAACTGTAGTATCGGTATCCATTTTGCGGATTGACAGTAGCTGGCCGGAAAAGGCCAATCTCATCGTACCACATCAACGTTTTTTTATTGATACCGTGAAGGGCTGCAAACTGGCCGATTGTGAGAAGCTTATTTTTTTCATTCATTTTTGATTTTGTGCCTCCTGAATGTTTGATTTCCCTGCGTTCTAATAAAGGAGAAAAAATTTCTTGACCGTACAGTAACTGTATCGTTTATGATACGCGATACAGGAGATAAATGCAAGACAGGAGGAAAAGAATTTATGGAAAATCGAAATGTTTATTTAAAGCCTGTAACATTGAAAAACATTCTGAAGTTTGCGGTTCCAACGATTGCCATGACTGTATTTATGTCGTTTTATACCATGGTGGACGGACTGTTTGTGGCAAATCTGATCGGTACAGCAGCTTTATCGGCCATTAATCTGACCGCACCGGTTGTACAGCTTGTCACTGCCATTTCTACAATGCTTGCCACAGGAGGCAGTGCAGTAATTATGAAAAAAATGGGGGCAGGAAGGGAGAAAGAAGCGAGAGAAGATTTTACATTTTTGATTCTGATAAATGTGATAGCTGGTATTGTCATGTGTGCGCTCGGATATCTGGTAATGGAACCTGTTTTTGCGGGCATGGACCTCTCAGAAGAGGTGAGAGGATACTGTACGGAATATCTGGGACATTACCTGTTGTTTCTGGTTCCGATTCTGCTCATGAATAATTTTACGCTTTATTTGATTGCAGGTGGAAAAGCGGCGCTTTCTTTTGTATGTTCTGTGGCAGGCGGTGTTTTAAACATTGTGCTGGACTTTGTATTTCTTGCCGTGGTCGGTACGGGAATTGGCGGTGCGGCTATTGCAACAGGTCTTGGATATTCTGTGACGGCAGTTGTCGGGGGAATTGTTTTCAGCCAAAGAAAGAGTTTTCTTTATTTTAAGAAGCCAAAGGTTCGGTTTCGTGTTCTTAAAGAAGCTGCTTTTAATGGATGTTCTGAAATGGCAACAGCACTTGTCACTGGAATTATTACGGTGATGTTTAACTGGACAATGCTCCATTATGTGGGGGAAGACGGAGTAGCTGCTGTTACAATCATCATGTATGTACTGATGTTTGCCAGTTCTCTGTACACGGGCTATTCGTATGGGGTGGCTCCTATGATTAGTTTTTATTATGGAGAACGGAATCAGGAAAAACTGAAGAAGCTGGTTGCAATTAGCCTGAGAGTTGTCACTGTTTTTTCTATTTTGACCGCAGCATTTTCCTTTTTCCTTACCAGACCGCTCGTGTCTGTATTTGCTGCCCCGGAAAATCCGGTGTATGATCTGGCAGTAACCGGAAATCGGATTTGCACCGCTGCGCTGCTGTTTATTGGTTTTAATATTTTTGCCAGCGGATTATTTACAGCACTTTCGAACGGAAAAGTTTCAGCTGTACTTGCATTTTCGAGATCTTTTGTGTTTATGATGATTGCGATGCTGATCCTGCCGGTGATCTTCGGAGTGGACGGAGTATGGCTGGCCACGCCTGCGGCAGAGTTCATGGCATTTGTTCTGTCAGCAGGCATGTTGCGGAAATATGCAAAAAGATATGGATATTAGAAAAAAGACATGTTTTTTATCTTTTCTGGTATGTAATGATCTGAGGATCTTTTCCGTCGCATCCGTATTCGCATACAAGGAGATAGTTATCGTCCGCAGCTAAGCCATAGCATCTTTCCTGGCCAGGTATTTCCACCTGATTTCCCAGATATACGTTGTTATCTTCCAAAAATTTGACGGACTGCCCGTTCGGGAGCTGGTACTCCAGGTTGATGAAAGAACCATTCAGCAGATGAAGCTCTTTGATTTTCAGATCTTTAATTCCCAGGGAGTTGAATTCGTGGATCAGAATATTTTTATAAATCTGGAATGCATCGAGATCCGCCTGTTTGATGCACTCGGCTGCAATGCAGGTCCCACCGAAAGGATGGCCGTCTGCATTTCTGCAGCCGCCGCATGCATCTTTTTTATTACAAGTACTGCAACAATCTGTACCGCAAATGGATAACATAAAAATACCTCCTGGTAAACTCAATTTTTTGTGTTCGTATGTTATTATGGGGAGATAACATTAGGCCCAATTATACAGTGAAACAATAGAAAATTCAATTGTTACTTTGTTATGAAGTTTGCGGGAGGCTGCCGGAACTGCTGCAATAAATATTTACTGAAGTAAAGATACATGGTAAAAGTCTGTATGAAAACGATACTTGACATGCAACTAAAAACGTGATAATATATCTCAAAATATATGAAGAATTAAGAAAAAGTCTAACTCAAATCAAATTTCAAAAATCATCCGGCGTTTGCGTAGCTATACGGATGCCGGTATAAAAACTTCTGAATACCCAAACAATTTATTCCCATTCTCGTGAACATTTCATACAGGCAGGAGGTGAAAAAACGCAGTTTGTCACGTGATAAGATTTTTATCAACAAAGATTACAGGATAATACGACAAATCGGCAAAGGCGGGGATGGTACTGTGTATCTTGTGTTCCATACTCCCACAGAGCAAATGCGTGCTGCCAAATGTTTTCAGACAGAGGATAAACAGAGACGGTTACAAGAGCTGATGTTGATTAAAAAGCTCAGACATTTGGGCTTGCCGCAGGTTTTGGACATCTGTACGTATGAAGAGGATATTTGGCTGATTATGGAATATATCAGTGGAAGAAGTATTTCTGACATACCTTGCAAAGAGCGGTCGATGATACAGTTTTTTTCGATTGCCTGTCAGCTTTCAGAGATATTGATCTATTTACATACAAGAGCCTGCCCGATTTTACATCTTGATATGAAGCCGTCAAACGTACTGCTGCGCCAGGATGGCCGTGTGGTGCTGATTGATTTTGGAGCGGCAATTTTAGAAGCCTGGGGAGAAACGCAGGGACATTATGGGACGCCTGGTTTTGCTGCGCCTGAACAGAAACAGAGGGGAAAAAAGATTGATGTGCGGGCAGATATTTATGGCTATGGAGCGCTTTTGTATTTTTATTTGTGCGGAAAAACGCCTGGAGTGCAAAACGGGAAAAACTTGAAATGGAAAACAACATGGCAGAAGGGGTGCAAGAGAGACATCAGACGAATGATAGAGAAGTGCCTGGCTCTGGAACCGGAACAACGTTTTGCAAATTTTCAGGAGGTTCAGAAAGCGCTTGCATTTGTACGCTGCCGATATAACTGGCACAGACAGATACAAAAAAGTCTTGGAGCAGTACTGCTTTTTATTATAGTAGTGTGTTTTGCATGGAGGCATCTGGCACATACAGAGATATTTTCGGAGATGGCTGCCCGGCGGATTGGGAAAAAGTATGACCTTCTTTTAGAACGGTCAGAAGCGCTGGGCTTTGGACAGGCAATCGGATGTTATGAAGAGGCAGCAAAGCTCTGCCCCGGGAAAAATGAGTGGTGTTTCCTGTTGCTTGAAAGGGTGGGGAGCGATTATCTGTTTGATGAAACGGAGGAGGATGTGGTAAGAAAAATGATTTACACGGTACTGCCCGGAGAAAATCAAACTTTTTTGGAAGACCAGAAAATCAGGAATAATCAGGAATACCGGGAATTGGCATATCGCCTTGGAATACTGTACTGGTATTTTTACAGTGGAACAGGGGGAAAACGGGCTGCAGCCAAATGGTTTGCTGTAGCAGCAGATACAGAAAAAGGAGAATTGGAATCCGAAGCGCCAAAGAACGACAGAGACGCATTCCCATGGCTGGAATCAGCAAAGATCCATGCAAAGATCAGCGATTATTACGAGAAGTTGGGGAAAAGGAATGAAAAGGGAGATATGAGTGCGGAATACAGTACTTATTGGGAGGATTTGAAGAGACTTTGGGATTTGGATTCTCTGAAAAAGGAAGAAAGCGGTGTACAGCTTCATATTGCAGATGAATTGCTTGGCTGTATGATTTTGCATATGCAGGAGATCTGTGATGCAGGAGAATCCTATGAAACAGTAAAGGAAGTACTGGGGTTATTAGAAAATTTTTTTCGTAAGCCTGGTAAAGAAATGGAACAGTCAGAACTGGAGAAGGGAAAAGAACAGTGTAAAGAGGCAAAAGCTTCAGTTATGCGAGTCTATAAAAGAGTAGGGGGGACTGTATTTGAAAAGTAGCTACAGTGGAAAACAGAAATTATATTGGACAGCGGGGATTTTGGTGTCTTCCGCTTTGGCTGTTTTTTTGTTTTGTACCGGGCAGTTTTTTGGCCGGGACTACCGATCTGCATTTGCATTTGGAGAAGCAGCAGAAGAAGAGTTTCAGGGGTGTGTGAAAAAGAATGAAAGAGCGTACGGATTGGAATATGAGCCAGAAAGCGAATCGGACAGTGAGCCAGAAAGCGAATCGGACAGTGAGCCA
>CAOJHI010000090.1 GCA_948436005.1 uncultured Lachnospiraceae bacterium
CAGAGTACGGAGTTTTCACAGTCAACACCTCCGCTTCAGGCAACAGGACATCAATGGGACAGCTGGAAGCAGGTAATGGCTCCAGCGATCAAAACAGAAGGACAGGACCAGAGAGTCTGTCTGCGGTGCAATGCAAAAGAGACACGTTCCACAGGGAAGCTTCCGTTATCACTTGATAAAGTGAAGATCAATACTCCGGCTGTGGTGAGCGGCGATCATATCGGCCTTAGCTGGCAGGCATTGAACTATGCGGACGGTTATGTCGTTTACCGGAAAAAAGGAAGTAAATGGACGAGAATTGCAACATTGCCGGGCAACACTCTTTCCTATACAGACCAAGATACGAAGATCGGAACAACGTATTCTTACTCTGTCAGGGGCTATGTTACAGTAAATGGAAAAACAGTTTACAGTCCGAGCCAGAAGCCGGGTGTTTCCATTGAGCAGACATATTATAAAGATGCTGTGAAAATGCGTAGCGCGACAGATTTGTCAACAAATTCGATTAAGATCCGATGGACTGGCCGT
Organism: uncultured Lachnospiraceae bacterium; assembly: GCA_948436005.1. Classification (GTDB taxonomy): domain Bacteria; phylum Bacillota; class Clostridia; order Lachnospirales; family Lachnospiraceae; genus Choladousia. Next base: position 529 of record CAOJHI010000090.1, read on the forward strand.
AAAAAGTCGTCAGGTTATGTTATTTACAGAAAAATACCGGGGAAATCCTGGAAGAAGCTTGCGACAGTTGGAAAGGTTACTTCCTATACCGATAAAACGTGTGATTCCGCGACAACGTATCAGTATGCAGTCAAGGCTTACACAAAAAACGGCAAGAAAACCATTTACAGCAAAATGGAAAAGACAGGTGTCGCTGCGATTTCACGCATGCACAGACCAAAGGTTACTGTGAAGTCTACGGATGAGGAGACAGCAGTTCTGAAATGGACCAAGCAGTCGAACGTGGGCGGCTATGTGATCTACCGCAAAGAGGGTTCCAAAGGAAAATGGGTCAGGATCAAGCGGACCAGCGCAAAGACGAGTTCTTTTACAGATGAAGATGTGGAGAGCGGAAAAACGTATTACTATATCGTAAAGGCTTACAAGAAAGCGAAACCAAAGGTTGGTATTATGGAGCCTGTATACAGCAAGTATTACAAAAAGAAGGTAAAAATCAAATAGAACCGTTCCCAAGGGGTTGTTGCAAAACGGTGAATCCATACATGATATGGCATAGATATAACGGATATCAAAACCATATGTTGTAGGAACACTGCATTTTGCAACAACCTTTTTTAATTACTAAGAAATATTTCTGGACCTTACCAATTTATGATGTGCCTCCGGATGCGAAAGGCTAATTTATAAGTATAGCATAGTTTTTCAGGCGTTAACAGGTATTTCGTGTTTTACATATGATATAGGGAGACAATCGAATCGAGGTATCAGACGTGAAGCCTTTACTTGAGCTGGCTCATGTGAGCTACGCATACCACAGCAAAAACGGTGAGACGATTGCCCTTACAGATATATCCTTCCAGGGGAAAAAGGGAGAATTCATTGCAGTTGTAGGACCGAGCGGTTGTGGCAAGTCTACACTGCTTTCTTTGATTTCCGGGCTGCTCCTTCCAGAGAGCGGCTCTGTTTTATTCCCGTGGGCAACGCAGCAGGCGGCAGAGGACTACGTGCAGGAATGTACAGCGAAGGAACACTGTGATAACAGAGACGTTGTGCAGGCAGATACAGGATTTCGGGATAAGATCGGATATATGCTGCAAAAGGATCATCTGTTTGAATGGCGGACAATTTATAAAAATGTAATCCTGGGTCTGGAAATCCAGAAGAAGCAGAACGAGGAATCCCTGGCAAAAGTGGAAAAAATGCTGAAAGATTATGGTTTGTATCGGTTTCGTGACGCAAGGCCGAGTGAATTATCCGGCGGTATGAGGCAGAGAGCGGCTCTGATCCGGACGCTGGCGCTGGACCCGGAGCTTCTTTTGCTGGATGAACCGTTTTCCGCGCTTGACTTTCAGACCAGGCTGACGGTTTGTGATGACGTTGCATCGATTTTGAGAAAAGAAAAAAAGACGGCAATTCTTGTGACACATGATTTATCTGAGGCAGTCAGCATGGCAGACCATATTGTGGTTCTTACGAAACGGCCGGCAACGGTGCGGACCATCCTGGAAATGGATTTTGCGGAAAAAAATCTGACTCCGTTCGAGAGAAGAAATGCCCCGGAATTTAAAACGTATTTTAATCAGCTGTGGAAGGAGATGGACGGCAATGAGCAGAAGCAGTAAAATATCTTCCACACAAGAAAACTATTTGCGGCGGATGAAACATCAGCAGTACCGCATCAAGATCATTCAGGTTCTGATTTTTTTGCTTTTTCTTGGTTTGTGGGAAACAGCAGTCCGTCTCTCCTGGATTGACGGTTTTATTTTCAGCAGCCCGTCCCGCATTTGGAAAACCTTTGCAGGAATGTGGGAAGACAGAAGTATTTTCCTTCATATGGGAATCACAGTGGCAGAAACGCTGATCAGCTTTGCACTCGTTGTTGTGCTTGGAATCAGTATGGCAGTTCTGCTTTGGTATAACGAAGAATTATCCCGTGTGCTGGAGCCATATCTCGTTGTACTGAACAGCCTGCCAAAATCAGCGCTTGCCCCGCTGCTGATTGTATGGCTTGGCGCAAACATGAAATCCATTATAGTGGCAGGCATTTCAGTGGCAGTATTTGGTACAATTCTGAATCTTTATACCGGGTTCACCGAATTATCCCCGGATAAGATCAAACTGATCTACACCTTACGCGGCAGCCGCAGGGATGTTCTGACAAAAGTAATCCTGCCGGGCACGGTTCCGCTGCAGCTCAGTGTGATGAAGGTTAATATCGGTCTCTGCCTGGTGGGTGTTGTGATTGGAGAATTTATCGGAGCAAGACAGGGACTCGGATATCTGATTATATATGGAAGCCAGGTGTTCAAGCTTGACTGGGTAATTATGTCGATCATGCTCCTGTGTATGATCGCCATGGTGCTGTACGGAATTTTGAATCTGATTGAAAAGAGATGTCTGCGCAGGCGGTAGTTTTTATGTTTCAGGGAAACAGACTGAAAAAATCCATTGTACAGGGGGAGCTGACCGGGCAGTTTACGACTGCCCGTTCAGCTGCTCATGGCATGAAAAACCGCAGATGCATCAATTCTATTGTCATTAATCGTGTGGTTCCTGATCGAATACTGGTAGCTTTATCACCCGGGGAAGCGCCGGAAAAGATGTTTTCCGGCATTGTTTTATACAGGATATTGTGTATAATAAGATAAGGGGGTAAATGCTTTATGGGATTTTATTTGAATAATATTGCGCTGTATTCCTTATATGAAAGCGAAACAGTAAAGCCCTATTTTGTTGATAAAACAATGCTTTTGAAGGAATTGTTTCCCTTGGTAAAGGAGGGCAAGAACTATCTTTGCATTACCAGACCACGTCGTTTCGGTAAAACGGTTATGGCGAATATGATCGGAGCCTTTTTTGCAAAGGATTTCGACTCTTCTTCTCTGTTTAAAGGATTGAAAATAGCAGATATTGCTGGATACAGAGAGAACCGAAACCAGCATAATGTGATTTATATAGATTTCAGCAGGTATGATGATAGCTGCAGCAGTTATCAGGCTTATATATCCAACATAAAGGAATTATTACGGGAGGATTTGCATCTGGCGTATCCGCAGTGTAGGTTCAGGGAAAAGGGTTCCGTGTCAGAGGATTTCGTGCGGATTCATCAAATGACACGTGAACGTTTTGTATTCGTATTGGATGAATGGGATGCGATTTTTCATATGCCGTTTGTCACGGAAGAGGAACAGAAATCATATCTGCTGTTTTTGAAGGATCTGTTGAAAGACCAGCCCTATGTTTCACTCGCCTATATGACGGGTATTCTGCCGATTGCAAAGTATTCAAGCAGTTCAGAATTAAATATGTTTTTAGAATACAGCATGGTGACACAGGAACGGTTCAGCGACTATTTTGGATTTACAGATTCAGAGGTAGATGAGCTATACTCGAGATATGAATCTTTGCAGGTTTTACCTGCCGTATCCAGAGAAGAATTGCGCGTCTGGTATGACGGATACCACACTGCTTCCGGTGAGAGAGTGTATAATCCCCGTTCAGTAGTTGCTGCGCTGAGTAATAACAGAATTGCAAATTATTGGACAAGCTCGGGACCTTACGATGAAATATTTTATTATATTAAAAGGAATGTGGCAGAGGTTCGCAACGAATTGGCGCTCATGGTTGCCGGAGAAGCAATCCCTGTAAAAGTGCAGGAGTATGCAGCTACTTCTATGAGCCTGCAGACAAAAGAAGAAATTTTTTCAGCTATGGTGGTATATGGTTTTCTGAGTTATGAAGACAGGAGCGTATCAATACCAAATCGGGAGCTTCTGGAGCGATTTGAAGATATGCTGAAGAAAGAAAAAGATTTGGGCTATGTAAACCGGCTGGCAAAAGAATCTGAGCGTATGCTGAAAGCAACTGTGGAGGGAGATACGGCTACAATGGCAGAAATCCTGGAATATGCCCATGATACCGAAGCACCTATTCTGCGTTATAATAGTGAAGCAGAGCTGTCGGCACTTATCAATCTGGTTTATTTGTCAGCAAGGGATTTCTATGATATTCAGCGGGAGGATAAAGCAGGAACAGGATTTGTGGATTTCATTTTTTATCCCAAATATAACAGGTCGGCGGACTGTATTATTTTGGAGCTGAAAGTGGGACATACACCGGAGAAAGCAATTGGTCAGATTAAGCAGAAACGATATCAATTACGCTTTGCAGGAAAGATAGGTGAGAGACCATACTATACAGGCAGAATTCTGGCAGTTGGTATCAGTTATGATAAAGAAAGTAAAAAACACAGTTGTAAAGTGGAGGTTTTATAAAAAAGCTGGTGATTATTTAATTACATGGTGTTCATTTTCCATTATCCAGTTATTGTTGTCAGGAGCGTTTGGTTGGCAGTCTACGGCTGCCGGGCCAGACGCTCCTGACGTGAAAACACACAGCCGCAGTAATCCTGGCGATACAGGCCGTACTCAGCAGAAAGCTGAGTGGAAATTTTATAGCCATTTTTCTTTTTGAAATCGGAAGGTAGCCACCGGACGCCATATTGTCTGGAGAGCTCTTCGCCGATTTCATTTAGTTTCTGCGCGTTCTTTAAGGGGCTGATGGTAAGGGTGGTAGTAAAGTAGTCAAAGTTTCCCTCAGAGGCGATTCGCGCCGCCTCTTCAAGGCGCAGGCGGAAACACGCATGGCAGCGTTCGCCGCCTTCGGGGATATGTTCAAGGCCGCGGACGGCATCATAAAATTCCTGCGGAAGGAAGCGCCCTTCGATCAGGGAGACCGGATAACGAAACGGCATCTCTGCGATCAGTCGTTTTTGTTCTTCAACACGGTGAAAGTATTCCTGTTCCGGATAGATATTCGGATTGTAGTAAAGCACTGTGATCCGGAAATAGTCGGAAAGATACTGCAGGACGTAACTGCTGCACGGTGCACAGCAGCTGTGCAGAAGCAAAGAAGGAGCGGCGGGACAGGAAAGGCTCGGACGGCGTGCCGGATTTTCTGCGGGATGCTCCTGTGCAAGAATTTTTTCAAGCTCTTTTTGATAATTACGCTTTTGTATTTGAGATACGGGCATAGTCAGCCTCCTGTTTCATTCCCATGATTATCATAGGATATATTATTTGTGCCAAAGACAGCGCAGGCAGTGCCTGTTGCTTTCCACATATCGGTACAGGTATGAGTACAGCGTTTGCATACTGCACAGCAAGTATAGCGGAAATCTGCCAGGACTGCAAGAGGATCTCAGGGCGAAAACGGTCCGATTTTGAGGGAAATATGAGGGAATTCTTGATTGACACAATATATTGATTTTGATAAGATAAAAATGGTATTTGTATACATTTAGTCTGATGTTTGCTCCGCTTTCGGGCGGTAAAACAGAGACAATAGCACATTGGAAACAAGGGATTTACGATGATAAGAGAAGATACCTGGCTTGCAAAAGGCAGGGAAAAGATATGGTTTTCTTTTTTACTGAATGCTCTGATTCTGTTTGTTCTGCTGGCCGTATTCCGGCCTGTATATGAGACAAATGATGATATGGGAATTGCAGGGCTGGTAAATATGGTGAAGGGTGAGAGCGATGCACATGTGCTGTTCCCGCACTATTGGTTTGGTTTATTGTGGGAGCTGCTGTACCGTTTGCATCAAGGTGTGCCGTGGCTTTATGTATGTATCTTTCGTTTACAGCAATTACATATGTGCTGATACGGAAGCTGAAGAGTGTCTCATCAGTCTGGATAGCAGCCATTCTGGTATTCTGGTTTTCCTATGAAGGATATATTCAGGTACAGTTTACAAAGACGGCGGGGATTGTATCTGCGGCCGGTATTTTACTTTTGTTTTATGCTGTGACACTGGAGAAGGTATCGGGAAAAGCGCTGCTTTTGGGAATGCTGCTTTCCTGTGCCGGGTTTATGTTCCGGAAAAATCAGTTTTTTGCGGAAGCTGCGCTTCTGACGGGGATTGGCGTATACCTGCTATTGCAGCTTCGCGGCGAAGAAAGGAAAAAGCAGTATCAAAAGCTCTTGCTGTATTTCGGAACCTTTGGTTCGCTTTTGCTTCTTGTTCTTGTCCTGCGCATTGTGAATCAGCAATGTTATACGTCACAGGAATGGCAGGAGTTCAGGCGAATGAACAGTGTCCGGAGAGATCTGTATGATCACGGATTTCCGGCATACGATGAAAATGAAGAGGCGTATCAGGAACTGGGGATTGACGAGGTATCTTACCGGATGCTGCGTTCGTGGAACCAGATGGATACGGAGCGGTTTGGCGTGGAAACGCTGGAAGGCATCCTCGCGCTGCGTGAGCAGAAAAAACTGACGCCTGGTGTGGTGAAAAGCTTTTTGCGGGAATTTGCCGTAAAGATTTTCAAGGTTCCGTGCTTTTACTGTTTTTTACTGATCTGTATTTACTGGCTGCTGTGGGGAAAGCATGGGAAAGCTGAGATCCTGGCGCTTTTTTATGAGGCGTTTGCAGTGTTTCTTGTATATCTGTATCAGTATTACGATGGCCGTTATCTTCTGAACCGTGTAGACGTGGGGCTCTGGCTGGCGGTTTCCTGTGTGGTTCTGTGGACCTTTGCAAAAGGACAGGAATACTTTCCGGTCAGGACAGGAGCGGCATTGACGGTCACAGTTATGCTCTTGCTGGTATACGGGTTCCGCAGCGAATGGAGAATCAACGCAAAAACCGACCTGGAAAAAATGGCGAAAAACAGGTCAGCGATTGAGGCTATTCACGAAGATACGGAGCATGTCTATGTGACAGCAGTGAAGACGGTTTCTTTTCACCAAAGCTATGAGGTGTTTGATGCAGTGCCCTGCAGCATGGCAGAAAACATCTGTCCGCTCGGGGGCTGGACTGCGATTACGCCGCTGTACCGGCAGGCAGCAGAGCGTTATGGTATTACAAATCCGATCAGGGATGTGATCGGAAACGAAAAAGCATATCTGGTTACGGGGGATATTGATCTGATGATGGAATATATTCAGACGCATTATGACCAGGGTGCAAAGGCCGAGATTATCCATGATTTCGGGAAATATAAGGCATATGCAGTCCAGAAGGGTGATTGAGAAGAAAAATTAGGACTGCGCATATGTTATGAGTTTTTATTTAAAACAGAGCAGATGTGAATCTGATTCTGAATGTGGGAGGAAGGATAATGAGACGTTTATCAAAATTTGTATTTTTGTATCTGATGTTGCTGGTATTCTGGCTGGTACCGGCCCAGTCCGGAATGGCTGCAAGCAAATATCCGGGCAACGTAAAAAGTCTGACGCTGAAAAAACAGAGTGATACGTCAGTGAAGCTGACCTGGACCAAAGCTTCCAGCGCTGCCGGGTATCGTATTTATATTATTAATCCGGAAACAGGCACAAAGAAGTCTGTGGGCACGACAAAAGGCACCTCCTGCATCATCAATAAGATGTCAGTAGGGCGGGAATACGTTTTCCAGGTATATGCATACCGGAGAAGCGGAAAGAAAACATATTGGAGTAAAAAAGGCTCTCCGATGGCGCGGATCAAAACCACGCTCAGCAAACCAGGAACGATCAAAAATTTCCGTTTAATCTGCCATGGGAATAAATCCGTATTCCTGGCATGGAATGAGGCAAAGAATACCGATTATTATATTGTTTACCAGTACAACTGGGATACCCGTACGTACGAAAAAATCGGCACTACGAAGGAAACGAACTATCAGGTAAAAAAACTGAAAGAAGGAGAAAAGTATTACTTCAAGGTACAGGGCTACCACACAGCTTCGGGCCAGGAAAAATTTGGCAAGTTGTCCGATAAAGTAGGGGCAAAGGCAAAGACGGTGGATGTTTCAGCCGTTCACGGGCGCTATTGGAGCGCAACTGTGAAGAAAAATATCAAAGCTACCAATACGGAGACGGGCAAAAAGGTGACTCTGAAAAAGGGCACGAAGCTTACGACAACGAAAAAGTCAGATGATTCGGTAACAGCCATACTGAAAAACGGAAAAAAGGTTGAGGTGAAAGGTGCGAATCTTTCCTATGGAAATCTCTCGGTGACAAACAAAAATTATACCAAGGTACAGCAGGAGGCGTTTGTAAACGGAAAGGGCTACAGCAGTTCAACGGATTATCTGATCTGGGTAAACCAGTATACGTGTACGACCTGCATTTTTAAGGGTTCGAAAGGTGCGTGGAAGCTTGTACGCAGTATGATCTGTGTGGTAGGCAAGGACGGTCATTCACCGGTAGGTGTTTTCAAACTCCATCATCAGGTAATCGGATATGGAAGACCAAAGATTTACTATACGTGGAGTGACAGATATAATGAGGGAAATTCCTTCCACAGCAGGGTTGACAGTACGACAAGAGGAGCTGCATCGGGGGGCTGCGTCCGGCTGGGCGATTCAGATTTGTATTATCTGGCGGAACATTGTCCGATGGGAACAACGGTTGTCAGCTACTGAGAAAACGCTGATTCAATCAGCGTTTCATTAGAATCCATTACAGAAAAAGAAAAAAGAAAAGAGGAAAAAAATATGGCACAGTTGTGGGGCGGCCGGTTTACAAAAGAGACAGATCAGATGGTATATGAGTTTAATGCATCTATCTTGTTTGACAGAAGGTTATATAAGCAGGATATTAAAGGCAGCATGGCACATGTGAAAATGCTTGCAAAGGTGGGGATTCTGACAGAAAAGGAATGCGACGAGATTCTGAACGGGCTGATCGGCATTTTGCAGGATGTGGAGCAGGGCAGGCTGGAGATTACAGCAGAGTATGAGGACATTCACAGTTTTGTGGAAGCAAATCTGATCGAACGGATTGGAGAAACCGGAAAGAAGCTGCATACAGGGCGCAGCCGGAACGACCAGGTGGCGCTGGATATGAGGCTGTATATCCGTGATGAGCTGAAGCGCACGGACAGACTTCTCCTGGAGCTTCTGAAGGTGCTTGCGCGTATCATGGAGGAAAATCTTGATACATTTATGCCAGGTTTTACCCATTTGCAGAAAGCGCAGCCGGTCACGCTGGCGCATCATGTTGGGGCATATTTTGAAATGTTCAAAAGAGACCGTCTTCGTCTGGATGACATTTGCCGCAGGATGAATTACTGCCCGCTTGGGGCCGGGGCTCTGGCGGGGACGACTTACCCGCTGGACCGGGAATATACGGCTGAGCTGCTGGGATTTTACGGCCCTACCAAAAACAGCATGGATTCCGTCTCAGACAGGGATTATGTGATTGAATACCTGGCAGCGCTCTGTACGGTTATGATGCACCTGAGCCGCTTTTCCGAGGAGATTATTATCTGGAATTCCAATGAATACCGTTTTGTGGAGCTGGATGACGCGTACAGTACGGGAAGCAGCATTATGCCGCAGAAGAAAAATCCGGATATTGCCGAGCTGGTACGTGGAAAAACAGGCCGTGTGTACGGGGCATTGATGGGGCTTCTCACAACCATGAAGGGTCTTCCGCTTGCGTACAACAAGGATATGCAGGAAGATAAAGAGGGCGTATTTGACGCGATTGACACGGCAACAGCCTGCCTTACACTGTTTACCGGTATGGTAGATACCATGAAATTTAACAGACAGGTGATGGAAGATTCTGCAAAAAATGGATTTACAAATGCAACAGATGTGGCAGATTATCTGGTGAACCGCGGCGTGCCTTTCCGGGATGCACACGGGATTTCCGGACGTCTGGTGCTGAAATGCATTGCGCAGGACAAGGCGCTGGATGACCTTTCTCTTGAGGAATTCCAGGAAGAGAGCCCTGTTTTTGAGGCAGATATTTATGAGGCGATCAGCATGAAAACGTGTGTTGAGAAACGGCTGACGCTCGGTGCTCCGGGTGAGACGGTGATGCGTCAGGTGATTGAGGAAAATCGAAAGTATCTGGAAGAAGCAGAAGAAAATGCTTGACAGATTTCAAAAAACGGCGTATTTTAGGTAAAGACACTTGTGCGTCGCAGAAAAACAAATAAGCAGCGGCGTTCCGGGCAGGCGAGAGATCCTGCGGGAAGGCCGCTGTAGCTATGAGGAGAATGAAAAATGAGTCAGAAATTAAGAGTTGGTGTTCTGGGAGCAACTGGTATGGTAGGGCAGAGATTTCTCGCTCTTCTGGAGAATCATCCGTGGTTTGAGGTCGTTGTAGTGGCAGCAAGCCCGCGCAGCGCAGGGAAAACATATGAAGAGGCAGTGGGCGGCAGATGGAAGATGACGACGCCGATGCCGGAAGCTGTGAAGAAACTGGTGGTTATGAATGTCAATGAGGTGGAGAAGGTTGCCGCAGAGGTGGATTTTGTGTTCTCCGCAGTGGATATGTCAAAGGATGAGATCAGAGCGATTGAGGAGGCCTATGCAAAGACGGAAACACCGGTTGTTTCCAACAACAGCGCGCATCGCTGGACGCCGGATGTTCCGATGGTAGTGCCGGAGATCAATCCGGAGCACTTTGATGTGATCGAATTCCAGAAAAAACGTCTTGGGACGACAAGGGGCTTTGTTGCAGTGAAACCGAACTGCTCCATTCAGAGCTATGCGCCGGTGCTGACGGCATGGAAGGAATTTGAGCCGTACGAGGTGGTTGCGACAACGTAT
>CAOJHI010000091.1 GCA_948436005.1 uncultured Lachnospiraceae bacterium
TGATCTTCGGGGATATTTTGAACGTACCATATCATAAATTGTCAGGATACAGTAACTTTTGGAAATCGCTGAGTTAAGAGAGGGTACAGGAGAATATGCTGCACATTATTCTGGGTATACTAAAAGTGATCGGGATTCTTCTGGGATTCCTGTTCCTGTTTCTTCTGGCCATGTTACTTGCAGTTCTTTTCTGTTCTGTCCGATATCAGGTACAGGCAGAAAAACAGCCAAACAGGACAGAGGGCAAAGTAAAAATAAGCTGGTTGTTTCACATCGTCAGCGTGGCTTTTTCTATAGACAGTTCCAGGAAAGCTTTCTTGTCTATCCGGCTGTTCGGCATACGGCTGCCTGTTCCGGGAAAAAAGAAAGTCCGGAAAGGCCATAGGCGCAAAGGGGTGAAACAGAAAAAACAAAAGCGTAACGATAAGCCACAAAACGATGACGTTCCGACAGAAGTCTCTGAAGAGGTCATGGATTTAACGGAAGAAGTTTCCGAAAAAGTGAAGGAGGGTGTTTCGGAAACCATTGATGTGACAGAAGCGTTGATTTTGGAGCCGGACGATACGACTGAGGCACCGATTTTAAAAACGGAGCATACAGCCCAGAGGCCAATTTCAGAAATTCATGAGGGGTCCTTCTGGCAGAAAATCCGTAACTTTATTTTCAACATTTACAGAAAAATCAGAACTCTGTTCGCTTTTTTGACTTCCCTTCCGGAAAAAATAAGGCAGACCGTGAAAGGACTTCAGCGGTTGTGGGCGAAAATCCGCAGTATAGCTGCAAAACCGGGCCAAATATTGAATCTTATGGAAGAGCTGGAAGCGCGGGAGGTTTTTGGAAATGCGGCCGGATATGTAACATATCTCTTACGCCACTATAAACCGCGCAGAATCAAGGGCTTTCTGCATTTTGGTACGGGAGATCCTATGAGCACTGCCTATTTGACAGGAATTTTGTATATCATTCTTCCGGCGAAAGCGGAGGATTTTTCGGTACAGCCATCCTTCGATGAAGCAGTATTTGAAACGCAGATTTCTTTTCATGGGCGAATCCGCATGTGTCACCTTGTATATGCTGCCTGGAAAGCATTTCGGGATAAAAAGCTGCGGCGAATCATCCGGTATATAAAAAAGAGAGGGTAATGTTTGACAATATTTAAAATATAGGATCAGATGAGAGGAGAACAAACATGGCTGAAAATTTTCAGAGCACAGTAGAATCATTATTCAAAGGGATGGAGAACTTCATCACAACAAAGACTGTAGTAGGAGATGCTGTTACGGTTGGTGAGACGATTATTCTCCCACTTGTGGATGTTTCTTTTGGTGTCGCAGCTTCCGCAAAATCCGAAGAAAAGAAAAACAATGGCGGGGGCGGAATGGGTGGTAAAATTTCCCCAAGCGCAGTTCTTGTCATCCAAAATGGAACAACAAAGCTGGTCAATGTGAAAAATCAGGATAGTGTGACAAAAATTCTTGATATGGTCCCTGATTTTGTAAATAAGTTCACAGCCGGAAAAAATACGGCATCGGAAACAAAAAACACGCCGGATGTAGATGAGGCAATTCATACTGCATCCAAAGAAGAGACAACTTTCTAAAACCATGCAGCCGTGCATATGATATAAGAAAAGGAAAAAGTATCATATGCGCAGGCTGGTCGGCTATACGTTATTCTGGATCGCGGTGGGAATGGTAATCGAATTGTTTATTGAAAGTATTTTTTTCAGTATACTCTTGATACTTTTTCTGTTGCTGCTCGGATATAATCTTTTTGTATGCTAGAATGGACAAAAATGGGGGCAGGCAAAGCATTACCCTCTATTTTGTCCATTTTAACATGAATCTCATTTTGAAAAATTTGAGAATCTGAAATTGAAAATGCGAAGTAAAAAAAGAAGTCCCGCCATACAAAATTTCAAAGCTTGAAATTCCATATCCCGGGACTTCTTAATAAAATCATTCTTTTTAAAATCATTCTGAACCTAAAATCATTTTGAATTCCAAACATAAAACATGATTAAGCTCGTTCTACTTTGCCGGATTTCAGACAAGAAGTACAAACATACATCTTCTGAGCAGCACCATTAACCTTAACTTTTACATGTTTGATATTGGCTTTCCATATTTTGTTGCTTCTTCTATGAGAATGACTCACATTGTTTCCGAAATGAACAGCTTTATCACAAATAGCACATTTAGCCATGACCGCACCTCCTTGAAATAAATTAAGTCTACCCTCACGATATAGACTCACAGCACGATTATTCTACCAGATATAACAATATTTTGCAAGCATAAAATGTGAAAATCATAAATTATTTTAATAATTGGAAAAAACTATCTTTGCAAGTGCCTGCTTTTCTGGTAGAATACGTAGAGAGCAGGGCACGGCGGGGAGTTTTTTACCATTTTGAGGCCAGGCTTTTATCCTCAGAAGTACATTGGGATTCATGAAACAATAAATAGATGGAGGTTCTTGTTTATGAAAGGACGTATGAGCAATGAGCTTGGATCGATTGTGATCGATCCCGGTGTGATCGCTACCTATGCAGGCAGTGTTGCAGTAGAGTGTTTTGGTATTGTAGGCATGGCGATTGTCAATATGAAAGACGGACTGGTAAGGCTCCTGAAACGGGACAGCCTTGAACGAGGTCTGAGTGTCCGGATTGAGGAGAACAGAATTACAATAGATTTTCATGTTATCGTATCTTACGGTGTCAGCATTTCAGCTGTTGCGGACAATCTGTTTGGAAATGTGAAGTATCGTGTAGAAGAATTTACCGGTATGGAAGTCGAGAAAATCAACATGTTTGTTGAAGGCGTCAGAGTGATTGATTAAGGAGGAACTACCAGTGAATATAAATACGATAGACGCATCTCTTTGCGCCAGAATGTTTCTGGCCGGTGCCAAAAATCTGGAGTCAAAAAAGGAATGGATTAATGAATTGAATGTCTTCCCGGTTCCTGACGGAGATACAGGTACCAACATGACTCTTACGATTATGTCAGCAGCGCGCGAGGTAGTTGCACTCGAGACTCTTACGATGGAGACGTTTGCAAAAGCAGTCTCCTCCGGTTCTCTGCGCGGTGCACGTGGGAATTCAGGCGTTATTTTGTCTCAGCTGCTCAGAGGCTTTACGAAAGTTATTAAAGAAGAACGGGAAATCAACGCAGCAACGCTTGCAGCCGCATTCCAGAAAGCAGTAGAGACAGCGTACAAAGCTGTTATGAAACCAAAGGAAGGAACGATTCTTACCGTTGCCAGGGGAGCTGCAGACCGCGCAGTGGAACTCCTTGAAGAAAACCCGGATACAACGTTGGATGTGCTGATTTCAGAAGTTATAAAGAGAGCAGAAGAAGTTCTGAACCGTACCCCGGAGATGCTTCCTGTACTGAAAGAGGCGGGCGTGGTAGATTCCGGTGGACAGGGGCTTTTGCAGGTATTAAAGGGAGCTGCTGATGCCTTTGCCGGAAAAGAGGTAAATTATCTGATTGAAGATACAAAAGTACAGTCAGGGGCCCCGGTTGCTTCAGGTACACAGTCGTCAGAGATTTCTACAGCGGATATTAAATTCGGTTACTGCACTGAATTTATCATTATGCTCGAAAAAGAATACACAGAGAATACAGAGCTTGAATTCAAGGCATTCCTGGAATCCATAGGTGATTCCATTGTTGTTGTATCAGATGATGATATTGTGAAAGTCCATGTTCATACAAATGATCCGGGTCTTGCCATTCAAAGAGCGCTGACTTATGGTTCTCTGACCAAAATGAAGATTGACAATATGCGCGAGGAGCATCAGGAAAAAGTAATCAAAGAAGCGGAAAAGCAGGCGGCCGCTGATACGGCCCGGACAGCTCCGGCAAAGGAAGAGACCATGCAGCGCAAAGCGACAGGCTTTATTTCTGTTTCCATCGGCGAAGGAATTGCAGATATTTTCCGCGACCTCGGCGTGGACTACCTGATTGAAGGCGGACAGACCATGAATCCGAGCACAGAGGATATGCTGAATGCCATTGAAAAGGTCAATGCAGACAATATTTTCATTCTTCCGAATAATAAAAATATCATTCTTGCAGCCAACCAGGCAAAAGAACTGACGGAAGATAAAAATATCATTGTCATTCCGACTAAGACCATTCCCCAGGGAATTACGGCTGTCATCAACTATGTGCCGGAAAAATCTGCTGAGGAAAATGCGGCGGTCATGGAAGAGGAGATTGCCCGTGTGAGAACAGGACAGCTCACGTATGCGGTCAGAGATACGCATATTGATGACAAGACCATACACGCAGGGGACATTATGGGGGTCGGCGATCATGCGATTTTATCTGTTGGCAAGGAAATCAATCAAGTGGCACTTGATACAGTTGCCCAGATGGTGGATGACGACACAGAGCTGATCAGTATTTATTACGGAGAAGATATCCGCGAGGAAGAAGCACAGGTACTGCGTGATAAACTGGAGGAGCAGTACAGTGATTATGATATTGAACTGAATTTTGGCGGACAGCCGATCTATTACTATATCATTTCAGCAGAATAGGATACGATTATGGAATTAGAGGATTCCCTCGATTGCCTGAAAGGAATCGGAGAAAAGACAAAGCAGATTTTTCAGAAAACCGGTATTGAGAATTTAAGGGATTTGATTACGTACTATCCCAGAACCTATGAAGCTTACGAACCGCCAAAAGAAATCCGCGCGCTGTCGGAGGGGGAGGTGGCAGCTGTAGCTGTACAGCTTACGGCTCCGCCCGCCACACGATATATCCGCGGACTTTCCGTTTCCACTGCACTATGCAGCGACGGAAGTGAGGCCATGGCGGTCACTTGGTTCAATATGCCATTTTTAAAGAATCAGCTGCGAAGCGGAGTTCCCTACATATTCCGGGGAAGAATAAAAACAAAAGGTAAACGGCTGCTCATGGAGCAGCCGGCTGTTTTTCATGTAGAACAATACAAAGGCCTTTCCGGAACACTCCTGCCGGTCTATTCGCTTGTAAAAGGCTTAACCGGCCAGATGGTTCAAAAGGCAGTGCGCCAGGTCCTGGCTCACAAAGCTTTACTGACGGATTATCTGCCGGATGAGATTCGCAGCAGCTTTCAGCTTTCAGAATACAATTTTGCAATTGAACAGATCCATTTTCCGAAAGATTATCATGCAATGCTGCTGGCAAGAAAACGGCTTGTTTTTGACGAGTTTTTCTTTTTTATTTTGCAGCTTCGCAGCCTGAAATCTGTCCGTGAAAAGGCGGCAAACCATTTTCAGATAAAAACAAGTGAAAAGACGCAGGCTTTACTTGCCAATCTTCCCTATAAACTGACAAACGCACAGCTTCGGGTCTGGAAGATGATTGAACAGGAAATGTCCGGCGAAACAGTAATGGCACGGCTAATTCAGGGAGATGTTGGTTCCGGAAAGACAATTGTGTCAATTCTTGCACTTCTCATGGCAGCGGACAGCGGCTATCAGGGAGCATTGATGGTGCCGACTGAGGTACTTGCAAGACAGCACTATACCTCATTGCAGGAGCTTTTTGCAGAAAATGGTTTTCCTTTTGAAGTTGTTTTGCTGACCGGCTCCATGACAGCAAAGCAGAAACGCGAGGCTTATGCCCAAATTGCATCCGGAGAGGCATCTGTTATTGTTGGTACACATGCACTTATTCAGGAAAAGGTTGTCTATCAAAACCTGGCGCTTGTGATTACGGACGAGCAGCACCGCTTTGGCGTAAGGCAGCGGGAATTGCTTTCCATGAAAGGAGAAATGCCGCATACCATCGTTATGAGCGCTACGCCCATTCCGAGAACACTTGCCGTAATTTTATACGGTGATCTTGATATCTCAGTCATTGATGAAATGCCCTCGAACCGTCTGCCGATTAAAAATTGTGTGGTAAACACGGGATATCGGAAAAAGGCATATGAATTTATAAAAAATCAGGTATCACAGGGCCATCAGGCGTATGTGATTTGTCCCATGGTAGATGAAAGTGAAGCCATTGAGGCAGAAGATGTGATAAATTACACAGAGGTGCTCCGCAGAGAGCTTCCGGATGGAATATGCGTGGAATATTTGCACGGAAAAATGAAGCCTTCTCAGAAAAACGAGATTATGAGCCGTTTTCTTGCAAATGAAATTCAGGTCCTTGTGTCAACGACTGTAGTAGAAGTGGGAGTGAATGTGCCGAATGCAACTGTGATGATGATTGAAAATGCAGAGCGTTTTGGTCTTGCACAGCTTCATCAGCTGCGCGGACGTGTCGGACGTGGCTCTGATCAGTCCTACTGTATTTTTCTTCATACGATGGAAGGGAAAACAATCCGGGAAAGGCTCGATATTCTGTGTAAATCAATCGATGGCTTTGAAATTGCAAACCGTGATATGCAGCTGCGAGGCCCGGGCGATCTGTTTGGAGTGCGGCAGAGCGGTATGCTTGATTTTACTCTGGCGGATATTTATACCGATGCAGAGGTGCTTCAGCAGGCGAATGAGGCTGCTGGAATCATCCTTGCAGAAGATCCGGAGCTTGCAGCGCCCGGCCATCAAAGACTCAGGAAGCATTTCAACCTTCTCATCCGGCACCAGAGTGATCATTTGAATTTATAAAAATAGAAACAGGCAAAATATTTTTTGATGTCAAAAAATGCTTTGCCTGTTTTGTTTGTATTTCCTTGTATTTTATTATCATGTATGCAGGATTTTATTTTTTATATTCAGGTCTTTGCAGAGTTGTACGCACTTAAAAATCATCCGAGCGAAT
Source organism: uncultured Lachnospiraceae bacterium (assembly GCA_948436005.1). Classification (GTDB taxonomy): domain Bacteria; phylum Bacillota; class Clostridia; order Lachnospirales; family Lachnospiraceae; genus Choladousia. The sequence continues at coordinate 6,774 of CAOJHI010000091.1, forward strand.
ATTCAACCGCCAGTCAAGATCTCCGCGCGCAAGTCCCAGCACAAGAGACTCAGCAGTTGCAATGTTGGTTGCAATTGGGATGTTGTATTCATCACAGCAGCGGGTGATCGCATAAATATCAGGTGCATTTGGACTCGTCTCCAGGGGATTGTAGAAGAAGATCACCATATCCATACAGTTTCGTTCGATCATGTCAATGAATTGCTTGTCGCCGCCAACGCTTCCCGGAAGAAATTTGTAAACCTTCAGATTTGTAACGTCTTCAATTCTCCGACCCGTAGTTCCGGTTGCATAGAGTCTGTGCTTTGACAGGATATACTTGTATGCGAGACAGAAATTTTCGATCAGAGTTTTTCTGTTGTTGTGTGCGATAAAACCGATATTCATTCTTCATCAAACCTTTCGAATTATATTGAACCAAATTTATACATATTAAGTATATCAGAAATTTCTAAAAAATCAATAATTATTTTGCTTTTTTTAGGAATAATGACTGAAAGAAACCGATGGCTATTCTGCTCAAAATGTCGTATACTGTCAGAGAACAGGATGTGGAGTTCAAATCCGCATCCAATTTTGAGATAATATTAAAAACGAGGTACAAAATGAAAACAGGATTTGATAACCAAAAGTATCTGCAGATGCAATCTGAAAAGATCAAAGAACGGATTTCCATGTTTGATAACAAACTCTATCTGGAATTTGGCGGGAAGCTGTTTGACGATTATCATGCCTCCCGGGTTCTTCCGGGATTTGCGCCTTCCAGTAAGCTACAGATGCTGCTGCAACTTCGGGAGCAGGCTGAGATTATCATTGTAATTAACGCAGAAGATATTGAAAAAAACAAAGTCCGTGCAGATCTCGGAATTACCTATGATCTCGATGTGCTGCGCCTGATTGAAATCTATCGTTCCCACGGACTTTATGTGGGCAGCGTCGTATTGACCAGATATCACAACCAGGGAACGGCTATTTCCTTTAAAACAAAACTTGAGAATCAGGGAATCCCGGTATACTGCCATTATAAAATCGAAGGATACCCGAAAAACATATCCCTGATCGTAAGCGAAGAGGGTTACGGAAAAAATGACTATATCAAAACGACCCGCCCGCTCGTAGTTGTGACAGCTCCGGGACCGGGGAGCGGTAAAATGGCTACCTGTCTTTCCCAGCTCTATCATGAGCACAAACGTGGAATACGGGCCGGTTATGCAAAATTCGAGACGTTCCCGGTCTGGAACCTTCCGCTTTCCCATCCGGTCAATCTTGCCTATGAAGCTGCAACTGCGGATTTGAATGATGTAAATATGATTGATTCCTTCCATCTGAGCGCTTACGGTATTTCTACGGTAAATTATAACAGAGACATTGAAATTTTCCCGGTTCTTTATGCAATGTTCGAGCGTATTTTCGGAAAAAGCCCTTATAATTCTCCTACAGATATGGGGGTAAACATGGCAGGTTACTGCATTGTTGACGATGACGCCTGCTGTGAAGCGTCAAAGCAGGAGATTATAAGGCGTTACTACGAATCCATGCTTCGAAAGGCTGACATGGAAGCAACTGATGATGAATTGTTTAAAATAGAATTCCTCCTGCAGCAGCTCGGCATGACGCCAAAAGACCGGCCATGCGCAAAAGAAGCCAATGAACTGGCGGCCCGGCTGGAGAGAAGCGCAGCAGCGATTGAGCTGGCTGACGGAAGTATTGTGACTGGAAAGACTTCAAAGCTTCTCGGGCCCTGCTCTGCAGTTCTTCTGAATGCATTGAAAAAACTTGCCGGTATTGAACATGAGCATCTTCTGATTTCAGCCAAAGCGCTTGAGCCGATTCAGAAATTAAAGACACAGTATTTTGGAAGCAAGAACCCGCGCCTTCATACGGATGAGACGTTGATCGCGCTTTCGATCAGCGCCGCTGAGAGCGCCATGGCCCAGCAGGCACTTGACTGCATCCCCATGCTTCGCGGATGCCAGCTCCATTGTTCCACCAGACTTTCCAAGGTGGATTTGAGTACGCTGCGCAAGCTTGGCCTTCAGGTGACAACAGAGCCTATTATGGAGCATATCTAAGCCCCGGGCCGGACCGCCAGAAGGAGATTTTCCTGCGTTCCTTGACCGGATGCTGTTTCTGATACGATCTGGCATATATTTCTAAAATCATTGGCAATAATGACCAATTTTGTCCCTTTTGTTTTAGCTATATGTCACGAAGTTTTTGTGGATTCCTCCTTATTTTTGACTTGCACTGCTTCGATTTATGGTTTATGATTCATAAGAAAGAATTAAGTTGAGTTTGCGCATATACTAAAAAGAAAATGCAGAGAAGTCGTAAGCTTCACTTTCAGGAGGGATTTTTAGAATGAAGAAAATCGTAAAAGATGCAGAACTTGCAGCAAAAGAAACTGCAGAGAAGGTAGTTGCCGAAGTAAAGGAAGCTCCAAAGACAGCCAGAAAAGTCACACGCAAAGCAGTGAAGGCTGCTACAGAGACAGTAGCCGGTGCAGCAGAGCTCATGGAGAAAAAGGCAGAAGAAGTAAAGACTGAGGCAAAGAAAGCGGTTGCAGCTAAAAAAGCAGCTCCGTCCAAAAAAGCAGCAGTAAAGGAAACGGTCTATCTTCAGTATCTTGGGAAAGAGATCAATAAGGACGACTTGATGAAGCGCGTAAAAGAAATCTGGACAAAAGATATGAAGCAGAAAGCGGGTGACATGAAATCCGTAACGCTTTATCTGAAGCCGGAAGAGAACATGGTTTATTATGTGATCAATAACGATGTGACAGGAAGCATGGGAATCTGATCTATCTCCTGTCACCGAAAAGACGGGGCAGATACGAAATGTATCTGCTCCGTCTTTTTCTCACGTCAAAACTTTTCATTTAAAAGTCCTGTTGTGACTGCTTCTTTTTTGTACTTTAAGAAAGTTACATCATCGTACCGGATGTCTGAGTGGTTCCGGACATCTGAGTGTTACCGGACATCTGAGCGTTGCCGGACATCTGACGCTCCTGCGCCTCGATCATCTTCTTTACCATATATCCGCCAACAGAACCATTCTGTTTGGATGTCAGGTTTCCGTTGTAGCCGTTTGTAAGCGGCACACCCAGTTCATTTGCTACCTCGAATTTAAAACGGTCTAATGCACTCTTTGCTTCCGGTACTGCTGTTGTGTTTGTTGATGACATATCAAACGCCTCCTTTGTTTTCAGTTCTTTTTTTATCTGTCGATTTTTTTCATGCAGTTCTTTACTGCACTTCTAGTATATGCATCTGTGAAGGATATAAACTGGAAATTGTTGCAAATTGTTTTCATTCTTTTTGGATAAAAATTTAAATGAAAAAAACGCAAATCGGCAGAATGTCTGTTCCGTATTGACATGATTCGAAGGAATCTTTATAATAATTCAGAATAGTCTATACATTAAGGATGATATATGAGAGTTATAGCCGGAACAGCGCGGAGACTTCCGCTTAAGACAGTGCCTGGAATGGATACAAGGCCAACTACAGACCGCATCAAAGAGACGCTGTTTAATATACTGCAAAATGATATATATGGATGCCGTTTTCTGGACATTTTCAGCGGAAGCGGCGGAATTGGAATTGAGGCTTTAAGCCGTGGGGCAGCCCATGCGTGTTTTATTGAACAGAATAAGGCTGCAGCACAGTGTATTCGGGAAAATCTGACCTTTACGCATCTTGATGCACAGGCAGATGTGCTGCAATGTGATGTTTTTTCCGCTTTTTCCAGAATGGCCGGACAGTTACCATACTATATCGTGTTTATGGACCCTCCTTATGGAAAAGACCTGGAACGTGATGTGCTTGAGTATTTTTCCGTGCATCGGCCGACCTTTGTAAATCAGGAAACACTGTTTATCGCAGAGGCGTCACTTGATACCGATTTTTCCTATGTACCACAGTTGGGGTTTGAAGTGGTGCGTGTAAAAGAGTATAAGACAAACATGCATGTTTTTATTAAAATGCTGGAAAAGGAGCGTTCATGAAGCGTGCGGTATATCCCGGGAGTTTTGATCCTGTGACAAAAGGGCATCTTGATATCATCGAGCGTGCAGCAGCAATGGTGGACGAGCTGGTGGTCGGTGTGCTGAACAATAATGTGAAAACACCGTTGTTTTCCGTTGGGGAACGTGTTAAAATGTTAGAGGATGTGACCAGCCACATTCCAAATGTCCGGGTAGAGTCTTTTTCCGGTCTTTCTGTTGAATTTGTCAGAAAATGTGAGGCTTCCTTCATCGTCAGAGGGTTGCGTGCTGTTACTGATTTTGAATATG
>CAOJHI010000092.1 GCA_948436005.1 uncultured Lachnospiraceae bacterium
CCGCGCCGGATTCACCACCCAGCCTGAAGCTGTCATATGCGCCAGGACATTTTTTCTTGTAAAAATATCCGGTTCCCGGCGCAGGCATTCCAGAATCAGCTCCCGGTCCTTTGCTTCCTGTTCATTCCATGGACGGTACGCTTCTATCTTTTGTATCAGATTCATCCTTTTCTGTCCTTTCGCCACGTTTTGATTCATAACGTTTCGATTCATAATGTTTCAATTCTGCAAGCCGTAACCGAAACATTTCTGCTTCTTTTTCCATTGTCCCAAACCAGCCCATATCGATCTTTGCGATCTGCCGCAGCCCGATCGCTTTGACTGCTTCGATAGCCGCCTCTCTCTGTGTCATTCGAAGCGGTAATACGGTCTGGCAGCTTGCACCTTCCAGATTGTCATAAGACAAAAAACACTGATTAAAATCCATCAGCGGATACAGAGAAATACACTGATTTGTGCTGTTATCCACCAAAAACCCCCAGTTTTCCGGATGGCGGTCCGTATTCCCGGTCAGATAATCCAGAATATTCATACCATAATAAGTTACCGGGTCCAGACGCTTACAGATTTCAAGTGTATCCAGATCATGATTACACGCATAAATATCAAACGCCATCTTTGAAACCATAGAGTATTCCTTTGACGTTATGATATCGCTCTCCGTAACCACCTGCCCCTCATAAATATGCTTCCGGTACCTCACCTGCCTGACATCAAAACACTGGCAGACCGCGCTTGCCAGCAATTCCCTGTTCACGGCAGATTCGTTTCCCCCTTTCAGGAGACGAAAGCCGCCTTCACCGCGGATCCATGCTTTGGGAAAGCAGCCTTTTGTTGATAAATCCGGCGCCAGCTCCTCATTTGTGACTGTCATCTGCCGGCCCTTCAAGGACAGCTCTACAACTGCCTCATTTAATGTATTGTCGTACAGATTCAGCTCTGCAAATGCAACGTCTTCCTCCTGGCCCCTGACCCAGAAAACATCTGTCAGAGAGACGCAGTGATATGATAGAGAAATCTCTGCGCGGTCCTTATCTGTCACAGCCTGCGCCACACCGATACTGTTTAAAATTTCCTTTGCATATTTCCGGTCCAGCGACAGAACACGCGATGCACACCAATGGTAAAAATTGTTGACATTGTTCATCATTGTCTCAATGTCGTGTTCCTCTTCCTGCTCAAGATAAAGGTCATATGGCATAAAAGCCTCATCAAAAATCTTTACATTCCCAATGGACGAAATGCTTGCCACCCGCCGGTCCATGTGCATCACTTCATACGCAAGCCGTTTTTTGGTTTTGTTTTGAACCGCTTTCTCATTTAATACATACGACCCGTTTGTAATCAGCCGATTCGCTCCCATTTATTCACTCTCCTCCGGCTGTCTCTCAAAAAACAGGGTATACCTTACACTTCTGACCTTCCCGTTCAGATCTCCGTGCACGGAAGACCAAAACATCAAAAACAGCGCTCTGTCTTCGATCTCTGCTATCTTTTTTGGTGTAATAAGGCCGGTTCCCTTATCCATAAAATTCATACACGACAGATGAAGCGTATTTTCCCGAACTTCCTGCCTAATCTCCTGTTTCCCTGAGGAATCCTTCAAAAAAACTAAAACAACAGAAAAAGAAAAGCCGTTATCTGCTCTGATATCCAGCTTTAAATCCTTACTCGCCTCAAATAGAAAAACCTGCCTGCTGTCAACGATCTCGTAACCATCTGAACTTAAATTAATCTGCATCCGCAACACCTCATGCGCTCTGTTTTTTATTATCAAAATATTTCCAACGATTAAAATTATCTTATCATGAAGTCTGCCATATTTCAAGCCACGCAGGCAAAAGGAAGCTTGATTCCCTTACACATTGTCTCTTGAATGGGCTACAAAAAAGCATATGGATCACAAAGCTTCTTTCCTTTGCTATTCCATATGCCTTTTTTCATCCCAACTTCATTTGCCTGAAGTCTTACCTGAAGATTTAATTATCCTTTCAGCAAACCGTCTTTACCAAATTCATACCACAACCCGTCTATGGTATGAATTCCGGTCAGCTTTCTGCCATCCTGATAGTATGCCCAACTGCCGGAAGTATTTCTCAGCCAGCCTTCTGATACAGAACCAGAAATGGTATGTTCCGTATAATGGCGCAGCAGACAGCACGCCTGTGCACGCGTAAGAGTCTGCCATGTATTTGCTCCGGCAAAATAACGTTCAAGGCCAGTGGTCACATCTATCCCAGTCAGTTTTTCAAAATAAGCAGTAAACTGCTCCACCGTTACCGGTTCTTCCGGGCCGAACACCCCATCATCAAGCGGTTCCATCAGTTTCCGGCTGATTACAAATTCCATATCATCTTTTGCCGGGTGGGTTTTCACATCTTTGCAGGAAGCTGGTGTTCGATACCCCAGTCCATAGATTCCGGGACAGTCTGCTGCAAAATACGCCACCTTTTTGCCGCTGCTGTAAACAGAATTAATCAAATACGTGGCTTCTCCCTCTTCGCTCACGTAAACTGCCTGCATTCCTCCCGGATTTTCTTCTTTCTGTAATTCATATGGAACTGCAACGTGCATTTTCCCGGAACCAAAATCTGTGATCATCTGCTGATCACTGCCGTATAAAATGTTCAGTTCAAACGCCGGACGGCTTCCAATTGCAACCTGTGCTTCCCCGGAAAACTTGGTGGAATCTGCGCACGTGATGACCAGCTGCACATCTCCTTTCGCCTGATCATTGACTGCCACGACAGCATTCAGATCAAGCCCTACGGAGATCCCCGGCTTTTCGGCTGCAAACGTCACCCGGCTGATTTTATTGTCTTTCATCTGCTTCTGTACCTCAGACGAAAGATTGACTTTCAGATGATTCACCCTATTCTCATCTGAACCATCTTCCTCAAATGTAACCTGAATCTTAATTGAAATATCTCCTGCATTTACATCCCTGTCTGCTGCTGCATCCTTTGCTGCCTGAACCGCCTGACTGATATGTGCTTCTGTTATGTTCACAGAAATAGTTCCATCCTTACCGTCCTTCTCAGCATCTACGGAAACAGTTCCGATTGCAGGCTCTGTCACCTTTCTATCATCTTTTCTTTTTTCTTCTGTTTTTTTGTCATTGTCCGGTTTCTTGTTTCCTTGGTTATCGCCGGAACCTCCGTTACTGCCAGTTCCTCCTTCATTGCTTCCGGAACCTCCGTTGCCGCCGGTTCCCTCTTCGTTACTTCCGGAACCTCCGTTGCCACCGGTTCCCTCTTCGTTACCGCCGGCTCCTCCGTTGCCGCCGGTTCCTTCCTCATTGCTTCCGGAACCTCCATTGCCGCCGGTTCCTCCTTCATTATTATCAGAAGGTCCCTCTTCTTTTTTCCAGTTTGCAGTAATCACTACATCCGCTTTTGGCATAATAAAACCAGTATCCGGTGAAGCTGCGTCCTCAAACACACCGCCATTGTCAGAAATCCAGCCATCAAACACATACTCATTTCTGGTTCCGGCATGAAGCTCAATCCGTTCTCCTGGATGGAACTCTCCTGATGCTGTTGCTCCATCCCCACTGTTATTTACCTTAAGTGTATAGAGATTATCTGTCACCCTCAAAATCCCCGGAACATATTCAATCACATAGCTGTCATGATTGGTCAGTACTGCGCCTTTAATCTCAATTGAATATTCACCGATCACCCCTGTATCTATTACACTGCTGGTTAATACCGGCTCTGTTTCGATACGATCTTGATACGCCAGTGTCAAGGGTACATACGTGAATCCCGGGAGCTGCTCTTCTTTCTTCACAGAAATATTCTCTGCCTGAATTGTAACTTTTTTCCGTTCAATATCAACAGGCTGTATCGCTGATGTTTCTTTAAATGTATAATCCTCTGATTTTGTCGCCGTAATAACAACAGTTCCTGCCTTTCGGATTGTCGCTGTATTACCTGAAATACTCAGCACAGACGGATCAGAACTTTCAAATGTCACAGCACCTACACCACTTCCGCCGTTTACAGCCAGTGTAAAGCTGTCATCCCCATACGTTCTGTTCCCTATATCCTGAATCTCAAGCTGCTCCTGTTTTCTCCTGACGATCGTACCTGTTTCTGTGACATTAATTGTGCCGTCTGCCAGCAAAATTCCTTCCACGGTAACAGTTCCTTCCACGGTCAGCTTTCCGGAAACAGTGACCGTAACATCCGGAGCAATCCTTACCTGCGCTTCCTCACCAATCGTAATGTCACCGGAAATCACAGCATCTTTCTCTACGGTAACTATCGCACCGCCCGGCACATCTTCCTGCCCGTCCCAAAAAGCGGCCGGGATCTCATTCAATCTCAGATATTCTACCAGCAAAAGCTGAACCTGAGGGCTGCCCGTCACCAGCTTGGCTCCAGAAGGAAACGCGGAACTTCCGATACTCTGTACTCCTTTTCCAACCTGAAACTCTGTAATACCGCTGCACAGCTGAAATGCCGTGCTGCCCAGTCCCGTAACACTGTCCGGAATTGTCAGTATTCCAGTCAGACGGCTGCAATTATAAAATGCATTCTGAGATATTTTCGTCAGACCAGACGGCAATGTCAGAGTTCCTCTCAGGTTACAGCAGTTAAAAAAGGCACTTTCCCCGATATTTGTAATACTGTCCGGTAATTGTAAAGATCCATTGAAACCTGTACAATTCATAAAAGCAAATTTTCCTATGCTTTTCATATTTTCCGGAAAAATCAGATTCCCACTCAGGCCGGTACATTCCATAAAAGCCTCTGACCCGATGCTGACCAGGCTGTCCGGCAATGTCAGGGTTCCGCTAAGGCCAGTACAGTAGTCAAAAGCAGAATCTCCTATATGAAGCAGGCCTTCCGGAAAAATCACTCCGGTTATATTCTTTTTCGAATGAAAGGCCATTGGCCCGATTTCTGTTACCTGATACGTTTTTTCCTGATACGTGACACGATCCGGAATTGTCACAACGCCTGATACCGTGCTTGGAGACGAACTTAATTGAACATATCCTTTTTCTTTATCAATTATTTTATAATAAAAGTCATCAACACGAAAAGTAGAAGTGTTTATCGGCGCCGGTTCATACAGAACGCCATTCAGCGTTATGTTACGATATCCTGAACCATACGCCAGTGCTGCAACTGATTCTGATGATGCCTCGCACGTAAACTGGCATCTCGAAAAAGCGTATGTCTCGATTACATTCAGACTGTCCGGCAAAAGCACGGTTCCCTGCAGCCCGCTGCATCCATCGAACGTACTCTTTCCAAGGTAAGTCAGATTTCCCGGCAGAACCAGGCTTCCATTAAAACCGCTGCATCCATAAAAAGCACTGATTCCAATATTCAACAGGCTGTCCGGCAGTCTGATATCCCCGGAAAGACCTGCACAGCTCTGAAATGCATAATCCCCGAGCTCCGCCAGGCCTTCAGGTAAAACCAGGTTCCCTGTCAGAGCGCTGCACCCTGAAAATGCATACGTTCCAATGCTGGTCAGGCTTGAGGGAAGAGTAATTCCAGTCAGATTTTTGTTGCTTGCAAATGCCCTTCCTTCAATCGAAACCACCCGATATTCTTTCTCTGTTCCGGGCTTTTTGACCATTTCCGGTATAACCAGGTTCCCGCTTGCCTGTTTGCCTTCCATCAGGCGAACCCTGCCTGCCCCGACTTCCTTATATTTGATTCCGTCCACTTCAAACGCATCATTGAGCGCATAAAACTCCGGCTTTGATAATTCAGACGGTTCTGGTACATCAATCATTCCCGATGTATTCTCCTCACCGGAAAGTAGCGTTTTTCCTGAAACTTCCGGTACAGATGTATCCGTGTCAGGCAGCCCGGCAGATTCTGCTGCCGGGGCTTGTGTCACATTCAAAATTCCCGGCGTTTCGGATGGTGTTTCAGTTTTATCTGATGTATCTACAGTCTCCGGCTTCCCGTTTTCGGATGGCTCTTTCGGCTCTTGCGGTGTTTCCAAAGTCTCTGATTGTCCTTCAGACACATTTGATGTCTCCTCTGTCTTCGGCGGCTTTGTTTCTGACGACACTTCCGACTGCTGCGGCATTTCCGGTGTCTCTGGTTCTGATTGTCCTTCGGACGTATCTGATGTCTCTGGCAGCTTTGGCGTTTCCGTTTCCTCCGGTTTTGTCTCTGTTTCCTCCGGATTTATTTCTGTTTCCTCCGGTTTTGTCTCTGTTTCCTCCGATGCTTTCGTCTCTGAGGTCACGGCCTCCTCTTTCGATATTTCTGCCGTCTCTGTATCCTTCTGTTCCCCGTTTTCCAATGCGGCCGCTATTTCTTCTTTTTATGCCGCGCAAACCGGTGCTCCGGCTGTTGCAGTCAGCATAGCTGCGCTAACCAGAATTGCCAGAAACCTTTTTCCTGATCCTTGCATCCTTATTCCTCCTAGTTTCGTTTTCTATAAAATCCCAAGATTCCGTGCAGCCAGCACAGCATCCGTTTTCCCCGACACTCCAAGCTTCCGGTAATTCTCTTTTGTATGATATTTCACGGTTGCTGATTTCATGGAAAGCCGCTCCGAAATCTGGTTCACACTCAGTCCTTCTGCCTGTAACCGAAGAATGGCTAATGCCGTCTCACAGAAATCCGGCATCTGCGCAAGCTGTCGTTTCAGATAAACCGGATAACGCACTGCCACCTCTCCGGTTTCCAATAACAGGCGTGAGAACCATTCTTTATCTGGCAGCTCCTGCTCCAAAAAAGACCGTCCCGCAGATGCAAACAGCGCTTTTACCGCTGCTCCCTCTTCACTGATCAGACGAAAGAAACGATACTTCCCCGCCTCTTTGAGAGCTGCCAGAAAGTCTTCTTTCCATTCTCCTCCCATACGCTGTTTTACAATTGCAGAAAGCAGATTGACCTCCATACGTATATAGATACGGTGAAATTTCTCTGCGTAATACCTCAGTTTTTCCAGGAGGGATTGTGCTTCAAGATAAGCCCCTGCAAATATATAACAACGCACCTTCGTCAAATACCGGTAACGCTCCATCACATAAAATTCCTTTTTCTCATCTGGTGCTGTCTCCATCCAGGTTTCCACCGTATTCCTGTCACCCTCATACAACGCCAGACGGCACTTCAAAGCCGCTATATTAGGCAAAAGCTGCAGGGCTCCCTGTTCCCGTACCTTTCCTTCAAAAGCGCCAAGCAGCGCTCTGGCAGTCTGCATTTCCCCGTGAAAAACATTCAGGCGTACCTGCAGGCCAACAGCGGCAAATTCTATCTCCATCATCCCGCCGCCTTCTGTCTCCATCTGCGCGTGCGTCAGAAGAGTCAGTATTTCATACGTATCTCCACCCTTTTCATACAGGCTTTCGCCAAGGGCAGCCTTTACAAGCCCTTTTCCGTAACGCCCCAGTACCCGCTCAACAAGTCTCCCAACCGTAACTGCCAGCTTCCGGTCATCTTTACTCCAATGGCAAAAATCTTTTCCTCCATTCATCGTACTCGGACAATTGCTCGTGACCGAAAATTCCGGCAGCCGAATGCCCCGTTCAAACAGCAGGGAAGGAACCCGTTTCATAATCTCAAGCATATCTATGCTCCCGCGGTGAGGCAGCGCTATGTCAAGATAAACAAGTCTGCTCAGTGCTTCCCGCCTCTGGCCTCCTTTTGTCTTCTGCACAAACAATTTCAGTTTGTCATACCAGTATTCGCTCTCGTCTTCCTGCAACAGCAACGAATACAGCATACTCATCCCTGCCATTAAAACAGCACTTTCTTCTACCTCTTCTTCCCGCATCTGTAAATAATACCGGCGCAGTTCAAAATAATGTCCGTTACCCGGATTCAAGCGCGCGTTGCGAATCAACAAATCTTTTACGCGTTCCTTTCTGCCGCACTGTTCAAACATCACAAGCGCAGGTACAATCTGATCATGCATTTCATAATACAGCCCTGCATTATAAGCATAATCCGCCATCTTATCAGAACCAAATACTTTTGCCGCCCTTTTTCGGAGCGCACCCACCAGCTCCGGACGGAGCCGGTAAACACCTTCTTCACAAGTCAGAAAATTCCCCGCCTCCAAAGCCCGTTCCAAAAGCTCTGATACTCTGCTGTCTCCCGAAACCAGCTCCGCCATCGGCAAGGTGAATTCTTCTACCACACTGATCTTCATCAGAAATTCCAGCAAATCGCTGTCCCATTCAACAAGAATACAGCTTTCCAGATAATCTACAAAAGCTTCCTGAATCTCCTGTGTCAGCTGCGGGCCCGGCCGTTTTCCCTCCTGCATCTTAAGTGCCGTGTGCCGTACCACGTAGCCGTTTCCCTGGGTCTGTTCCCAAACGTACGCAGCCTCCTCCTCTGTAAAAGAAAGCTGCTGCCTCTCGAAATATTCTGCAATTTCTTTTTTCTTGAGGCGCAGATCCTCTTCTGTAACAATCAGAAAGCCTTCTTTTACATAGGTCTGCATCAACCAGAGCGGCAGGGGACTCCTGCCAATCAAAATCAGCCATACCTCCCCGCGTCTAATCGTTTCCAGAATCTGCGCGCGTCCCTCCTCGCTTTTCAGCAAATGAAGGTCATCCACTACAATGACGGAAGCCTGATCTTTTGTGTTTCTTTTTTCACGCGGTTTCCCATCTCCCTTTTCACGCTCCGGCCAAAAGCTAAATATTTCTTCCGGTTTTTCTCTGTCTTCCCTGCAGGAAAAATACTGATATCTGCGATTAGAGAGATACTGCCGTACAAGTTCTGTTTTGCCGTAGCCGGTCGCTCCGTAAATATATATCGTCTGCTGCAGGCCCCGCGCAGCCCTCAGTTTCCGAAGCGCAACCTCCGGAGCTATATAGCTTTTATCCAACTACCCCCCACCTTCTTTTTACATTCTTGGTAACAATTTCCCTGGTTTTTTATTATATATATTTTTTATTTTACTTTATCCTTATGAACAAGTCCACTCTCCAAACGGATAGCCAGGCTTACTATTTTCCCTTTTTGCAGACTTTTTCAAAAACAAGGACGCATGGCACATCACCATCCCGGTGTCATACCACGCGTCCGTTTTCGAACCTATTTGATTTCTCGTTATATCAGTCAATCCATTCTCTTCATTCTATCCTTTTTTCCAACAATACCAGGTTAACCCCTTCCAAACCATTAAAAGTGCATGGCAAAATATCAATTTCTTCGTACTGCAGTTTTTTGTAAAACTTCCGGGCATTTGTGTTTTTCTCATTCGTATCAATCCGCAAATAATGGCAGCCTTGCTGCACTGCATATTTTTCATAAAACTCTGCAAAAACTCTGCCAAGTCCCTTCCCTTTGATATCCGGGTCTACGACAAGCGTGTGCATTACCATTACCTGCTCTGCAGGTACATCATATCTCCAATTCGCTTTCTCATAGATATCGACCTGTGCCTGATTTAATATTGCTGTGCCAACGATATTGCCGTCCAGCTCTTCAACGAACAAATCATTTCTGGCGAGAGCCTCCTGTGCTGTAGCCTTCTCCGGATAGACGCCTCTTTCCCATCCGATCTGCGCCTCTCCCTTTTCCTCTGCCAGATGGATTTTTTCATAAATTTTTGCCACACCTTCAAGATCTTCCGGTACCGCTTTGCGTATTTTCAAATTCATTCTATAACCCCCAAAAACTATTTTGTCTTTGATTTGCCTGCCTAAACCGGAAAGTGATCAAAGCACTTCACACTTACTTCTTAAACAGCCAAGCACATGTGTGACCGCAAACATTACTGTTTCATAATGCATATAATCAAGAATGTTTTTATCCACCAGAATTTGCAAACTTGCGGGAAAGTCCTCGTCGGATTCCCAGAAATGCAGTGCTATTGTAAGAAACGGAAACAAATCCAGTTCAAATGCCACATCTCCTTTTTTTACTCTTCTTCCTCCCAATGACTCACATGCCTGAATCAACAATCGTGTTTTCCCGTCAAAATATGCACCAGCATCCTGAAAGAAGTTGCTTCCTTTTGCCAGGGTTCCACCTTGAATGCCGGAAAGACTTCCCACATTGATCCACTCATTTGCAGGCTGACACGATTCTTTGGAATAGCACAGCACGTCATATATGGTCATAGCTTCATTGTAATCTGCCATTTGCTCTGTCCGAAAAGCATCCTCCGACCAGACTACACTGCCTGTCAGACGATTAATGCGATACTTTCTCCCAACAAAAGAAACATAAAGGTATGTTTCGTCGTGCTCCAGTGCAAACTTTCGGATCATTTTTTCCTGATCGTACTGTAAAAACACAGTTGCCATATCATCTTTCATTTTTTCGTAATTGGAGATCCTGTATTTCGCTTCCATTTTTGTTCCCCGCATAAAATTGTCTCATTTTTCACACTGTTTTCCGCAAGTCTAAGCATTTGCCACAGCCATGCTATAAATCAAGATTTATAAAACTTTCTGTGTACCATCATCCTGCACCAGGCTTGTCTGCCCAAATTTAAATCCAATTATTTTCTATTTCTTCTTTCAATTTGCAAAACATATTGTAATATTTTGCTTTTGTATTTCTGACAATATCTATCGCTATCACCTGATTATATGCATGCGCCACATTATTTCTTGTTGCAAGTGCCTCCAACCAGATATTTTCGTCTTTTATTATCCCGATTTGATAGGCAGATTTCAAAATTTTTCATATAAAACAATCCCTTCTCTTTCAATCCACCTGCTATCATTTGTTCTCCCTTTGAATACAAGACCAAATATTTTATCTGTTAATCATTATTCCCTAACTGTCTCCTAATTCATTATAAGCGATTTTCACTGCCCTGTCACCGAATTTTCATCCACATTCTTACAAAAAGGGCCTCCCTGGTTGGAAAGCCCTTTGCTGCCTTACACGTTCTTCAGCCTGTTTTCAAAACTCAGAACCTGCCTCAGCCTTTCATCGCCTTAAATTCCCGTTTCGAATATCGGCCTAGATCGGAAGAGCACACGTCTGAACTCCAGTCACCTGATCGTACC